>JAFQKV010000059.1 GCA_017414715.1 Clostridia bacterium
ACCGCCGAAGTCCTCGGGATTGAGGGCGCGGTGGATGTCCTCCTCGGTGGGACGGACCATCGGGCACTTGAGCTCCTCGATCATGCGGACGGGCTTTGCCCAGTGAACGGCATTGTCGATGACCTTCAGCACGGTGGGATTGTGATAGGTGGGGAAGGTCTCGTGGCCGGGCTGGAAGTAGAAGATCTTGCCGGCACCGCGGGTGAAGGTGCAGCCGGAGCGGAAGACCTCGCCGCCCTTCCGCCAGCTGATGAAGATGAGATCATCGGGCTTGGGGATGTCGAAGTACTCGGTGTAGGTCTCCTCGCCGTCGATGACGAAGGAATCGCCGATACCCTCGGTGATGGGATGGTAGGGGGCAACGTTGAAGACGCGGCAGTGCTCGCTGTCCTCGCGCCAGCAAAGATTGCCGGTGGTGCCCATGAGCTTCTTAAAGACCTTGGAATGATGGCCGGAATGGAGAACGATGAGACCCATGCCGCGCAGAACGCGGTCACAGACCTTGGCGACAACAGCATCATCGACCTCCTGATGGGCCATATGGCCCCACCAGACGAGAACGTCGGTGTTGTCCAGCACCTCATCGGTCAGGCCGTGCTCCGGCATGTCGAGGGTGGCATAGGCGACGTCGATATCGTTATCCATGGCAAGCAGGTGCTCGCCGATGGCCTTGTGCATGCCTTCGGGATAGTGGGAATGAATGAGGGGATACCATTTGGACTCGGTCTTCTGCTCGTGGCGGAATTCGTTCCAGATCGTAACGCGGATAGACATAATCGGAATACCTCCTAAAAATGTGGTGTTTCCACGACCTCATTATAGCGGTTCGTGTCCAAAAGGTCAAGGAAAACCCGGGGAATTTATGGCGAAAATGTAAACTTTCTCTTTACAAAGTATAGGGGTATATGCTACAATGACCCTACAATATCATATATGTGTTTTGAGATAACTCAAAATGGTAGAGGTGCGGGGTTCACCGCTCCCGTCGCTATGCGCGGACAGGCCGCGGCAGGCGCGAGGGACACCGCCGAAATGGAAGGCTGCGCTGTCCTGCGCCTTTCGTTGGTACGTCGCAGAATATGTGCCGTACTGTCACGGAGTGTGGAGCGCTATCAGTTTTTTTTAGAAAGCATGCTTTTGCGGGCTCGGCATATCCGATCCCGCATTTTGTTTTGTCGAAAAACACGGGAAAGGAACAAATTATGAAGCGTATTCTTCCCCTGCTTCTCGTCGCGATGCTGCTTGCCTGCCTCTTTGCGGTGCCTGCCGTGGCTGCCTCTGAAGCTGCCTTTGAAAGCGCGGACGCTGCACACGAGTTTGTCGACAGCTACGACGAAAACGTCGGCACCGAGGGCTTTGCCGAAAAGCTCGAGGCCGCCCTGAAGGTCATCCGTGACGAGGAGACCGGCGTTTATGCCACCTTCCTCGCCCTGCTGCCCGCCATCATCGCCATCGTGCTGGCCCTCATCACCAAGGAGGTCTACAGCTCCCTCTTCATCGGTATCCTCTCCGGTGCGCTGATGTATGCGGGCTTCAATCCCGTCGCCACCTTTGATACCATTCTCAACAAGGGTATCATCGCCGCCGCCGCCGATTCCTGGAACGCCGGCATTCTGATCTTCCTCGTGGTGCTCGGCATCGTCGTCATCCTCATGAACCGCGCCGGCGGCTCCGCCGCCTACGGCAAGTGGGCTGCTAACCGCATCAAGACCCGTCCCGGTGCGCTGCTTTCCACCTTTGCCCTCGGCGTGCTCATCTTTGTGGATGACTATTTCAACTGCCTGACCGTCGGCTCCGTCATGCGCCCCGTCACCGACCAGAAGGGCATCTCCCGCGCAAAGCTTGCCTATATCATTGATGCCACCGCCGCCCCCATCTGCATGATCGCTCCCATCAGCTCCTGGGCTGCCGCTGTCACCGGTGTCGTCAAGGATTACAACGGCATCGAGCTTTTCATCAAGGCCATTCCCTATAACCTCTACTCCCTGCTGACCATTGCCATGATCCTTCTCATGGCGTGGATGAAGTTTGATTACGGTCCCATGGCCAAGCACGAGCGCAATGCCATGAACGGCGACCTCTTCACCGCCGAGCGTCCCTATGAGAACGCCGAAGCTCAGAAGTTCAACGAGCGCGGCCGCGTTATTGACCTCGTTCTGCCCGTGATCATCCTCATCGTCTGCTGCATCGCCGGCATGGTCTACACCGGTGTTGCCTACTCCGGCGCTACCGACATCGTTTCCGCCTTCTCGGATTGCGACGCCTCCGTCGGTCTTGCCATGGGCTCCGTCGTTGCCCTCATTCTTATCGTGATCTACTATCTCATCCGCCGCTCCTTCTCCTTCAAGGAAGCAATGAGCGCCATCCCCGAGGGCTTCAAGGCCATGGTTCCCGCCATCCTCATCCTCATCTTTGCATGGTCTCTGTCCAACATGACCTCCGCCCTCGGCGCCAAGGTCTTCGTGGCTGAGCTCGTCCGCGGCTCCGCTGCCGGTATGCAGCTGCTGCTGCCCGCCATCATCTTCGTCATCGCCATCTTCATGTCCTTCTCCACCGGTACCTCCTGGGGCACTTTCGGCATCCTGCTGCCCATCGTTGTTTCCGTTGGCTTCAGCGGTGAACTGCTCCTGATGAGCGTTTCCGCCTGCCTCGCCGGTGCCGTCTGCGGCGACCGTTGCTCCCCTATCTCCGATACCACCATCATGGCATCCTCCGGTGCCCAGTGTGACCACGTGGCCCACGTTTCCACCCAGCTGCCCTATGCGCTGACCGTGGCCGCCGTTGCCTTCGTCGGTTACATTCTCGCCGGCTTTATCCAGAATGCCTGGATCGTCCTTGCCATCTCCGTTGTTCTGCTTGCGGCGACCCTCTTCGTCATCCGTGCCCTTGCCGCAAAGAAGCAGGCAGAGTAAACGTCTTACGCCACAGAAAAGAGCCTCACGTCCGTGAGGCTCTTTTTGTATGCGCCGTAAATCAGTTAAAATAGCTTTCCAGGAAATCGGCAAGGCTTCCGTCGTACTCCGCCTCGGCCATGTAGTAATCGCCCATCTGGTTTCCGAGAAGATAGACCATCAGGGTCTTGCCCTTCTCCGGCCAGTCACAGAGATCCATATCGCTGGAGCTTGCAAGGAACATATCGGGGATGGCCTTCGTCCAGCCTCTTTCCGTCTCGCAGGCGAGAGGAGATACCTTTCGGTCCTCTGCCGACGGGGAGAGGATGGGGTTGTAGAAGCCAACCTCCCAGGTGCGGAGATCCTTCGTGCGGTAAAGATAGTTTGTATAGCGGTCAAAGGGAAGGGCGGTGACGGAAATAACGTAGTAATATCCGCGGGACCAGGTCATCCACGGGCCGCCGTTGTAGATATTGCGGGAAAAGGCATTTTCCGCAGGCAGAAATTCCCAGTTTATCAGATCCTTTGACTTGGCAAAGAAGAAGGTGAAGGGCACACCGACCTCCTCTGCCGGATGGCTTGCCTCCATGAGCAGCACATAGCCCTCGGGCCCCCGGGTGAGGGAAGTGTTGTAATACTTCCAGCCGGGGCGGGAGAGCAGCTCCCGGCAGCTCCAGTGTACGAGATCGCGGCTTTCAAAGAGCATGATGGTGTCGCCGCAGAAGCCCACCTCGCCGCGCCGGGTGCCGAGCACGCGGACGGTATCCTCGGCAGGATCCTTATAAAGAGAATAGTAATAGCAGCCCTCGCCGAAGCGGGAAAGCACCTCGCCGGTCTCCCGGTCGCGGATGACGGCGGTGATGGGCACCGTCGGATCGACCCCGCGGGAGGGATCGGAAAGCTCCAACCGCATCATTCGTCCCTGCCAGAGGAAAGGGGATGCCTCACCGTTGGGGCTGACGGCCCCCAACCGGTGTATGCGGGGGAAATCGCCGTGCATACGGGTGGTTTTATTATAATTTATGATGGTTTCCGGAAATTTTGGCATACTCGGATCTCCTTTTTGCGTATGACTGTAACCAAATTGTATTACGGAAAAGGGGGGTCTGTCAAGGGCGGAAAAAAAGTTGTTGACAAACGGCCGTAAATAGTGTATTATCACCGTAGTGAGATTGTATTAGCAAGATAATACAAACTGAAGAAAGGAGGATGGCCCGTTGGAATGGAATCTGGATCGGAAGCGTCCCATTGCGCCCCAGCTGTGCGAGCAGCTCAGCGTGCAGATCGCCGGCGGACAGTTTCCGCCGGGCTGCCGGCTCCCTTCGGTGCGTGACATTGCCCTATCGGCAGGAGTCAATCCAAACACCGTGCAGAAGGCTCTGGAAAGCCTCGCAGAGGAGGGTATCGTCTATGCCGAGCGCGGCTCCGGGTGGTACGTCAGCGACAGCGCCGGTGCCGCCGCCGTACGGGACGAGGTCGTGCGGGCACGGACGGCGGAGTATTTTGAAGCCATGGGCGCCCTCGGCCTCAGTGAGGACGAGATCAAACGATACGTGGAGGAGTGGAAGAAATGAGTGTGTTGCTGCAATGCATGAACCTTACGAAAACATACGGCCAGGTGACCGCCCTGGATCACGTAAATCTTACCGTTGAGAGTGGAAAGCTCATCGGCCTGCTTGGCCCCAACGGCAGCGGAAAGACCACGCTGATCAAGCTGGCCTGCGGTCTGCTGACCCCCACCGAGGGGGATATCCGTGTGGTTGGCAAGGCCCCCGGACCGGAGAGCAAGGCGGAGGTGGCCTTCCTGCCGGACAACAGCTATCTGAACACCTGGATGACGGTGCGGCAGATCGTCTCCATGTTTACGGAGTTCTATGCCGACTTCCGGGAGGAGCTGGCCTATGAGATGCTGACGCAGCTGGGCATTTCCCCGGATAAGAAGCTCAAGACCCTTTCCAAGGGCAATAAGGAAAAGGTTTGTCTCATCCTTGTGATGAGCCGCAATGCAAAGCTCTATGTTCTCGACGAGCCCATTGCCGGCGTTGACCCCGCAACGCGGGACTACATCATGTCGGTCATCATCAACAACTACAATCCGGATGCCTCCGTCCTCATTTCCACCCATCTCATTTCCGATATCGAGCAGGTGCTGGACGAGGTCATCTTCATCCAGAACGGACAGATCACCCTGCAGAAGGCGGTGGATGAGATCCGTGCGGAAAACGGGAAGAGCGTGGATGAGCTCTTCCGGGAGGTGTTCAAATGGTAAAGAAACTGCTGAAATATGAGCTTTATGCCTATACGCGCACCCTTTTGCCGGTGTATGCCATTCTGCTTGGCATCAGCGTGCTCTGCCGCTTCGTACAGTTCTTTGAAAACGACCACGTGTCCTACGGCATCCTGTTCTGGTCCTCCGTGATAGCGTTGATCATCACCGTGATCGCCTGCATCGGTATGACGGTGGGCTACGGCATCGTCCGGTTCTACAAAAACCTCTTTTCGCTGGAAGGCTATCTGAGCTTTACCCTGCCCGTTACCCCGACGGCGCATTTGATCGCCAAGACTCTCGGCCAGTTCATCTTCTGTGCTGCGGCAGTGGCGGTTTCCCTTGTGTCTGTGGCCATTGCCACGGCGGGAGAAGTGCTGGTAGAGCTTTTCCGCGCAGGCTTCTGGCTGATCGGGGAATTCTTTGAAAACTGTGGAGGTCATGCGGCGTTTTATACTCTGGTGGCGCTTTTGCTGCTGGTCATCATCGTGGGTTACTTCTATCTTATGTGCTGCGCCTGCATTTCTGTCGGACAGACGGCGAAGAAAAACCGCATTCTGAAGGCCTTCGGCGCCTATTTTGTCTGGTATCTCATCACCCAGGCGGTGGGAACGGTGGGAATCATCGTCTTTGCCATCTTCGGTGAGATCGGTCTTCTGGAGGCCATCGCCCGCGTGATCGAAAACTATCCCTTTGAATTCGTGCACGTACTCATGGTGGGCGCTTTTATCATCGCCGCCGCGATCTCCGCAATGTTCTTCTTTATCTCGCACCGGATCATGAGCCGCCGGCTCAATCTGGAATAAGGAGGTGCGCAACATGAAAAAAATGTTCCGACAGCTTGCCGTGATCCTCGCGCTGCTTGTCATCGCCTTCTGTCTGGTAGGCTGCGATGCGCTGGATGAAATGCGCGAGGCGCATGCCGTGTACACAAGCATGGATCCTCCCTTCGCCATTGCCTATAAGGATGCCACCTATAAGGCGCTGCAGTGCCCGCAGATTGCGGACAAGGGAATCATGTGGGCGGAATGGCGTGTGTTTGTCACAAAACCCGACGTTCCCGTGCTGCTCTCCCAGCAGGTGGGAACCCGGTTCGGGATCGATTCGGAGGAAAAGTTTCTGACCAACTACGGCGAGATCGTCTACGTCCGCGAGGATGTTTACGATGCGGCCGTGGCGGAGCTGAAACTGGAGGACCCCTTCACGGAATTCCAACTTCGTTGGATCGATGAGGATCACCGATCCCAGAGCTATACGCTGACCGAGGAGGAGGAGGATATCATCCGCGGCATTCTGGCTGAGGAGCCGCTGCGCGATGATGATTCGTATTATATTGAAGATTCAAAAACGCTCATCTTCCGCAGTGAGACGGGGCTTTTCTATCAGGAAGAGCACACCATCGTCAAGAAAGCAGAAGGGTATTTTATTCAGACGTACGACTATAATGAAAAGGGCGGCAACTACTTCTTCCCTGCGAAGGGTGAGGCGGCGGATCTGCTGGCAGAGCTTATAGCCAAATAACCCGGATAAAAAAGTATAGCCATAATCAGCATTCCCGGCAGATGATCTCTCTGCCGGGAATGAATTTATTCTGCGAAACCCGTTTCTTTCGTATGTCTTTGTGTTATAATAACTCAACGCAAAGTTGAACCGGACTCGGTTTTAAGTCGATGGTTTTTATGCGATTCACATGCGATAATAAATGCGCAAACCAAATATTGAATATGGGAGGTTTTCATTATGAAAGAAACAATGGGCCAGATTATTCGCAGATTACGCAAAGAGAGAAATCTCACACAGGAAGAGCTTGCTGAGCAGCTTGGGGTCACGTTTCAAGCCGTATCCAAATGGGAAAATGACAGCGGAATGCCGGATGTATCGCAGATCGTTCCGATCGCACACGTGTTCGGCGTAAGTACCGATGTTTTGTTTGGAACGTATGGTAAAAACGAGACGGAAGAAGTTTTTAAAATCGTAAATGCTTCCGAAGCGCTTATTTTGCATCCGATTACGGCAAAAAGCCTTTTTGCAAAGTATTGTGCGGTAAAAGAAGGGCTGAAACAGTATCCCAACAATCCGGTACTTCTTATGCATTGTCTGGAAACCGGCATGACACTTTCCTATCCCGAAAATGAGGAATTGTACGATGCAGAACATGCGAAGACCATCTATCACGAATGTATTCGATATGCAACGCTTGTGATTTCCTATTCAACTTGCATTACGGATATTTTGCGTGCACATATGATTATGGTAATGCTGCATTCGGCTTATGGCAATTTTGACAAGGCGGAATATCATGCAAATCAGTTCCCGTACCGTGCGGATTATAATAATCACGTGATGTATGCGTACTATTCGCATTGGAAAAAGAATTATAAGCGGGAAACCCAATGCTGTCAGACCGGGGTTCTGTATTATTTTGAAAGCATGCTGGATATAATTGCGCAATTGGCAAAAAGCTATATGCTTCAGGAAAAATACACAGATGCAGCAACTGCTTTGGAAACCGCGATTGAGTTGATAGAATGTATTTTTAAGGGCAATGAGATTCTGCCCCCGATTCATCACCGCGAACATGGGGATTTGTATATGCTTCTTGCTGAGGCTTGGCTGAAAGACGGAAACCCGGAAAAGGCGCTGATGTATCTTGAAAAAATGGTTGATTACGATTTGAAGGATTATGCGGAGATGGATGAAAACACACCTGCAGAGTCTCCGTTGCTGAATTCGATCCTGAACGAATTGTACCGAAAGAGACCTGACAGACACCAAAGAGTGTTGAATGAGCTTACGGATCTGCGCTTTGCTTCTTTGAGAACGAATGACAGATATCGGAAACTGATCGAAGCTGTCGGTGAATAACATAAGCCTCCGCCAAGGGAAAACCTGGCGGAGGCTTAAATTTTCATATGGACTAAACGGATATGTTTCTGCTCGCGGTGTCTTTTTATCTGCATTTTTCCGCCATTTCCTCGAATTCTTCCCGGGTGTAGAGGGTATTGATCATCTCAAGCAGGGCACCTGCCGTCATCCGGGCAGGGAGTCCGGCGAGGGCGAGGAATCGGGCACGGGCGGCCTCGCTTCCGGGGCAGCCGGAAAGCCCTGCGGCGTAGAGATCGGCCTTGGTCACGGGATCGGGACGGGGCTCTGTGACGGTTTCGGCGAGGGCACCGGCACGGGAAAGGCAGTCCCGCAGGATGTCAAGGGACATGCCCTCCACCCCGAGCTTACCCTCCCGGGAGGGTTTATCCTTGCGGCGCTCCTTCCCGGCGATATCGGGGATGTAGGCGTGCAGCACCTGCTCCGGCGGGATGGCACCCCGCAGAAAGTTGCGGATGACAAAGCCGGCACCGTCGCTGTCGGTGAGAATGACAAGCCCCCGCTCGGCGGCAAGCCGCCGCAGGAGCGCGAGCTTCTCCTTTTCGGAGAAGATGCGGAAGCCGCCGGTCTCGATGACCACGCCGTCCACCAGAGCCCGCAGCTTTGCGGCATCGTAGCGGCCCTCCACCACGATGGCCCGGTCTACCCGGAGACGCTCCATTATTCTGCCCCTCCGGTCAGCCGCCAGACCAGCTGCTCCAGCAGCTGCCAGCGGTCACCGCCGGAGGTCTTGAGGGCGAGATCGGTCTCCGCGCAGGCGCAGACGGCGGACCGGGCCCGGGAAATATCGGTGCGACGGGCGTTGCGGCGCATTTTATCCAGCACGAAGGAGTGGCGGATGTCCGCAAGCTTTGCAAGGGCATCCTCGTCCTGCCCCGCCGCTTGTGCAACGCACACGGCGTAGAGCTGGCGCATCTGCTTTGCCACGGCACCGAGGATGACGATGGGTTCCTCCCGGTTTGCGGAAAGCTTGAAAAGCTCCCGCAGGGCACCGGCACGGTCACCGGCCATGATGGCATCGGTCAGAGAAAAGACCCGGGATTCCACCGAAGGGGTGGAAACGGCATCGATATCCGCCTGCGTGATACGCTCACCCGGGGCAAAATGGCCGATCTTCTCGATCTCGGGCAAAAGCTCCGCCATCAGTCCACCGCAGCGTGCAATGAGGTAGGAGGCCTCCGCCCGGTCGCAGCTTTTTCCCATGGCGCGGAAATGGTTGGATATCCATTTTTCCAGCGCGGGCTGCTCCGCGCGGCGGAATTCAACGATGCGGCCATGTTTGGAGATGAGATGAAAAAGTTCCTTATCCTTCTCTCCGGGGATGCGGTATTCGACGGTGTAATAGACGAAAACAAGGGTGGTCGTTTCGGGAATATCGGGGAAAAGCTCCTGCGCAAGCTCGGCCATGGCAGCCGGGGCACGGAGAATATCGTAATCCCGGACGATGACCAGCCGCCGTCCGCCGAAGGCGGGGAAGGCGAGCACCGCATCCCGCAGAAGGTCGGGCGTGCAGGCCTTGCCCTCAAAGATCTCGCAGTTGAGCTCCGGCAGATCGCCGCACAGATGCTTCTTCATTTCTGCAAGATAGTGATCCCGCAGATAGGTCTCCTCCCCGTGGAAGACGTAGAGTGGGGCAAGGGCATCGGCGGCGAGAGCCTCGCGCAGAGCCTTGACCTCGTCGGGGCCGGCAGCTTCATTTCGTTTTTTGGAATAGGCCATGTGACGGAAGCTCCTTTCGGAAAAATCAGGAAACGGGGATGAGCGCATAACCGTCCTTGCGGATGCGCAGCCGAAGATGGCCGTCCGCAAGGGTGGTATATACATCGATCCCCGCAGAGGCAAGCCTTGACAGGGTGTCGGGGTGGGGATGGCCGTGGCTGTTCTCGCCTACGGAGATGACCGCCGCCTCCGGTGTCACGGCGGAGAGGAAAAGGGCGGAGGTGCTGTATTTTGAGCCGTGGTGTGCCACGGACAGCACTTCAAGATCGGGAAGTATCGTGCGGCGCAAAAGCTTCAGCTCATCCGAGGCGGAAATATCCGCAGCAAAGAAGACGTCGGTGCCGTGGGCGGAGAGAAGCGCCGTGATGCAGGGCTGTTCCGAGTCCGGGTCGGCAGCGAAGAGCGAGAGGGTACATGAGGGGAGGGAAAGGGAGAAATCCTCGCGGAGCACGGTCACGGGAATGCCCGCCGCATCTGCGGCGGCAAGGATCGTCTCGCCCATCTCCTCGCTCTCGGCATAAGCGGAAATCACCAACTGCCGGATGCGGCCTGTCTCCATCAGTTCGATCACGCCCCCGGCGTGGTCGGAATCGGTGTGGGAGAGGATGAGAAGATCCGCGGCGGAGATATTTGCGCCGGAAAGCGCGTCTGCGCAGCTCTCGGCGGCGCGGTCGCCGCCGCAGTCAAGAAGAACGGTGCTTTTCCCGTCCTGCAGAAGCACACACTGTCCGCTGCCGACATCCAGCCAGTCCACCCGCACGCTGTGAGTGGCGGGAAGAATGGAAAGGATCAGTGCGGCACAGAGAAGACCGGTACTCACCGCGCCCCAGAGAAGGCGGGGGCGGCGGGGCGGAAGAAGCAGGCAGAGCAGGAGCCCGCCGTAGGAAAGGAAAAACCAGATTTTCAGCGCGGGGGTGTCCAATCCGAGGGAAAATGCGCTTTGACCGAAGAAAAGCACGGTTTTCACAAGAAGGTCAAGCACCGGGTGGACAAGGCCTGCGGCAAACAGACCCGCGGCAGGAAGGATCAGCAGAAGAAAATAGAGAAGGTAGCCGCCGATAAAAAGGAAGGGCAGCGTCCACACCAGCGCAAGATTTGCGATGATCCCCAAGAGGGGCAGCTGCCGGAAGACATATGCGGTAATGGGCAGCGTGAAGAGGGAGGCGGCAAGCCAGGCCGCGGCTCCGGCGCCAAGAAAGCGCCACACCGGCCGGAGAAAACGGGGAAACTTATCCTCCGGTGCGGAGAAAAAGCTGCGGATCCGGTCGCCGTAAAGGATCAGCCCGAGCATCGCCCCGAAGGAATAGAGCAGCGAAAGGGAGGCAATGCGGGCGGGATTGGCAATAAGCAGCAGCGAGAGGACAAAAAAGAGAGTATTCAGCCGGTCGCCCTCCCGGGAAAACCACGGGGCAAGCAGGGGAAGGATGAGCACAAAGGCCGCCCGCAGTACGGAGGGGGACAGCCCCGTCATCACCGCAAAAAGACCGCAGAGGGGAATGAGCAGAAAAACGGCATACCTGCTGCGGAAGCAAAAGAGCACCACGCCGGCCAGCACCGCAAGATGCATGCCCGAAACGGCAAACATATGGCTGAGACCGCCGGCCGATGCAGCCTCGGAGAAGGCATCGGAAAGAGAGGAGTGACCGCCGAGCATCACGCCGGTAAGAATACCGCCGGCATCTCCCGGCAGAGCCTCGCAGAGACGGGCGCGGATATCCTCGGCAAGGGCGGCGAGACGGTGCGGGATGCGGTCACGGTGGCCGAAAACCTCCGGTGTTTCCGTTGGAAAAACCGTCAGCCAGATGTCCTCTGCCCGCAGGTAGCGGTCAAAATTAAAATCTCCGTCGGCTGTGGGACGGAGTATCTCCGCCCTGCATTGGATCAGATTGCCAGGTGTAAAGGCATCCGTATCCGTATATAAAACCGCCCGCAGACCCGAAACACCTAGCCGCACGGTATAGCCGTAAAGCCGGCCGGAGGAGGTGAGCTCCGGCCGGGAAAGTATCTCTGCTGTGACAGCAACGTCTTCACCCGTCAGGGCCTCCGCCGGGATGCGGCGGTTTACGTCCTGCAGTCCGCAGACAAGAAAGCCGATGGCGAGGCCGGAGATGCAGAGCAGAGCGGCGGCACGGTGCCCGAATTTCGGAAAGAAGAGGAGAAGTGCGATAAGGGCGGCAAATCCCGCCGCAAGATAAAAGAGAAGGGCCCCGGAAAGGCGTGCGGCGGAAACCGCAGCCGCAGCTGCGGCAAGGGCGGCGCCGAAAAAGAGACAGGGCCGTCGCATCCGCACAAACCTCCCGGGGCAAAATCGTGTTAAAAAATCAGGCCATCCGGTCGGAGAGCTTTTCTCCGGCAAGTACGTGGAAATGCAGGTGCTTCACGCTCTGGCAGCCGTTCTCACCGCAGTTGGTGACCACGCGGAAGCCGTCGGCAAACTCGGGTCCTACGGCAATGCGGGTGGCGATGGTCTCAAAAATATGGGCAACGATGCCGGCATTTTCCGGCCCGATCTCTGCGGCGGAGGCGATGTGCGCCTTGGGCAGCACCAGCAGATGGATGGGAGCCTGGGGATTGATATCCTTCATACAGAAAACAGTATCGTCCTCGTAGACGACGGTGGAGGGGATCTCTCCGGCGATAATCTTGCAGAACAGACAATCCATAATTTCGGTCTCCTTCCGGTTTATTTGGAATAGTGGTTGATGAGGCAGCCGTCGAGGATGATCTCGCGCTCGTCATCGGTCAGATTTCCGAGGGTAAGATCGATCCTGCGGGTACCGTTGGAGCCAAGCACGTAGGCGGTGATCTTCTCTGCCTTTTCTGCCACTGCGCGGCGGATGCCGGGCAGGAAGACGGCCTCACCGACGGTAAAGTCGGTCTCGTCGGAATTGCAGAGCACGAAGGGCAGCAGCCCCCAGTTGATGAGGTTGGAGCGGTAACGCTTGGTGGCATATTCGCAGGCGATATTTGCCCAACCGCCCAGCACACGCTGGCAGGAGGCGGCCTGCTCACGGGCAGAGCCGTCGCCGGGCTTGACGGCAAAGACCATGCTGCCGACACCGGTATCCGCCGCCGTGGGGGCAAGTCCGGTGGCTTCTGCAGCAGCCTGCAGAAGAGCGGCAAGCACATCGTCGGTCTCGCCGCTCTCGCGGGCGACCTCGGTCTTGTGGATCTCCTTTGCGCGGCCGACATAGCCGGGATCCTTGCGGGAGAGAGCAAACTCCGAAAGCTTCAGGGGATTGGAGCGGTAGGAAGAGGTCTCGCCGGAGGGAATGAGCTCGTCGGTGGTGGTGACGGGATCGTGGATGACGGAGGCCACCTTCAGGATGAGGTTTTCCGCAAGGGCAGGCATGGTGGGCCAGTCGGTGATGTTCGGGCCGCGCAGAAGCTCGGCTTCCGGCTCGGCCTTGCCGCAGCGATCCAGCACACGCTTGTCGTAAATGCCGCCGTCAAAGGCGTACACGGGAGCGGCGGAGCTTTCGGCAAGCTCCGTTGCGGGGGTGAGGACACCGCCGCGGGCGGCCGTAGCTGCTACGGAGCGTGCATCCATCAGCGCCACGGAGGCGATCTGACCGCCGCCGGGCTTGGAGCCCTCGCGGTTGGGGAAGTTACGGGTGGAGTGACGGATGGAGAAGGCGTTGTTTGCGGGCACGTCGCCTGCACCGAAGCAGGGACCGCAGAAAGCGGTCTTGACGATGACACCGTTCTCCACCAGGCGGGAGACCACGCCGTTCTTCAGAAGTCCGGCGTAGACGGGCTGGCTTGCGGGATAAACGCTCATGGAGAAGAGGCCGTTGCCGACGGAGCCCTTCTCAAGGATATCCGCCGCGGCGCAGAGGTTCTCAAAGGAGCCGCCGGCGCAGCCGGCGATGATGCCCTGATCCACACAGACCTTTCCGTCGCGGATCTTGGAGACAAGGTCGAGACCGTTGACCTTTTCCAGCACCTCGGCAGCCTCCGTTTCGACCTTGCGGAGAATATCGCCGGGGTTTTTGCAGACATCCTCCACGGTGTAAACGTTGCTCGGGTGGAAGGGAAGGGCGATCATGGGAACGACCTTGGAAAGATCCACGCGGATCACGCGGTCGTAGAGAGCGCCTTCTGCCGGGGCAAGGGGCGCGTAGTCCGTCTCGCGGCCGTGCAGGGCGAGATATTCGCGCACCGCCTCATCCGTCGCCCAGACGGAGGAGAGGCAGGCAGTCTCGGTGGTCATAACATCGATGCCGTTGCGGTAATCGACGGTGAGGTTTGCAATGCCGGGGCCGACAAACTCCATTACGCGGTTTTTGACAAAGCCGCAGCCGAAGACCTCGCCGATGATGGCAAGGGCCACGTCCTGAGGACCGACACCGGGACGGGGTGTGCCCTCCAGCCAGACGGCGCAGACCTCGGGAGCATCCACCTGATAGGGACGGCGCAGCAGCTGCTTTGCCAGCTCGCCGCCGCCCTCGCCGATGGCCATGCAGCCCAACGCACCGTAGCGGGTGTGGCTGTCGGAGCCGAGGATCATCTTACCGCAGCCCGCCATCTTCTCACGCATGTACTGGTGGATGACGGCGAGATGGGGGGGCACATAGATCCCGCCGTATTTCTGTGCGGCGGAAAGACCGAAGGCATGGTCATCCTCGTTGATGGTGCCGCCGACAGCGCAGAGAGAGTTGTGGCAGTTGGTCAGAACGTAGGGCAGGGGGAATTCCGTGAGGCCGCTGGCCCGGGCGGTCTGGATGATGCCGACGTAGGTGATGTCATGGCTTGCCATGGCATCGAAACGCAGCTCCAGCCGGGTGTCGCTGCCCGAGGAATTGTGGGCAGCGAGGATGCCGGCGGCGATGGTGCCGCTCTTCTTGGCGGCACCGGGATATTCGGCGGCGGGAATGAGTCTGCCGCCGCTGTAAACATGGGATTCGGAAATAAGTTTAATCATTTTGGAAGATACCTTTTAATTACTTGAGCATGGATTTGACAAGATCCGCCACGGCGGAGAGGGCTTCGTCGAGCTTGGATGCATCCTTACCGCCGGCCATGGCACTGTCGGGACGGCCGCCGCCGCCACCGCCGGTGCGCTTGGCGACCTCGCGGGCGAGATTTCCGGCGTGGGCACCGGCCGCCACCGCGGCCTTGCCGCAGGCGCAGACAAAGTTGATCTTATCCTCGCCGGCAGCAGCAAGCACGCAGGCAAGGTCATCATTCTCAGCCTTGAGCTGATCGGCCATGGAGCGGACAGCGTCAACGGTCATGCCCTCCACACGGGTGGCAAGCACGCGGACGGCTCCGACACTCACCGCGGAGGCCAGCAGGCCTGCGCTCTGGGCACCGGCAAGCTTTGCGGTCAGGCGCTCGCTCTCACGGCGGGCCTCGCGCAGCTCACCCGTCAGCTGGGCGGCGCGCTTTGCGAGGTCGGCGGTGTTGGGGCACTTGAGCTCCTTCGCGGTCTCGGAAATAAGAGCCTCGCGCTCGTCGATGAACTGCATGACACCGAAGCCGGTGGTAGCCTCGATACGGCGGATGCCGGCGGCAACGGAGCTCTCACCGAGGATCTTGAAGAGGCCGAGCTTTGCGGTGTTGTCCATATGCGTACCGCCGCACAGCTCGCAGGAGAAGGAGCCCATGGAGACCATACGAACCTCGGTGCCGTATTTCTCGCCGAAGAGGGCGGTGGCACCCTTCTTGCGGGCGGTCTCAATGTCGGTGACCTCGGTGGTGATGGGATTGCCGGCGAGAATGTTCATGTTGACAAGGCGCTCGACCTTGACAAGCTCTTCCCCGGTGAGGGCGGCAAAGTGGGTGAAGTCAAAGCGCAGACGGGAATCGTCCACGTAGGAGCCGGACTGCTCCACATGGGTACCGAGCACGGCGCGCAGGGCAGCCTGCAGCAGATGGCAGGCGGAGTGGTTGCGGCGAATGCTCTCGCGGCGGGTGTCAACGATGTCGGCCATAACGGCATCGCCCACGGAGAAGGAGCCGCCGACCACGGTGCAGAGATGGAGATAAATGCCGTCCTTCTTCTTGGTGTCGGTGACGTTCAGAAGATTTGCATCGGCATAGATGGTGCCGGTGTCGCCCACCTGACCGCCGCCCTCGCCGTAGAAGGGTGTGCGGTCGAGAATGACGGTGCATTCGCCCTCGGAAACGGAATCCACGCGGCCCTCATCGGTGAGGATGGCGAGGATCTTTGCGGGGCTGCGGTAATCGGTATAGCCGGTGAAGTCGGTCTTGGGAAGGTCGCTGATGAGATCGGCCTCGGAATCGCTCCAGCCGGAGATGTTGCCGCGGGCGTTGCGGGCGCGTTCCTTCTGCTCGCGCATGAGGCGGGCGAATGTCTCCTCATCGAGGGCAAGGCTGCTCTCGGCGGCGATCTCACGGGTCAGATCGGGGGGGAAGCCGAAGGTGTCGTAAAGCTTGAAGACCTCTTCGCCGGAGATGGTATCCGTGCCTTCCTTGACAGCGGCGCGGATGAGATCGGAGAGAATGTTCAGTCCGGCATCAATGGTGGCATCAAAGCGGGACTCCTCAAGGGTAAGAACCTTGATGATGTAATCGTGCTTCTCGGCAAGCTCGGGATAACCGGCAACGTTTTCGGCAATGACGGTCTCGCAGAGCTCTGCAAGGAAGGGCCGGTTGATGCCGATGAGCTTTCCGTTGCGGCAGGCGCGGCGGATGATGCGGCGCAGAACGTAGCCGCGGCCCTCGTTGGAGGGCAGAACGCCGTCGCTGATCATAAAGGTGGAGGAACGGATATGGTCGGTGATGATACGGATGGAAACGTCGGTGTCGGCATCCTTGCCGTATTCCTTGCCGGAGATGCGGCAGACATGATCCAAAATGCGGCGGACGGTGTCCACCTCGAACATGTTGTCCACGCCCTGCATCACGCAGGCCAGACGCTCAAGACCCATGCCGGTGTCGATGTTCTTCTGGGCAAGCTCGGTGTAGTTGCCCTGGCCGTCATTGTTGAACTGGGAGAAAACGTTGTTCCAGATCTCCATGTAGCGGTCGCAGTCGCAGCCGGGCTTGCAGTCGGGCTTGCCGCAGCCGTAGGCGGGGCCGCGGTCAAAGTGGATCTCGCTGCAGGGACCGCAGGGGCCGGTGCCGTGCTCCCAGAAGTTGTCCTCCTTGCCGAGGCGGACGATGTGGGAGGGATCCACGCCGATGTCGTTGACCCAGATGTCATAGGCCTCGTCATCGTTCTCGTAGATGGTCGCCCAAAGGAGGTCTGCGGGGATCTTCAGCACTTCGGTGAAGAACTCCCAGGACCAGGAGAGGGACTCCTTCTTGAAATAATCGCCGAAGGAGAAGTTGCCGAGCATCTCAAAATAGGTGCCGTGACGGGCGGTCTTGCCGACGCGCTCCAGATCGGGGGTGCGGATGCACTTCTGGCAGGTGGCCACACGGCGGCGGGGCGGCTCCTCCTGACCGGTGAAGTAGGGCTTCATGGGTGCCATGCCGGAGTTGATGAGCAGCAGGGAGTTGTCGTTGTGAGGAACGAGGGGGAAGGAGTTCAGGCGCAGATGGCCCTTGCTCTCAAAGAAGGAGAGAAATTTCTCGCGCAGGTCGTTCAGACCGTACTTTTCCATGGTTTATATACCACCTTTCAAAATTTACGGGTAAAAAAAGATGCTTTCACCCCGGACATAGGGGCGAAAGCATCGCGGTACCACCCTAATTTCGGACATGCAACAGATACACATCCCTCTTGTGCCCGGATAACGGCGGGCGCCGCTGCGGTCCTCCCGCAGGGACTCCGGAGGGGCCCGTGCAGCGCCTGCGGCAACCGCCTTTCAGCCGGGGGCGGTCTCTCTTTTGCCGGGGAAGAAGCACTTCTTTCCGTCAAGGTCCGATACAGACAGAATTATAGCATTTTCTGCCGTGTATGTCAACTATTCTACCCAAATATATAGGTATCCGTCTCCTGCCGTGAGCTTTTCCATACCGGAAAGCTCGGGGAGGGAATCGTTGAGTGCCTTTACAAGGGCGGAGAGAAGCCCATCGGGCAGCCTGTCGGCAGAAAGACGCAGGCCGCCAAGCTCCAGGTCGCTGGGCAGCAGCACAAGCCGTCCCGCGGAAAGGGAAAAGTCCGCAGAGAGGGCAAATTTCATCGTTTCGGGCAGCAGTGCGTCAGCAAGCCCGGAAAGGGAGCCGAGGACACCGGAGAATCGGGCAGTTTCGATCTCTCCGGTCAGGCGCACCGCAGCCGGTGCAGAGAAGGACAGGGAGATAACGGAAACGCCGGAGTCGGCAAGTGCCGCAGAAAGAAGCTCCAGACAGAGCCCTTCACTGAGGGCGGCATCGTGTCCCGTGGCATCCACCGGCTGCGAGGGTGTGACGGGCCTTTCGGCGCAGCCCCGCAGCAGAGCAGCGGCAGAGAAAAGCAGCGCCGCAAGGATGATCACGGCGGCGATGAGATAAAACAGACGTCCTTTCACGGAAGTATACCTCCTTTTTGGATAAGCCTATGCGGGAGGTTTGGAGAAAATGCACCGGGGGAGACAAACTGTCAAAGCCTCTCGCCCAGCAGTCCGTCACCGGATACGGCGGTAATACGGAGAGATTGCACGGTGTTGTGAAGCAACATATCACCGGGGAAGGAGACGGGGATGTAATTGGGGGCGTAGCCCTGCATGAGCCCCTCGGCGGGGCTGTCCTCGCAGAGGACGGGAAGGGTACGGCCGACATAGGAGGTGAGAAGATCTTCCGTGACAGCGGCACAGACTGCGGCTGCCCGGCGGCAGCGGGCTTCCTTTTCGGAGCGGGGGATCTGATCGGGAAGACTTGCGGCCTCGGTGCCCGTTCGGCGGGAATAGGGGAAGATATGCACCTTCAGGAAGCGGCAGTCGGTGACAAAGGCGAGGGATTTTTCAAATTCCTCCTCTGTTTCACCGGGGAAGCCGCAGATGAGGTCTGTGGTGATGCAGACATCGGGGAAGGCGGCCCGCAGATCGGCAAGGGAGCGGGCGTATCGCGCGGTATTGTACTGCCGCCGCATGCGCCGCAGGGTCACATCGCTGCCGCTCTGCAGGGAGAGATGGAAGTGGGGACAGAGGTTTGGAAGCTCGGAGAGGCGGCAGAATTCCTCATCCACCAGCCGGGGCTCCAGCGAGCCGAGACGGATGCGCATCTCCGGTGCCGCAAGGCAGATGCGCCGCACGAGCCCCGCAAAGGTGGTGACCTCTCCGTTTTCCGTGTATTTGTAGGAGGAAACCTCAATGCCGGTAAGCACCAGCTCGCGTGCACCCGCCTCTGCGGCGGCGCGGGCCTGGGCTTCGGCTTCCGAGGGGGAGATGCAGCGGTTTTTGCCCCGCATTTGCGGGATGATACAGTAGCTGCAGCCCATTTCGCAGCCATCCTGGATCTTCAGAAGGGCCCGGGTGCGGCCCGCAAGCACGGCGGCGGGCAGGGGGTGGAAGATGGTCTCCTCCGTGTGATATGCGCTGCGGATACGGGTGGCAGAGGCGGAGATTGCCGCCGCAAGGAAGGCGGCGTGGTCGCGGTTGCCGTGGGCAATATCGGCAAGCCCATCGGCAACAAGGGCTTCGGCTTCCCTCTGGGCATAGCAGCCGCAGACGGCAATGATACCCTCCGGCGACACGGCGCGGGCGCGGCGCAGAGCCTGCCGGGATTTTTTATCTGCGGTCTGGGTGACGGTGCAGGAATTGATGATTGTGATATCCGCCGGGCTGCCAAAGGGAACGGCGGTGCAGCCGGCCTCGGCGGCGAGCTGCTCCATGGCGGCGGTCTCGGCCTGATTGGCCTTGCAGCCCAGGGTATAGAAGGCTATGGTGTTCAAAAAGAGGTTCCTCCCCGGCGGCGGATGTAAATTGCGCTTGAATTCGCCTGACCTATCTATTATAATATAAAAACAGGATTTCCACAAGCAGCCGCGGCTGCGGGAAGGAGCTTTTTCCATGAAAAAGATCTGTGTTCACCTCACGGGATCTGCCCATATCGACCCCATCTGGCTGTGGCGCTGGCAGGAGGGCTATGCCGAGATCAAGGCTACCTTCAAAAGCGCCCTGGACCGTATCGAACAGTTTGACGAATTTATCTTTACCTCCGCCTGTGCCTGCTATTATAACTGGGTGGAGAACAACTGCCCGGAGCTTTTTGAGGCCATCCGCGCGCAGGTGGCTGCCGGTCGGTGGATCATTGCCGGCGGCTGGTGGATCCAGCCCGACTGCAACATTCCCTCCGGGGAAAGCTTTGCCCGTCAGGCCCTCTATTCCCAGCGGTATTTCGAGTCCCGCTTTGGAAAGCGGGCGGAGATCGGCTACTGCGTGGATTCTTTCGGGCATAACGGAAACCTGCCCCAGCTTCTGAAAAAAGGCGGGATGCGGGGCTACGTATATATGCGGCCGGACAGCAAAAAGGAGCATTCCTACCCCTTCCCGGACGGTATGCCCTTTGACTGGGAGGGCATTGACGGTACCGTTATCCCCACCTGCCGTCTGATGGATGACTATAACCAGCAGATGGGGGAGAATACCGTAAAGCAGCTTTACGGTATCCGGGATGCTCTCGCGGCTGCGGGGATGGAAACTCCTGCGGTGGGTCTGAATTACGGCGTCGGAAACCACGGCGGCGGCCCCACCGTGAAGAATATTGAGCGCATCCGCGCCCTGCAGGCGGAAAATACGGATTTTGAGTTTATTTTCTCATCTCCCAACGGCTATTTCGATGCCGTGGAGGCGGCGCGGTCAAGCGGTTACGTGCCGCCGCATGTCAGGGGAGACCTGCAGCACCATGCCAGCGGCTGCTATTCCACCCATTCCGAAAGCAAAATGGCCAACCGCCGGGCGGAAAACCGCCTGCAGTCGGCGGAAAAGTGCGCTTCTCTCTCCGCAGCCCTTACGGGCTTCCGCTATGACTGTGCCCGCTTTGAGCGCGCCTGGCAGCAGGTGCTTTTCAACCAGTTCCATGATATTATGGGCGGCTGCTCCATTTGCAGCGCCTTTGACGATGTGCGCGAATCCCACGGTGAGGCGCTGCATATCGCCGCAGAGGAATACAATTCCGCCCTCCAGCGCATCACCTGGGCCATCAATACCGAGGGTCCTGCGGTGGATATGGGCAAGTGCGACGGCCGTCTCTGGGCGGCGGAGGGGCTCGGTGCCCCGGTGGTGGTCTTCAACCCCCATGCATGGGAGATCGAGACGCCGGTGCGGGTCAATCACGGACGTATTGTTCGCGTGACCGATGCGAAGGGCTGCGACCTTCCCTTCCAGAAGGTGCGCTCCGAGCGCACCGACGGAGACGATAAGGAGGACACCGTCTTTATCGCCCGGGTGCCTGCCCTCGGATATACCGTTTGCTGGGTATTTCTGCAGGGCGCGCCGGAGAAGCCGGGGAACCTGCCTCTCGCGGCCTCCGAAACCACCCTTGAGAATGAAAAGCTCCGGCTGGAGCTTGATCCTGCCACCGGAGATATCCGAAGCCTGTATCTGAAAGAGACGGGAACGGAGCTTATCTGCGGCGGCGCGGCAAAGCCTCTGGTGCTGGATGAGAGCGATCTCGATACCTGGGGACACGGCGTATTTACCTTTGACCGAGTCATCGGTCGGTTTGATGAGCCGGAGATCTCGCTGGTGGAGTGCGGCCCTGTCCGCGCAAAGATCGCGGTGCGTACCCGGTATGAAAAAAGTGAGCTTTTGCAGACCTATACCCTCTACGCCGGCACCGATCAGGTGGAGTGCGAATGCCGGGTCTTCTGGCGAGAGCGGCACAAGATGCTGAAGCTTGCCTTCGGAACGGCGGTGGAGGGCGGCGAGGCGGTCTACGCCATTGCCGGCGGCTCCATCCGCAAGCCCTGCGACGGCTGCGAGGAGCCCGCCCAGAACTGGGCGGCGGTGGAGAACGGGAAAATCGGTCTTGCCGTCTTAAACAACGGCAGATATTCCTATTCCTGCAAGGACGGTGAGCTTCGCATGGTCGCTGTGCGCGGTGCTGGCTTTGCCGATCATTACGGCTTTGAGCGCACAAATGACGGTCTGTGCCGCTTTATGGAACAGGGAGAGAGCGAGTTCTCCTACGTTCTGCGCCCTTATACGGGCAGCTTCGGTGAAAACCGCGTGGTGGAGATGGCGGAGCTTCTCAACGCTCCTGCCGTGTCCGTCAACGAGACCTACCACAAGGGTCCCCTGCCGCTGGAGTATTCCGGTATCGAGCTCTGCGGCGGCGGCATTATCCTTTCCGCCCTGAAGGCGGCGGAGGACGGACGCGGACTCATCCTCCGGGCGTGGGAGAGCCGGGGGAAGCGGGTGTCCGCCCGTATAAAGCTTTCCTTTGCAGATGCCGAAATCCGCCGGGAGTTCGGCCCCTATGAGGTGTGCACCTTCCGTATCGACGGGGATACCGTAACGGAAGTCGATTTCGTTGAAAAAGATATGTGAGGAGAAACGTATTATGAAGAAGATCCTGCTTCTCGGCGATTCCATCCGTGAGGGCTACTGCCAGCTGGTCAAGGCCGATCTGGAGGGCCGTGCGGAGGTGGTTTTTCCTGCCGAAAACTGCCGTTTCACGCAGTATACCTATCATCTGCTGCAGACCTGGACCCACGACCTTTTGGGCCGTGAGCCCGACTCTGCGGACAACGTTGCCGCTATTCACTGGAACTGCGGCCACTGGGACTGTGAGCGCTTCTCCCGCATCCATGAGCCCCTCAATTCCATCCCCACCTATACGGAGATGATCCGCCGTATCGAGGAATCCCTTGAGGCCCGCTACCCCAAGGCCAGGATCATCTTTGCCACCACCACCCCCATGTCCCCCGCCCATGACGGCGCAGGCCGCACCACGGAGGAGATCCGTGCCTACAACGCAGCGGCTTTGGAGGCGCTCAAGGGCACCCGGGCGGAGATCAACGATCTCTTCGCCATTCTGGAAAACGAACCGGCAGAGACCTTCCGCGACTATTGCCACCTGACCCCGGAGGGCTGCCGCAAGCTTGCCGACCGCGTGACGGCAGTGGTATCCGAGGCGCTTTGACCGCATAACAGCAAATAAAAGAGGCAGAAATGGAAAATTTCTGCCTCTTTTGCATATCGTTATAGTAATCGGAGGTGACGGTATGCGGTTGGCACTGGAATTTATCGGCGGCCTCGCCGCCTTTATTTTCGGTATGAAAACATTAAGCGGCGGCCTCGGCGTGCTTGCCGGCGGGCGGACGGAGCGTATTCTCTCGCGCCTTACGGGTTCTCCGCTGCGGGCGGGGCTTCTCGGCGCGGGAGCAACGGCGGCGGTACAGTCCTCCTCTGCGGTGACGGTCATGCTCATCGGCATGGCGGAGGCGGGGCAGATCGGGCTTTCTGCGGCGGGATATATCCTGCTGGGGGCAAATGTCGGTACGACGCTGACCCCGTGGCTGTTGTCACTTGCAGGCATCCGGGGGGAAGGAACGCTTGCGGGGCTTCTGACGCCGGCAGGGCTTGCGCCGGTGGTGGCCATCGTTGGAGCGGGACTTTTGCTGATATCGGGCAGCGGACGGAGACGAAGCCTTGCGGAGGCCTTCTGCGGTTTTGGGGTGCTGATGCTCGGTATGGAGCGCATGCAGACGGCGGTAGCACCCTTGCGGGATCTTGCGGCGATCCCCGGCGCGGCACAGCTGCTGTCTTCTCCGCTTTTTGCGGCGGTGACGGCGGCGCTTTTTACGGCTCTCATCCAGTCTTCCACTGCCTCCGTTGCCATTTTGCAGGCGCTGGCGGCTGCGGGTGGTCTCAATGTGGCCGCAGTGCTTCCGGCGGTCATGGGACAGAATGTCGGCACCTGCGTCACGGGGATGCTCTCTGCGCTCGGCACGGGAAACACGGCACGTGCGGTGGCGCGCTTCAATCTTGCGGTCAATGTCATCGGTGCTGCCGTCGGGGTTGGACTCATGTATCTTCTGCGCCCGGTGTGCGGAGCATTTTTTGACAGGTGTGCCACGCCGGCGGGCATTGCCCTGTGGCACAGCCTTTTCAACATTCTCTCGGCGGTGCTGCTGTGGCCTTTGGTTCCGTGGATCTGCAGAAGGGTTCGTCCCCGGCGGCGCGGCGCGGAGAAAAAATATTTTCTTTCGCATTGAAAATGCCGCAGTACGTTCTCGACCCGGCGTGAGATCTGTGGTATAATATTAAAAACGACCGGGAAGGAACATGCAGCATGAGCAAGAATTACGCCGATATCTTCATTGAATATTTTGTTACCTATATCAAACGCGACGGTGCCGACGAGCTGCTGGAATGGCTCAAGGGGACCGACTTTTTTACCGCACCTGCCTCCACCCGCTATCACAGTGCCCACGAGGGCGGGCTGGTGGAGCACTCCGTCAACGTCTTTGAGTGTCTTCTTTCCCGTTGGGGAGAGACGGAAAACAAGGAAAGCCTTGCCATCTGCGGCCTTCTGCACGACGTGTGCAAAGCAGATTTCTACACAGTTGCCTACCGCAACGCCAAAAATGCGGCCGGCGTGTGGGAAAAGGTGCCCTACTATTCCATTGATGATAAAATGCCCCTGGGACACGGCGAAAAGTCCCTCTTTATTCTGGAGCGCTTCCTGCGGCTGACGATTTCCGAGGCTCTTGCCGTGCGCTGGCACATGGGTGGCTTTGACGAGGCTGTTCGTGGCGGATCCCGCGCCATCAACGATGCCTATGACAACAATCCCCTCGCCGTCAAGCTCCACATCGCGGATATTGAGGCCACCTACCTCGTGGAAGAAAGATAAAACTCACAAAAAACGCCTTCCCGGCAGGGAGAGGAAGGGGAAGGAAGGAGTTATCCTTCATTTGTCATCATGCAAATCGCGAAACTGCAAGCTTTGGCTGGCTTGTAGGTCCTTGTATACTATGATAAAATGAAGGCATGTGATTATTTTCATTTTAGGTGGTGTATTGGATGCTTGAAAGAATTTCATTCCCAGAACATGAATTTGAATCAATTCAGAATTATCTAAAAAACCTGGGGTATTGTTATACCACAAGGGTATACAGAGAAGTTGGCAGATACAAAGTCGGGGAACGATATACAGCTCCTTGGGGCGATGTGTTGAGAATTGATGAAGTGAAAACATACTGGAAAGTATCAGATCGCCCTTTCTATGATGAAATGAATGATGAGGAAAAAAACGAAATCCGCAAATATTCTGAAGATTTAGGATTGCCGTATGAATTCATCAGATTTTCAAAAAGCATAGAATAATGATTCCTTTCAGCATCGAATACCATGCTGAGCAGACGAAAACATTTTTCCAGCATTTCAGAAGGGCGCAATTATACGCACCGTTCCGGTGCATTGCGTTTACATAAGCAAACGCGCATCCGAACACCGGATGCGCGCTTATTCGTTATTGGATAAATTATTCCTTCAGAATCCTCCCCCCAAGGGAAGGCGTTTTTTTATGCTCAGTCTATATTCGGGACGATCAATAAAATGTGGCTACCGGTTCCTCCGGAGCATCGCAGAGAATGGCGGATTCGGCGTAAAGCACCGGCCCGCGGCGCTTATATACGGGGCTGTCCTCCAACCGGATACGGGCGGTGAGCTTTACCCAGTCCCGGGCGCGGAGTCCGACAGGGAAGTCTCCGCAGCAGACGAGGCCGGCAAAGGTGATGTCGTCGGCGCAGCAGGTCATAACGTGGCGGCCGATGATGAGCTCGCGCTTTCCCTTCTGCTCCCGGGCGACGGTGACGGTGAGGGAGACCGTCTTTCCGTCGTATTTTTCCATCTCCTCGGTCATATCCCGGTACCAGATGGCGTAGTCCTTATCGTCGATCTCCACCACCGGAGCGGAAAGATCAAAGGGCAGAGGATCCTCGATATCGTCATACTGCACCTCGCCGTCGGGATATTCGTAGGCAATATCGCAGCTGCGGGAAACGGCGCGGACAATCCGGTGATATTCCATCAGATCGGTACCCCGGGGTACACGGTTGAAAACCGCCATGTCGCAGTCCCACAGCTTGTCGTAGACGAGGCTGCGCAGGTTGGCGTTGTAGGCGGCAAAGGTGGAGCCGTCAAAGAAGAGCATCTGCTGGTAGACGGCCCAGTCCTTGGGCAGCGCCTCATAGAGACGGCCGAGGGGCCACATGCCGTTGCACTCGATGACGATCTTCTCCGGCCTGAAGTCGGCGGTGATCTGTTCCAGCCGTGCCCGGGTCAGCTCCTCCTCGGAGGAAATATATTCCACCCGGCAGTTCTTCACGGCAAAGCGGGAGGGCTCGTATTCCTCCTCGCCCTCCTCGCAGACCAGCAGCAGCGCCCGCAGACCGTCCTCGAAGCGGGGATCCTCAAAGGTTTCCTGAACAAACTTGGTTTTGCCGGATTCGAGAAATCCGGTGAAAAGATATACGGGAATGGGCATTTTTCTCACTCCAGTCGGAAGAGGCGGCGGAGGGCAGCCTCGCAGATTTCGGCACCGATAACGCAGATGCGGCCCGTGGACTGGGCGGTACCGGCGCGGACATCGGGCTCGCCGGGCACGTAGTCAAAGTAGATGAAGCCGCCGTCGGCTGCGGGCACGTAGCCCTTGGCACGCAGAACGTGACCGAATTCGGCCTCGTCGGAAAGGCAGGAAAGTGCGGCGCGGATCTCCTCTGCCGTATAGGTGCGGGCGGTCTCCGCACCGAAGGAGCGGAAAACCTCGTCGGCATGATGGTGCCCTTGGCCGTGATGATCGTGACCGTGGCAGCCGCAGGTACATTCCTCGCCGTGCTCGTGATGATGCTCATGCTCGTGATGATGCTCGTGCTCGTGGTGGTTCTCATGCTCATGATGGTGTCCGCAGACGGGGCAGGGGGCATCGTGCAGCATCTCTGCAAGGGCGGCATCCAAGGTGTCGCGCCGTTCCATGGCGGCAAGGATGGCTTCGCCGGAAAGAGCGTCCCAGTCCGTGGTGATGATCTCTGCGGCGGCGTTTTTTTCCCGCAGCAGCGCCACAGCGGCGGCAAGCTTATCCTCGTCCATGCCGGCAGTGTGGGAAAGGATGATGCAGGCGGCGTGCTCCACCTGGTTTGCGTAGAACTCGCCGAAGTTCTTTAGGTGCATCTTACACTTTTTGGCATCGGCCACGCAAACGGCGGCATTGAGGGAAAGCTCGGCAATGCCGGCGGCCTCCACGGCGCGCACCACGTCGGAAAGCTTGCCGACACCGGAGGGCTCGATGATGATGCGCTCAGGGTTAAGCTCTGCCGCGACCTTTTTGAGAGCCTCGCCGAAATCACCGACGAGACTGCAGCAGATACAGCCGGAGTTCATCTCGGTGATCTCCACGCCCGCCTCCTGCATAAAGCCGCCGTCAATGCCGATCTCGCCGAACTCGTTTTCAATAAGAACGACGCGCTCGTTCCTGTAGGCCTCCTTGAGAAGCTTTTTGATGAGCGTGGTCTTGCCGGCACCGAGGAAGCCGGAAATAATGTCAACCTTGATCATAAGAAAATCACATCTGCCTTTACTTTCTGTATTTTTGATTAGTATAACACTTTTTGCCCCGGCACGCAACGAAAAAGGACGAAAAAAAGACAGATGGACATAAAGGTATCTTGAATATTCGGCAAAAACAGCTGATTGATGAGACCCAAAACAGTTGGCAGTATGGCATAACGGCTTCTTCTGCAATAGGCAGAGGAAGCCGTTTTACATATCTGTCAGCAAGAACGTTGGCCTGTTTGCGAAAAGTGATTGACAAATCCGTCTACGTAGTGTAGACTAATTATAGTCTATAAACAATAGAACCCCAAAACGGAGGTGCATACACCATGAAAAACGAATTCTTTTCCGCAAACATTGACCGTCTGTATGCGGCGGCGAAGGAGAAGCACGGAGAGAGGGCAAAAGAAGCCCTTGTGAATGCCGTGCGCAAGACGGCGGGCAAGTTTAAAAAGCTTGGCGAAAAGGCATATGTCACCGCGCTTTTGCAGAAGCTTGGCGCAAGTGCCTTCTACGAGGGTGCGGAGCCCGCACCGGAGGGACTTGCTGCATCGATGGAGTCTGCCTTTGCCGAAGGCCTTGAAAAAACCAAAAAGAAGCACCGCCTATATGCTCTTGTCGGCGGTGCGGCGGCGGTATGCCTTGCAGTGGTCGTCGGTTTTGCCCTCCGCAGATCGGCTCCCTCCGGTGCCACCACCATGGAAGGCGCAAAGGAGTACACCTCCGGCGACTTTGTGCTGTCCAATGTGCATACAGTTAATGATTTTACCGGCTTTGACGGGGAATTTGATCATAATATCAAGCGAAACAATATGTATCAGTCATCCTCCACCGTCGCACCGGACGGTACAGTATGGCTCCTTTCGGTGTGCGATACGGATTTGGGCGCGGATACGGATACGCTCGGTCTCTATCGGATGACCGATACGGGTTGGGAACGGGTGTGTACCTTTGAATCCGAATTCAATGCCAGACCGGAGGGAACATGGATCAGCAAATATGCTGCGAAAAACTTTGTTTTCTGTGACAGCAACTCAAACCCTGTTGTATTCATGTATGACATGATCAAAGAGGTGTTTTTGGCATACCACTGTGACCGCCGCACGGGTAAGATCACGGATACGGCTGAAGTTCCGGTGCAAATCCAAAGCTTTGACGGAACGGCCGCAAACATTGTTGCCACCGTTGATGACGGCTGTGTTTATTTTGCCGCCTGCGCTTCCGGAGGCTGGATCGATATCTTTGCATACAATTTTGAGCGCTGCGAGTTTCAAACCGGCGGCGAGATTGTCGGCAGCACGAATAATTTCGTGAATGCGATCGTTCACCGTGAGAATCGTACCTATCTTCTGATTGCCTGCGGTTATTTCTATGGCGCAGACGACGCGGTATACCTCTACAGGATCGATGACCTTTTTGAGGATTCACAGCGGCTCTCTCTGGAAAAACAGGTCTATTCGGGAACCTACCTTTCGCTGCCGCAGCCGGGTGACGGAGCATCCATGCTGGTGGATGATGAGGGCAGAGTGTTTGTCTTTTTTACGGCTACCGATGATCCCTACCAAATCAACGGCGGCAAGTATGAGCACGTGCTGGAGATCCTGTCCGCTGACGGGGAAAGCCTGTGCTCCCGTCGTTTCCCCGTTTTTAAAAACGGCAGGGATGCTCTAAACGGCGGAATTTTTATGGATCCGGACGGAACCCTGTATTTTATTGAGAGATATAGCAGGACAACCAATAAACAAATTACCATCGGTTCGATCTCCGGCGAAGGCTGGGGAAAATGTAAGGAAGCGGCATCTTTTAATGCTATAGAGAACTGTATGCTGCTGCAGCCGCAGTTCATAAGCGATCCGTTGGAAAAGGACGAGTTGTTTGTTGATCTTTTGGGCACATATCAAAGCAATACGTTAATTCGATACGGCTATATGCGTCTGCAATTGAGGTAAAGAAAGATGAAAACGTTATTTAGTGCCAATTATAAACTAACTTTGAAATCAATCCTCCGCTCTCCGCTCTTTCTGATCGTTTTTGGCGCAACGATACTTCTTGCTTTTTACAAAATCAGAATGAAAGGAGGAGCACGTCTGTGTTCAAAACGAACTACAAAGCCACACTGAAAACATTATTTCGCTCTCCGATTACCCTGATTGCCTTTGGAACTACACTCCTGCTTGCGTATAGTCTGCGGCAAGCGCACTCCTTTGTGCTAAGCATGTATGATCCAACCGTTGATATGATTCGCAGCAATATCAGAGGTGATGTTGAGACTGCAAGTGTCCATTTTTTTCCGGCTTTCACCGGAATTCTGATCTCTGCCTTTCTTCTATCGGATAAACAGAACGGCTTCAGCGATCTGATCGTCAGCAGCCGCAAATCCATGCTCTCCATATATGTGTCCCGGCTCTGTGCGA
>JAFQKV010000060.1 GCA_017414715.1 Clostridia bacterium
AACCAGCTGCTGGTGGAGATGGACGGTTTCACCCAGAACGAGGGCGTTATCGTCATGGCCGCCACCAACCGTCCGGACATTCTGGACTCCGCGCTGCTGCGTCCCGGCCGTTTTGACCGCCAGATCTACATCGGCATGCCCGATGCCAAGGCCCGTGAGGCCATCCTGCGGGTGCATTCCCGCTCCAAGCCTCTGGACAATACCGTGGATTACTCCGTGGTCGCCAAGACCACCGTGGGCTTCTCCCCGGCGGATCTGGAGAACCTCTTGAACGAGGCCGCTCTCCTTGCCGCCCGCCGCGGAAAGAAATCCATCGGCATGCCGGAGATCGACGAGGCCGTTATCAAGGTCATCGCCGGTCCCGAGAAGAAATCCCGTGTCATTTCCGAAAAGGAGCGCCGCCTCACCGCCTATCACGAGGCCGGTCACGCGGTGGTTTCCCGCTTCCTTGCAACGCAGGACCGCGTACACCAGATCTCCATCATTCCCCGCGGCCGTGCCGGCGGCTACACGCTCTCCCTGCCGGGTGAGGATAAGAGCTATGCCAGCCGCAGCGAGATGTTTGAAGAGATCGTCTCCCTCCTCGGCGGCCGCGTAGCCGAGGCCCTGACGCTGGACGATATTTCCACCGGTGCCTCCAACGACATTTCCCGCTCCTCCGCCATTGCCCGCAAGATGATCACCAAGTACGGTATGTCCGACACCCTCGGCCCCATCACCTTCGGCAATGACCATGACGAGGTTTTCCTCGGCCGCGATTTCGCCACCTCCCGGAACTATTCCGAAGATATTGCCGCAAAGATCGATGCCGAGACCAAGGCCATCATCGATGCCGCATACAAGAAATGCGCGGAGATCCTCACCGAGCATATGGATGCCGTCCACGCCGTGGCAGAATTCCTGCTTGAGCATGAGAAGATGGAGGCAGATGACTTTGCCCGCATCTTCGGCGACGAGCTGCCCGCCCATACCGAGGCTCCCACTGAAGAGCCTGCTGCCGACATTCCCGTCGACGCACCTGCCGAGACGGAAATCCCTGCTCCCGACGCAAACGAATAATGCACTAAAAAAGTTCCGGACTGATCAAACAGTCCGGAACTTTTTTGATTTATTTCTTTCAGAGTTCTTCCGCAATCTTTCTCAAGATAGCTCCGTCGGCAAAAACGTATCTTCCCAATCGGTCGCCGGGACGAAGATAGCCTGACGGGCCGGTCACGCGCAAAAGCTTCTTTGCCGGAGACAGCAGCAGCACGGGAACGATCCGGCGATCCCCTGTGTCCGGAGATTGCGGCAGCCCGATGCGGCGGGCTTTGCCCTTTGCGCGGAAAAGCGGCAGCGATGAAACGTACGCGCCCCGCAGCCACTGCTTGCGCGCATACCACACGGTTTCGCTCTCAAAATGCACCTCGCAGGTGCTCAAAAAGAGACCGACACACTTGACGCAAAGGGCCCGATCCCCTCCGAGGATCACAAGGTCGTATGCCCTGCGGCGCGCCGCAGGAAGGAAAAAGCCGAATGCGACCTTGACTTTTGCCTCCCCTTTTCCCTTCCGCAGGCGGAGAAGCAGCTTCAGCCGCCGCAGGAAGAAGCGGAGATACAAAAGGAACAGCACTGCCGCCGGAATGACGAGCAGCCACAGATACTGCATCCTCTCACCTTGCCTTTCTTTTCCTGTATTGTCTTTTAGTATACACAGCGATAAAAACCTTGTCAAGCATACAAAAAACTGCCCTGCGGGACGGATCTTCCTGCAGGGCAGCTTGCATTTTTACAGATCAAAGATCTTCTGTGCGGCGGCATCCAGCCAGTCACCCTCGAAGAGCTCAATGAGCCCCTCGTCGCAGGCGGCGGCGAGCTTGGGATCAATGGGCAGCTTGCCGATGACCTCGAGCCCGTACTTCTCGGCGGTCTCCTCCACGTGGCTTTCGCCAAAGACGGAGATCTTCTTGCCGCAGTCGGGGCATTCGAGGTAGCTCATATTCTCCACGATGCCGATGACGGGGATATTCATCATCTTGGCCATATTGACGGCCTTGGCAACGATCATGCTCACCAGCTCCTGGGGAGAGGTGACGATGACGATGCCGTCGATGGGCAGGCTCTGGAAAACCGTCAGGGGCACGTCACCCGTTCCCGGAGGCATATCGACGAACATATAGTCAACGTCGTCCCAGATCACGTCCGTCCAGAACTGCTTGACGGCGCCGGCGATGACGGGGCCGCGCCAGACCACGGGCGCATCATCCCGGTCGAGCAGCAGGTTGATGGACATGGCTTCAATACCGGTCTTGGTCTTTGCGGGAAGAATAAAGTTGTTCGCACCGGTGGCCTTTTCCTTCAGGCCGAAGGCCTTGGGAATGGAGGGTCCGGTGATATCCGCATCGAGAATGGCGGTATGATAGCCCGCGCGGTTGGAAAGCACGGAAAGCAGGCTGGTGACCATGGATTTACCGACACCGCCCTTGCCGGAAACAACGGCGATGACCTTCTTGACAGAGCTCAGCTCATTGAGCTTTTCGGTCAGATCCTGGGGGGCATTTTTGCTCGCGCAGTTGGCGGAGCAGGTTTCACAGTTATGCGTACATTCGCTCATAAGGAAATCCTCCTTGAAAATATTGCGGTCAGGGTCTATTTCCCTTGCCATTTCGGCAAAAAAAGGCTATAATATAAGAAATATGCCCCGGCATTTTCGGCTTGGTTTATTATACACCCTTTTCTCCGCTTTTACAAGCCAAAAAAGCCTGAAAGGAAGACACTGTGAGAAAGATCCGACGGAATCGGGAGCGAATGCGCTCCTCGGCGCGAGAGAATTCGCGTCGAGGTCTTTTCTGCATGTAACAAATATATCATCCGACAGGAGTTTTAAGAAATTATGAGCAATCCGAAGTACTATATCACAACCCCCATCTACTATCCCAGCGATAAGCTGCACATCGGTCATACCTACTGCACCGTCGCCACCGATGCCTTTGCCCGCTACAAGCGTCTGCAGGGCTATGACGTCATGTTCTTGACCGGCACCGACGAGCACGGTCAGAAGATCGAGGATCGCGCCCGCGATGCCGGCATCTCCCCGCAAGCTTTTGTCGATAATATCGTCGAAGGTGAGCGCGGTGTTCTGGATCTTTGGAAGCTGATGAACATCTCCTATGACCGGTTCATCCGCACCACCGACGACTATCACGTGGCCGCCATTCAGAAGATTTTCCGCAAGATGTACGAAAAAGGCGATATCTATAAGGGTTCCTATAAGGGCATGTACTGCACGCCCTGTGAGTCCTTCTGGACGGAAAGCCAGCTT
>JAFQKV010000061.1 GCA_017414715.1 Clostridia bacterium
ATAGTATATTTATGCCCAAAAGTAAAGCGACTCGTCAGCGACTTTGCAAACATATTTTTAACTAAAATCACTGCTTGGTTGGAAAAACAAATACAAAAACAATAAACAATACCGCCGAGTGAGACTGAACCGTTTCTCTCGGCGGTATTGTTATTCATTTGATGGACCTGCTTTATGGTAGGTAGCCCAAGCGCTTCCTCTTTGTGGATTTATTCCTTTGGGATCAGCCGTGCAAGGCTTTCGCCTTCGGCAATATATTCCATTGCGGTGGCGCGGAGCACCTCCTGACCGTAGTTATTGCGGTCATAGATACCCACTGTGCGCATACCGATTCCGGCTGCCGTCTGTACGGCGAGGGCAGAGTCCTCAAACACGCAGATCTCCTCCGGTTTTGCCCCGAGGTAATCGGCTGCGATCAGGAATACGTCAGGCTTATCCTTTCCTACCCCAAGGTCGGCGCAGGAGAAAAACGTTTCAAAATAGCCGTCGATACCGCAGTGCCGCAGGGCCACCTCAAGGAGATCCCGCGAGGTAGCGGAGGCGATACACATACGCACACCGCGTTTTGAAAAATAAGCCAGCAGTTCCCGGACCCCGGGCTTTGTTTCTACACGGTTTGCATAGAAATCCAGCATAATTTCATCCGATTCTGCCATCAGCGCCTCACCCGTGGCACCAAGACCATACTTTTCATGAGCATGCAGCATGGATGCAGCCACCGGCTGGGTACGGTAGGCACGGTCATCCGCCGGGTCGGGTCGGAAGGACGGATCGCCAAGATATTTTTCACCGAACATCGACCAGAAAAACTCCCAAAGTCCGAGGGAATCCACCAGCGTTCCGTCAAGATCGAAGATAGCCGCACGGATATCCCGGATCATTTACCGAATTCCTCTGCGAGAGCACGCTCGGCTTCTGCCTGAAGCTCAGCATCATAGGAAAGCATAGGCGCAATCTTTTTTCCTTTGATGTTGCGGTCAACGTAGTTCTTGACAATCCTGAGGACCAGCGGGAAGAGGGCAAGAACACCGATAAGGTTGGGAATCATCATCAGGCCGTTGAAAGTGTCGGACAGATCCCAGGTCAGGCCGCCCTCGAGCACCGCACCGGAGACGATCATAAGAACGAAGACTACCTTGAAGATCTTCACACCGACGGAACCGAAAAGGTACTCAACGGCCTTGGTTCCGTACTGGGACCAGCCAAGGACGGTGGTGAAGGCAAAGAAGAGCATGGCAATGGCGACAAACCAGGTACCGGGAGCGCCAAAGTACTGACCGAAAGCCGTAGACACAAGGGTATCACCGTTGATACCGGCATTGGGAGCACCGGTGGCAAGGTCAATATAGCCGGTGGAGAGAACAACAACAGCGGTCATGGAGCAAACAACAAAGGTATCAAAGAAGACTTCGAAGATACCCCACATACCCTGCTTGACGGGCTCCTTGACGTTGGAGGAGGAATGAACCATAACGGAAGAACCGAGGCCGGCCTCGTTGGAGAAGACACCGCGCTTAAAGCCCTGGGTCATGGTCTTTTTGATAAGCATACCGATGCCGCCGCCGATGAAGGCTGCCGGCTGGAAGGCAAAACGGAAGATGGACGCAAACATGGAACCGACCTTATCGATATTCATGACAAAAATCACAAGGCAGCCGATACAATAGATGACCGCCATGAAGGGAACGACGATCTCGGCAAACTTTGCAATGCGGCGCAGACCGCCGATGATGATCAAAGCTGCGAGAATAAGCAGCGCAAAGCCGAGAATGAGGTGGATGATGCTGATCTCGGTACCGGGAACAACGCCAAGAGAAACATTCTTAAAAAAAGCAGCATCCATATTCAGCACGATCTTGTTGATCTGTGCCATGTTGCCGATGCCGAAGGAGGCCAGGATCGTAAAGCAGGCAAAGAGAACCGCGAGGATCTTGGAAGCCGGCTTAAGCCACGTCTTGCCATAGATCCTGCCAAGACCGTCAGTCAGATAGTACATCGGGCCGCCGGACCACTCACCCGCTGCATTCTTGCGGCGGAAATAGATACCCAGCAGGTTCTCAGAGAAGTTGGTCATCATGCCAAAGAAGGCGGCGACCCACATCCAGAATACGGCACCGGGGCCGCCGGTAACGATAGCCGCCGCAACACCGGCGATATTACCGGTACCAACGGTGGCTGCCAAGGCAGCACAGAGCGCCTGGAACTGGGAGATGGATGTTTTGTCTGTCAGTCTGGTGCTGGCACTGTTCTTGTGAAAAATGCTGGCGATGGTCTCCTTCCACCAGTTGCCCACATGTCCGATCTGGAAGAATTTCAAGCCGCAGGTCAGCAGAATGCCGGTGCCGATAAGCAGGATGAGGCCCGGCAGCCCCCAGACCGCACCGTTGACAGCATCATTGACCGATTCAACGGCTTTCATAAAGTTTTCCATACGTTTTCCTCCGAAACAATAAAAAAATGACGAACCGCGAAACAACACGATTCGTCACAAAAAGACAACACAAACAACGAAATTCGACTTTGTCCTTTTGCCTGAGAGTTTGGCGTGTTGAAACGCTTGCACCTTCGGCCCCCAAGTGAATGGGTGTCTCCAAAGCTCTGTCCGTGTTCAGTCCTCATCCCCTAAGGGACACCTGAGAGCATGACTCCTTCGGCTGCGGTATGCCGCAATTTCCTGAGACACATCATACAGAATATGAAATTAACGAGGATAGTCTATCACATATGTCCGCTAAATGCAAGTATATCTTTCAATATCTGTAAATGCTGTATCTTTTCCCCAGAACGTGCGCCATGCAGCGCCGCAGCTCGGACATATCCTCATCGGAGAGCGTTGCACGGTCAACGATAAAGGTCTGATTCTTCGTCTGGAACAGGTACAGATATGCTTTTGTTTCCACAACACGCACCAGTGCAGAATAAGAAATGTGCGCCTCTGCCTTCTGGCTTGCGCCGTCAGTTGTTACAACAAAATCTGTTTCACGGAAGACGAAGCGGTTCTCCGCATCACGCAGATCCGCCATATTTCTGTACTGGATGCGGGGAAAGATGAAAAAAATCACCAGCTCAAGACACAGCCCTACCGCACAAACAGTCAGCAGCACGGCAATGAAGGAATCAAATCCGCGGCCAAAGCCCAGCGCAATACAGACCCCCGCAACAAATCCGTAGGCAATCAGCATCAGCACCAGATGAAGCACGGGTGTGGTCTTTTTCACGCGGAACATACGGCAAAGAGACGCAACGGTTTTCAGATCATATCTGCTGGACGCATGAATTTCCATATATACACCCCTTTTGCGAGCTTATTCTTCGAAGCAGCCGTAGGCCTCAAGGGTCACACGACCGATCTCATAGAGAAGGTTCTCTTCTCTGATTCGAAGTTCCAGAGGGAATTTGCGAAGCTTCTCTTCCCCATTAAAGGCACGGCGGTTCTTTTCACTGCCCACAAAGGAGGAAAGTGCCTCAAAGGTAAAATAACCTGTATAACCGATCTGCTGCAGCCCGTGCATAAGGCTATCCATATTCAGCGTTCCGCACATCGGCACAAGATGAGTATCATGATCCCCCATATTATCCTGAATATGCAGCGCACGAACATGACTTCCAAGGATCGCAAGCTCCTCATGCTGAGGCATGTCCTGCAGATTTCCGTGGCCAGCATCCCACACGGCATGGAAGTTCGGATGGCCGATGTACTCAATGAGTCCGCGAAGATCGCTGGCATTGTCTATCCAGTACATGCCCGGAACGCACATCTTGTTGAAATTCTCGACGAGCACGTTGACGCCGCACTCGGCAGCGGCGGTAAGCAGCGGTGCGTAGAACTCCGCGTTGCGCGCATAAGTCTCGGCTATGCTGATACCGGGCAGGTAGCCGGAATGGATCACGAGATTCGGGATCCCAAGCTCACCGCAGGCATGCACGCAGCGCATGGTATCAGCAAGAAAGCTGCCGTCGGGATCGTCCAGAGGCTTGCCCATGGGCGCATGCGCCTGCACAAGACCCATATCAAGTTCCTTTGCCCGGGCGCAAAGGGCCGCGCAGTAGGACCTCCAGTCCTCACTGTAAATACCGATCCGACGGAAATGATCTTTCCCGAAGTTGATGTCCGCGTACCGGAAACCGGCTTCGCGGATATATCCGATGGCTTCAATGGCATCGGCGGCATACGCGCCGAAATCGCCTGTTGTTGTCGCAAGTTTCATGGCTTCTCCTCCGCGGATATTTCTTCCGTATCATTATAACATCCGACACAGAATACAGCAAGAACAATATTGACAAATTCTGTGATCGACAGGTGCGGTTCTTCAGTTTGCCGCCGGGATGCGCACAAAAAACTCTACGTGTCCGTCACGGCAATTCACGCCGATATGTCCTTTATGCGACTCTGCAATTGCCTTGGCAATGGCAAGTCCCAGACCGTAATGACCGTCCTCGCCCGTTCTGGCAGCGTCCACCCGATAAAACCGTTCAAATATCTGTTCCCGATGCTCAATTGGGATTTCGCCCCCTTTGTTGATGACCGAAAGCCTGACGTGGCCATGTTCTCTGCCAAGCATCAGGCGTATATCGCCGTCTTCCGTGCTGTGCCGGATCGCGTTATCAAGCAGAATGGAAACAAGCTGCTTGAGCTGTGTACTGTTTCCGTCAACAAATATCCCGTCACAAATATCAGCGTGCAGCGTCAAGCCTTTTTCATAAACAACGCTTTCAAAGGGAAGCATCTCACCGGAGGCTATCCTGCTGAAATTGACACACTCGGTCTGCGGTACAATGTTTTCCGTTCTTGCAAGCTCCAGAAGCTGTCCCACGAGCAGCCCCATCCGCTCATTCTCATACTGAATGTTTGCAAGCCAGCGGTTTTCTCCAATCTCCCGCGAAAGCAGCACAAGATTGAAATAAGATTGAAATTACGGGCTCACGGTCAAGTGTTACCGTTAGTTAATAAACAGAAAAAATGACAGCACCACGTATTGCAGCACTGTCATTTCAAAAAAGTTCCTTGTTTCAGCGAACCATACGGCCGTTCATATTCAACCGTTCCGCCGTTGCGGCAATGAATTCGGAGTTGGTGGGCTTGCCGCGGTCACCGTCGTTTCCGTAGCCCAGAAGCTGCCGCAAAAAGCCGGTCTCTCCCCGCTCCCAGCCGATACCGATGGCGTGGCGCCTGGCGCGCTCCACCCGCTGGGAGGTCGTGGAATATGCGTAGGCAATGCGGGGATAAAGCCGCTTCGTAACGGCATTGATGAGTTCCGGATCAAGAGATACGCACCGGATCCCTTCCCGCAGATACTGATAACCCTTCAGATGTGCCGGAATACCCGCCCGCTGCAGCATCGCAGAAACCTCGCAGAAGCTGCGGCTGACGGTATTGCAGGCAGGAGCAAAGCAGCAATGCTGCAGGAAGATATTCTCCAGCCGCTCCACGAGCATTTCCGGATGGAACGGCTTTGCGATGACACAGTCCGCACCAACCGTTTCCGCGGCATTGTAGGATTCGCTGTCCGGATAGGCTAAAAATACAACCGCTGTTGCTCGCTCTCCCCCGCGGCGCATTTCCTTCAGCACGGAGATTCCGTCCATTCGTGCAAGATCGGAATCCAGCAGCAAAATATCCGGCGGGTTTCGCCGTGCTTCCGCCAGAACACTCGGCCCGTCGCCCGCAGGCACAGAGACTGCGACCTCCAGATAAGGACTGGCGGAAAGCGCCTGCGCGAGAAGATCTCCCACAACGCTTGACGGCGCGCCGATCAGTACGCTTGCTTTCATTTTTTTCAAATCCCTTTCACTTTCTTGTGACAAAACTATACCACAACCAAAAGACGCTTTCAATAAATGAAACGGACTTGTTGTAAATCTTTGAGAATTTTCATGAGTTTTTCGACATTTTTTCCTTATATTGTGCATGCATATTTCGACAAAGCACAACATACGGAAAAGGACAGATTATGTCGACGAAAGTCACTTTCCGTCGGAATCAGTCAAAAAGTGTTGATTTACGTTCTTTGACGGAGGCCAGCCACTTTTCCAGACGGTCACGATCCGCATTGATAACCAGCTCTTCGGGTAAACCTACCGTCTCGATCATACGGATACAGTTTGCGGATGCTCCGACGCTGCGGGCATAGTGGGAATCCGACCCGATCATCACCGGAACACCGTACTTTCCGCAGGCCTCGCAGATCTCATAGCACTTTTTATCGTGTGCGGGTTTTCCCAGGCTGGACTCGTTGAATTCCACCGTCTTCCCGCCGTCACGGAAGGCGCGGATGACCGTATCCGTTTCAAAATCGAAGCGGTCAGGGTCGCGGCCACAATGGCCGATAATATCCACCGCGGGATCCTCTGCGATTCCGCACCAGGTGCTGGTCACCGTCAGACGGTCGGCAGCCCAGAGGCTGTTCCTGTGAAGACTTGCAATGACATAATCAAGATTTTTCATATACCTGCGCTGCATGAAGATCTTTCCGCGCCAATCGCTGATATCGGACTCAACACCGCGAAGCACGCGCACGCCGTAGCTTTCCGTCAGCCAATTGTTCATTTTTTCAAAGTAAGCCATGGGGACACCGTCAGGACATGCCTGTGTATGTTCGGAGATGCCGACCGCCCAGAGACCGCGCTCCTTTGCCCGCAGGATGAGTTCCTGACGGGTGCAGTGGCCGTGGGGGCAGGCAGAAGTGTGCGTATGCAGATCCGCTACCGTTTTCATTGCATTCCACTCTCCCGCTTCATATCATTCATAATGCGCTCCGTCAGTTCTTCGGCGGCGTTAAAGCCCATCTTGCGGTTACGGTGGTTCATTGCGGCAACCTCAATGATCATGGCCAGATTTCGACCGGGCTTGACGGGAACGGTGATGGACGGCACCTTGATCCCCAGAATATCCATCTGTTCGTTGGTAAGGCCCAAACGGTCATAGACCTTCTGTTCGTTCCATGTCTCCATCTGGATAACGAGATTGATATTCTCCGTCACCTTAACGGCACCCATACCGAAAAGGCGGCGCACATCAACAACACCGATGCCGCGCAGCTCAATGAAGTAACGGATGTTTTCAGGAGCCGAGCCGACGAGAGAGCGGGAGGATACACGCTTGATCTCCACGGCATCGTCCGCGATAAGGCGATGGCCTCGCTTGACCAGTTCAATCGCAGTTTCGCTCTTACCGATACCGGAATCACCGAGCAGCAGCACGCCCTCGCCGTACACCTCCACAAGAACACCGTGGAGCGTCGTGCGGGGTGCAAGCTGTACCTTCAGGTAGGAAATGAGAGATGCCAGGATCTCCGCGGTGTCATGCACGGTGGAAAGCACAGGAATACCGTGCTTCTCCGCCATTTCTATACATTCACGATAGGGCTCCAGTCCCTGCGCGATAAGCACGGCAGGGATCTTTTGAGAGAACAGCTTATCAAAGCTCTCTCTTCGGGCTTCCTCCGTAAAGCTTTTGAGGTAGGTGGTCTCAATACGGCCGATAAGCTGGATACGCGTATTGGAAAAATACTCGTAAAACCCCGCCAGCGGCAGTCCGGGACGGTTGATATCCGCCGCCTCGATGCGGATATTCCGGTATCCCTCCGGAGCATACTTGACCTCAAAGCCAAATTCATCGCACAGCTCACCCAAGGTTATGGTGTGAATTTTCCCGTTCATATTTCTCCTCCTCCGAAATAGGAAGCATGGGTTTATTTCTCCAGCGTCCGCAGGAGCACCTGCGCATACAGGCGTGCAAGGAAGTCGTTTGGATGATTGACGTTATTGCCGCTCATATCATAATAGCGCTTGCGGGCAAGCAGATGCTTGTGCATATCGGTGATGTTCGCAACGGCGCAGGACTCTCCCTCAAGCTTCATAAGCTCAGGCAGATACTCTTCCTGATTGCCAAGGAAACGCGCGACGATGGCGTGCGGCATCATGGTGGAAATCAGGATAAATTCCACATTGGGATTCTGCTCACGGATGCAGTTCATAATACCGATGGTGCGGGTGATATAGTGCTCAACAGGAACGCGTCCGCTGCCGTCGTTCATGCCAAAGCCGATGATTGCAAGATCAGGCTTATGATCAGCGGCAAGCTCCTTTGCATTTTCGAGACCCCAGCCTGTCGCAGTTCCACCGACAGCGGTATTCACCAGTTCGATCGGTGCGGAATACTTATCTTCAAGGGTACCGACAAGCATATCGAACCAGGCCTCGGCATAGGGGGCCGCCTCCACACGCTTGGTGGAGTTAGCGCCGGTGGAAATGCTGTCGCCGTAGACGAGGACCTTCAGCGGCTCTCCGCCTTCAAGCTTTGCGAGGGTCCTGGGAAGCAATCCTCCCTTTGCCCCGGGAACAGGACCGTTCCATTCCGCGCTGTGGCGATAGCTGACAGAAATCTGGCGGACATGCATGCCGTCCTTCTCGGCAAAGAAGATATGACCGCCGAAACGGCAGGGGAAGCTGCCGCAATCCTCGGGCTTATCCTCGAAGAAATAACCGTCGTAAGGAACGGTGGGAATAACGCCGTCAGACAGGATACGGAGTTTTCCCTCATGCAGGATATAATCCTTCCCCTCCGTATATAGCGTAGCCAGATCGGAGGAACGCACCTCGAGGATCTCATCCGCAGGATACATCAGCGCGATATCGTGCAGATGACCGTCCCGGCTTTCCAGGGGGAACACAGACTCATTTTCCGTAATGTTTCCTTGCCAGTAGTAACTGACATATGTGCTTCTTTCATAGCGGTCGCTCATGATCTATCTCCTAATACATAATGTTGTGCCGGCGCAAGGAGGATCCCGGCGCCGGCCATTACCGGCGGTGATTTCAGCCCCGGTTTATTTGTTATTCATTTTGGCCCAGCTGTCCTTAAGGCTGACGATGCGGTTAAAGTTGCCGGGATTTTTGGAATCCACACAGAAATATCCCTGACGGACAAACTGGAAACGCTCACCGGGTTTTGCATCGGCAAGGGAGATCTCCAGCTTTGCGCCGGAAAGGACAGACTTGGAGTCGCGATTGAGATAATCGTCATAGGTCTTGCCCTCTTCCATATCATCGATGTTTGCAATGGTAAAGAGGGAATCATAGAGACAGAGATCTGCATCCACACAGTTGGAGGCAGAGACCCAGTGGATGGCACCGCGCACCTTGCGGCCGTCGGCGGGATTCTTGCCAAAGGTATCGGGATCCACGGTGCAGTAGAGGGTGGTGATATTTCCGTCATCATCCTTATCAAAGGAATTGCACTTGATAATATAAGATCCAATAAGACGCACCTCACCCTCGGGCTTCAGTCGCTGATACTTGGGCGGCGGGACCTCCGCAAAGTCAGCGCGCTCAATATAAAGCTCACGGGTGAAGGGAAGCTTTCTTGTGCCGGCGCTCTCATCCTCGGGATTGTTGACGACCTCGGCGTATTCCACCTTATCCTCGGGATAGTTGGTCAGCACGACGCGGATGGGATCGGTGACCGCCATACGGCGCTGGGCGGTACGGTTGAGCTCATCACGGATACAGTGCTCCAGCAGTCCGGAATCCACCACGCTGTAGGTCTTGGCAACGCCTGCACGGCGCACAAACTCCAGAATGGCAGAGGGCGTATAGCCGCGGCGGCGCAGGCCGCAGAGGGTAGGCATGCGGGGATCGTCCCAGCCATCCACGAGACCGGTCTCCACCAGCTGACGGAGATAACGCTTGCTCATGACTGTGTTGGTTACGTTCAGGCGGGCAAACTCACGCTGCTTGGGGCGGTGCGGCACGGGAACGTTCTCCACGACCCAGTCATAGAGGGGACGATGGTTCTCAAACTCGATGGAGCAGAGAGAGTGGGTGATGCCCTCCAGGGCATCCTGGATGGGATGGGCAAAATCGTACATGGGATAAATGCACCAGCGGCTGCCCTGACGGTGATGATCGGTATGCAGAATACGGTAAATGACAGGGTCGCGCATATTGATATTGGGGGATGCCATATCGATCTTTGCGCGGAGGGTACGGCTGCCGTCGGCGAACTCACCCTTCTCCATGCGGGCAAAGAGATCCAGATTCTCCTCTACGCTGCGGTTGCGATAGGGGCTCTCCCGGCCGGGCTCGGTAAGGGTCCCGCGGTATTCGCGCATTTCCTCCTGGCTTAAGTCACAGACGTAGGCCTTCCCCTCACGGATGAGGTGAATGGCAAACTCATAGCACTTCTCAAAGTAGTCGGATCCGTAGAAGATACCGCCGGAGGGCTCCTCACCCGTCAGCCACGTGATATCCTCATAGATGGACTTGACATACTCGTCCCCTTCCTTGACGGGATTGGTATCGTCATAGCGGAGGTTAAAGATTCCGTTGTACTTTTTGGAGATGGAATAGTTGATCCAGATGGCCTTGGCGCTGCCGATGTGCAGATAGCCGTTGGGCTCCGGCGGAAAACGGGTATGGATACGCTCGGTAAGACCCGCAGCGATATCCTCGTCGATGATATCCTCGATAAAATTATTGCTTGTGTTCAGAATCTCGTCCATTTATGTTCATTTCCTTCCTAATTATCGGGTTTCAGGCCTTTGCGGCTGCAAGACAGCGGGCAGTCACTTTCTCTGCGCCGAGGATCTTCATGACCTCGTACATATCGGGAGAGCTTTCGCGTCCGGTGACAGCAACGCGCAGGCACATGCTGACATCACCGATGTGACCGCGGTACTTTTCAGGCTCTGCCTTGTAGGCCTTCATGTCGCCGGCATAGCCAACCGACTCGGCGATGGCACGGATGCCGTCAAACCATGCTGTCTGATCGGCGGTTTCATCATAGCTCTCCGCAAAGGCGGTAAGGATCTTTACGCGGTCGGCGGGCTCCACATTGGCGGGCATTTCCGCAGATACAGTGAAGAGCTCCTCAAAGAAGAAGGAAACATATTCCTTGACTTCCTTCCACAGAGCGATATCCTTGCGGGGCTTTGCACCGCCGCGACCGATACCGAGGATCCGGCGGCTGTAGTCGGGATCTCGCGTGAGCAGCGCATGCAGCTCGGGATCGTACTCCTCCGCCCAGCCGGTGACCTTATTGTAAACGGTTTCGGCATCCATGCGGGAAACGACGTTCTTGCAGACATCGTTGAGCTTTGCCATATCAAAAAGGCAGCCGGAGGGGCTCATCTTCTTGATGGCGAAGGGGAACTTATCGATATCCTCGTTGGGATTTGCACGGCGCCAGTCCTCAAAATTGGAATTGAGAAGAGTCATAACGTATTCCGTCACGCACTCGGGAGCATAGCCCTCGGAGAAATAATAGGTGATGCCGGCACCGGCATCGCGCTTGGAAAGTTTCTTCTTTGCCGTACCCTCCAGCCGCATAAGCTGGGAGATGTGCATATACTTCGGCAGCCTGAAGCCCAGAGCCTGGAAGAGCTGCACGTGGTACGGAAGGCTCGGCAGCCACTCCTCACCGCGGATGACGTGGGTGGTGCGCATGAGGTGATCGTCCACCGCGTGGGCCATGTGGTAGGTGGGAATTCCGTCGCTTTTCAGGAGGACGTGGTCGATGGAGTTCTCGGTGATCTCAAGATTTCCCTTGATAAGGTCGGTGATCTTGACCTTATTCTCGGCATTTCCGTTGGAGCGGAAGCGGAGAACGAAGGGCTTTCCGGCCTTGAGATTTGCCTCCACCTCCTCATAGGACAGATCTCGGCAGCGGACGTATTCACCGTAGTAGCCGGGAGTCACCTTGGCCTCCTCCTGACGGGCGCGGAGCTCATCCAGCTCCTCTGCGGAACAGAAGCAGGGGTAGGCATGTCCGTTGGCCACCAGATATTTGGCGTAGCACTGATAAATGGCCTTGCGGTCGCTCTGACGGTAGGGGCCGTAGTCGCCGCCGTGAACGATGCTCTCGTCAAAGCGGATGCCGAAGTGCTCAAAGGCACGGATGATATCCATCTCGGCACCCTCGACCTCACGCTTGGAGTCGGTGTCCTCAATGCGGAGCATGAATACACCGCCGGACTGATGGGCAAGGCGCTCACAGACCGTTACGGGAAAAAGACCGCCAAAATGCACAAAACCCGTTGGACTCGGGGCAAAGCGGGTGACCTTTGCCCCCTCCGGCAGATCGCGCGGGGGATATTTTTCCTCATAATATTCCGGCGTTTTGTCGATATCCGGGTACAGCAGCTGCGCCAGTTTCTGATAATCCATTTTTATTAATCCTCCAAAAAGGTTGACTTCTTATTTGCGTTTGCGGAGATTCATTGCACGGCTGAGCTTTCCGCGCAGCTCATATCGCAGCCCGAGGCGGGTGCGAACAAGCTCGGCAAGCTGACGAACATCCTCCTCACTGCCGGAAACGAGTTCCAGCTCCAGCTCCGTGAAGCTGCGGCGTATATCTCCCCTGCGCAGAACGCCGCGGTCAATGGCAATTTCCACCGTGCAGCCGCGATAACGCGCCTCACAGCATCGGCGCAGGTAATCCGTTCTCGCGATGGGTACAAGAGCAGTTTTGCCGGAGATGATGTCCTCCACCGGGGGAAGCTGGATGGATATATCCAGGGATTTCAACGCCCCGGGAATATCCGCACCGTCGAAATCCGACTCCCACTCGTGTCTCGCCCCACCAGGAGCCGCCGTTTTGACGGTAACAACGTGACGGCCGTCCACTCTGCGATGACGCAGGGCGATACGTGCCTGCCGCACAGCACCGTCGCTGGAGTCAAAATAGGTGTTCTCCTGCATATGCTCACTCCAACAGCCAAGGGTCACGCCCTCGACGGCGGAGATAGCCGACTCAATCGTCCTGTTTTTCAGGTATCTCGGCAGCGCCAGCTTGATTTCAAATTCAATGGCCATTTCAGCGGTTTCCTCCCATATCAGAGCGCACGGGATCCCGGATCCATTCAAGGAAGAGAAAAACGCCAAGGCAAAAAACCGGCACCAGTGCAAAGGGAAGTGACATACGCCACGCACCAAGGCTGACCGCAGTAAATCCGCAGGCAGAGGCAAGTCCCTCTACGGAAAAGAACAGCACAGGAAGTGCCAGGGCCGCTGCTGCGGCAATATAGGCCGCTGGATGGCGGCGTAGAAGCCCGGAAGGTGCAATGCTGATACCGCAGCCGTAGGCAAAAACCTGCAGTGCCGTACTCATAAGCAGTGCCGCAACCGCAAGACTGACTGCCTGCGCAGACTGTTCGGGATACATCAGCGGCACAGAGATAAGGGGAACCGTAACAGAAGCCGCCGAAAGGCTCCAGCACAGCATGGAAAAAACACGCTTTGCAGGGGTATGCAGACGGTCACGTCCCATCTCCCGGGGAGTCTCGCTGTTTTTATACATCAGGGATACGCAAAGTGCCGCGGCCCAGCCGAATATTCCGGCAAAAAGAGCCACCGCAGGCGTGACACAGGCCGTAAAGCTTTGCATGATAACGGCACAAAGAACGGGCCACAGCAGGGAAACAGAAATGAGACCAAGGCGTGCGGCTGCAAAGCCCTGGGCTGCGCGCTCCGCGTTTCTGCGCATTTTAATGCAAAGCATCAGTTTCTCACAGCTCTCGCGGCCGGAGAAGCCCGCTCGGACTGAGCTTCCGCCGCAGGAAATCTCCTGCATGCCGATATAGGCGGGACGATGCCTCTCGGTTCGGAAAGCGTTCAGAATCTGCTCCGTCTCCTGCTGCGATATCTCCGCAAAGAGACGGTGGGAAGCGATCTCCCTTGTCTCCGGCGGAATATTGCGGCCAGAAAGCTCCCGTCCGGTCATAAACCTTGTCACGGAAAGGCCGCACATTTCCGCAAGGCCGAAGATGACCTCACGGGCACCGGTGCCGGCAAAGCCGATGTCGATCCCGGCATCACGCATGGCGGCAACGGTCTTCTTCAGATCGCCCTCCCGGGACATACCGAAGCCGACCATGCCGAGAAAAACGGTGATGCCGCGGGACGGCATGTGCATGGCATACGCAAAGGGGCGGCAGCCACGCTTTTTCATAGTCAGGCGCGCCTTGGCCACGTTGGCCAGCTCCTCACGTGTCAGGGGCTCGGGGCGCTCACCGTAGAAGCAATGTGTGCAGCGGGCAAGAACATCCGCACAGCTGCCTTTGATAAACATGACGGGAGTATCTCCCTGCAGCTCACGGCTGAGCGTAACGCCCTTCTCCTCCCTCTGATCCAACAGACGAAAATCTGCCTCATGCCGGCTGCTTTTCATCAAAAGCTCGGAAAGAGCGTTGATATTCACGCCCTCGCCGAGACAACTGACGGACGCATGAATAAGATGGCGCTGGGCATCGGCATCCAGTGCGCTCATATAGCTCAGCTCTCCGGCGTAGAAAAACTTCGGCGGGAGAAGATCATAGCGGGAGAAAACGTCAGGGTTGATGATCGCTACATCTGCATTGCCGAGCACATAAGGATCATCGGAGTTTTCCAGCACCTCATCTCCGCGAAGCAGACGGAGGTTGAGGGCAAAGCAGGAGGCGGCAACAACATCCTCCGCACCAAAAAGACCAACGGCAACACCAAGCCCGCCAAAAAGGTCGCGCAGCGTAGAAAAGACAGACATGTCCGCAAAAACGGCGATCAGGCCAAAAAACACGGCAAGTCCGCCGCAGGCCAGCGAAAGCAGCCGCTCGTTCACATCCTTTTTTCCCGCCCGGGGAAGCTCTGCTCCGCAGGAGGGACCGCGAAGCACGCGCGTAACCGCCCAAAGCGCTGCAAACAGCAGCGCCGAAAGGGTGGTCACGATGCCTTTTCCGATTTCTCCCGCCGCAAGAGCGAGAAGTCCGGAAAGCAGCGCGATCCAGACCGGAGGAACAGCCAGTTCCTTCAGAACCACCTGCCGCCGGTCACTGTTTTTATTCAGAACAGAATATATCCGCTCCGTAAATTTCATCAGTCGTCCACTCCGTGTACCACGATATTATCAATGCCGTTGTTTGCAAATTCCTCGGCGTACTTCTCCGTCAGCGCGTCAAGCTCCACTTTGTTTGCGCCGTCCACATCCAGCCCCTGCAGATCGCGCCGGGCGAGCTCCTCGGCAAGGATATTGAAAAAAACCGTATCCTCATAGTCCATGATCGCCTCGTGGATGCCGCCGGCAGCATAGGCCTCGGAGGGATAACCGGTCCCACCGTCCATCACCGCAAGCTGCGGCATGCCCGCCTCCCGGCAGAAGGCAAAGATCTTGCTTGCCACCGCGTCATACTCACCGATACGGTCGGGCCCCCTCTGTGAGTTGAGCACCCAGTTGCCCGTGTATATCAGATCAAGAAGCAGTCGGAATTCCCGTTTTCCAAGTTCGATCCTCAAGCACCTGCACCCCCCGTTCGCTGTTTATCTGCGGTCAAAGACCGCCCATTATCTATTTAGCTTTAATATTATATACTAACCGTTCGTGTTTTTCCATAGTCTTGCGCAAATTTTTCTCTCTTAAAGGGCAAGATCCATCAACATCATCAGTGCAAAGCCGCAAACGGTACCGAACATCCCTGCACGGGTGCGCCCGCACTCCGGTGCAAGCTCACCGAAAACCACCCATATCATGGCTCCCGCAGCAAAAGAAAGGGCAAAGGGAAGCATCGGGCGGAATATCTGCACAAGCAAAGCACCGAGCACACCGCCCACCGGCTCCACAAGGCCCGAAAACTGCCCCCAGAAGAGACTTTTTCCACGGGAATATCCCGCACGCCGAAGCGGTGCCGCCACCGCAAACCCCTCCGGCAGGTTCTGAAGCGCAATACCGATGGCAAGCATCCACGCCCCCGGCATATCCGCACCGGGAATCTGTGCTGCCGCCGCGCCAAAGGCAACACCGACGGCAAGCCCCTCCGGCAAATTGTGAAGCGTCACGGAAAGAACAAGGAGAAGGTCACGGTCTTTCCTGCCCCCGCCCCGGCGCTGCAGAATCTCCGCCGTCAAAGCAAGAAACAGACAGCCGCAGACAAAGCCAGCCGTTACGGGAACATAAGGACGTGCCTCCATGGATTCCGCAAGCTCCACCGCAGGCGACAGCAGGCTCCAGAAGGACGCGGCACACATAACCCCTCCGGCAAAGCCCACCGCGGGCTGCCACAGTCGGCTGTTATCTGACCGCATAAAAAGCGCTGCCGCGGCCCCTGCAGCCGTAAGTGCCCAGGTCATCACCGTCGCTGCAAAGGCCGCAATCACCGGATCTGTCGGCATAAAAGCACCACCTTTCTCCGCCGTATACATCCCGCATGATCCTATGCCGCGGCCTGCGTACCCGTTCCGCTATTGCCATTGACCCGGGTTTATGCTAAAATACAGGCAGAAAAATCCATGATTTCAGAAAGGACGGACCCTGTCATGTTAAAAAAACTGCTCACATCCAGAAGTGTTCCGCCGCTTCCGCACGCAGTCTCTCCCGCGGAATGGGAGACACTGCGCCCTGAGATGCTGAAAAGCCTGCAGGACAATGTCTACGGACGTATGCCCGCGGCTGTTCCCGTCACCTCAAACATCACCGAGCGTGACCCTGCTTTTCTTGCTAACCGGGCAATTTACGATAAAGTCACCATTTCCTTTGCTTATGCGGGGCGCGACTACAGCTTCCCAGTGCAGATCATTCAACCAAAGTTCCGGCGCAAGGTGCCATATTTTATTACACTCTCATTTCGCTCATCGGTCTTTGACCGATATCTTCCCGCCGAGGAAATTGTCTCCAGGGGTTTTGGTATCGCCATCGTGCAATATACCTCTGTTGCCGGGGATGATAACGATTTCGAGTCCGGTCTCGGCCCCATGGCCGACGACCGCACCGCACCCGATGCCCCCGGCAAGATCGCGCTTTGGGCGTATGCAGCCTCCCGTACGGCGGATTATCTGCTGACCCGACCTGAATGCGATGCAAAAAATCTCATCGTAATCGGCCACTCCCGTCTTGGCAAGACTGCTCTGGTGTGCGGTGCCCATGACGAGCGCTTTGCCTTTGTCATTTCCAACGATTCCGGCTGCTCCGGTGCCGCAATCACCCGCGGAAAATATGGAGAGGACATCGCATTCATCACAAAGACCTTTCCCTACTGGTTTGCACCGAGATACGCCGAATATGCAGACAGGGAGAACGCACTTCCCTTTGATCAGCACTGGCTGCTTGCCCTTACCGCGCCGCGGCACCTGCTTGTAGGCAGTGCAGTGGAGGATACCTGGGCAGATCCCGCCTCGGAATTTCTGTCCTGCCGTGCAGCTTCCCCCGCATGGGAGCTCTACGGTCTGCCCGGTCTGCGCAGCTTCGATCGACTGGCCGTACCCGGAGAGAAATATCACGAAGGCTATATCGGCTATCACCTCCGTCCCGGCGCACACTTCATGGCGCGGACCGACTGGTGCCGGTACATGGATTATATCGCCGCACACAGGAACAAATGATCACAGCGCGGGAGACCCCGTATTTCGGGATCTCCCGCGCATTTTATATTTCCGGATCTCTTTTCAGAAGCTCCGCCCGCTCCCGCCAGTCGGGCAAGATCCGCTCCACGGCACGGTAGAATTCCGGCCCGTGATTTTTATGCCGGATGTGGCAGAGTTCGTGTACAACGACATATTCCACCGTCTTCCGCGGCCAAAGCATGAGATAGAGCGAGAAGCAGAGATTTGCCCTTCCCGAGCAGGAACCAAAGCGTCTCTTTGCTGCGGTGATGCGGATCCGGTCGGGACTCTCCCCCATTCGCTGCGCCCATTTGGAAACGATTGCCGGTATTTCCTGCTCTGCAAGAACACGCAGTTGTGAAATGCGTTCCGGGCTTAAGCTTTCTCTGGGATCCGACGGCAGAGACAATGCTCTGTGACGTGCGATCCACGCTGCCTTTGACGAAAGAAACGCATCAATCTCACGCATGCTTGCCGATCGCGGTACCCGAAGGGTAAGCTTACCGCCCGGCCCGATCTCCGCACAGAAGGACCTGCGGTCTGACCGCAGGATCAGATCTCCGGGATACAGCATTTCACATCACCTCTTCCACATTTTATCACATTTTCGATCCCGTGTCATTTTCTCTTGAATTTTTCAGGGTATTTGCGTATAATGAAATCACAGACTGCATTGATTCAACAGAATATGAGGTGACATTTATGTTCTTTGCAAATCCCATGGGCGATCTCTCCCGAATGACAAATGCCGTTACACGCTCCATTTCCAGCGAGAACCCCACCGGTGCCAAGGGAGTCGGCGGCTCCTGTCCCGTCGGAGAGGGTTTCTCCTCCAGTCAGGCCAGAGATCTGGGACTCGGCTGGAAGGTCAATCCCTGCACAGGCGTTGGCCCCGGCGAGATCCTGACCCTTGCGGATATTGAGGGGCCCGGCTGCATCACCCAGATCTGGACCACCCTGACCGGCACTTTCCGCAACTGGATTCTGCGCATCTACTGGGAGGACAGCGAGGTGCCTTCCGTGGAATGTCCTGCCGGTGACTTCTTCTGCAACGGATGGAACAGGTATGCCCCGGTCGTTTCCCTGCCTGTCTGCGTCAATCCCGGCCGTGCCTTCAACTGCTATTGGCAGATGCCCTTCCGCAAGCGATGCCGCATCACCATCGAAAATCTCTCCGACAAGCAGGAGGTCATTTACTATCAGATCAACTATGAGCTGCGCGAGGTTCCCGAGGACTGCGCTTATTTCCATGCCCAGTTCCGCCGCTCAAATCCCCTGCCCTATAAGTCCGTCCACACCATTCTGGACGGAGTCACCGGTAAAGGACAGTATGTAGGCACCTACATGGCCTGGGGTGTCAATAACTGCGGTTGGTGGGGCGAGGGTGAGATCAAATTCTATATGGACGGTGACCGGGAATTTCCCACCGTCTGCGGCACCGGTACGGAGGACTATTTCTGCGGTTCTTATAACTTTGAAAACCAGCAGACCCACCAGTACGAGGTCTTTACAACACCCTACGCAGGTCTCTGTCAGGTCATCCGTCCCGACGGCCTTTATTCCTCCCAGCAGCGGTTCGGACTCTACCGGTGGCACATCACCGATCCCATCCGCTTCTCCGAAGACCTGCGTGTGACCATTCAGGCACTCGGCTGGCGCAGCGGCGGCCGGTATCTGCCCCTGCAGGACGATATTTCCTCCGTGGCCTTCTGGTATCAGGACAAGCCCGCAAAAAAAATGTCCGCCCTTCCCGACCGTGACGGTCTGGAAATCATCTGATATGCAAAATCCCGGCCGGAGTCCCTCCGACCGGGATTTTTCTGTGCAGAAAGGTACGAAAACGCATTGACCTTACCGCCATGTTTGGTATATAATAACAGAAGCACAGCTTACTTGAAAAAATATTTATATTTTCTTTTGGAGGTACAACTATGAAGAATCTTATCGGTTCCTATCCCAAGATCGGTATCCGTCCCATCATCGACGGCCGCCGCAAGGGCATCCGCGAGTCCCTTGAGGATAAGACCGCCGGTCTTGCCAAGGCTGTTGCGGATCTGCTCAGCGCAAATCTCCGCTACCCCGACGGCTCTCCCGTGCAGTGCGTCATTGCAGACAAGACCATCGGCGGTGTTGCCGAGGCTGCCCTCTGTGAGTCCAAATTTGAGAAGGAGAACGTCGGACTGACCATCTCCGTCACCCCCTGCTGGTGCTACGGTACCGAGACTCTGGACATGCATCCCACCCGCCCCAAGGCTATCTTCGGCTTTAACGGCACCGAGCGTCCCGGCGCAGTTTATCTTGCTGCCGCTCTCGCTGCCCACAATCACAGAGGTCTGCCCGCCTTCTCCATCTACGGTCATGAGGTGCAGGATCTCGCCGACAACACCATCCCCGAGGATGCTGCCGAGAAGCTGCTTGCCTTTGCCCGCGCCGGTCTCGCCGTCGCCATCATGAAGGGCAAGAGCTATCTCGCCATGGGTACCGTTTCCATGGGTATCGCAGGCTCTATCGTTAACGATAACTTCCTGTATGACTATCTCGGCATGCGCACCGAGTACATCGACCTCTGCGAGTTTGACCGCCGCATGGAGCAGGGCATCTATGACAAGGCCGAGTACAAGAAGGCTCTTGCCTGGGTCAAGGAGAATTGCCCCGAGGGTGAGGACCGCAACGTTCCCGAGAAGCAGCACACCCGCAAGCAGAAGGACAAGGAGTGGGAGACTTGCGTCAAGATGACCCTCATCGCCCGCGATCTGATGGAAGGCAATCCCAAGCTTGCCCGTATGGGTTACATCGAAGAGTCCAACGGTCACAACGCCATCGCCGCCGGTTTCCAGGGTCAGCGCCAGTGGACCGACTTCCGTCCCAACGGTGACTTCCTCGAGGCTATGCTCAACTCCTCCTTCGACTGGAACGGCGTGCGCGCTCCCTACATCGTCGCCACTGAGAACGACAGCTACAACGGCATCTCCCAGCTCTTCGGCTATCTGCTGACCAACGCTCCCGCCATCTTTGCCGACGTCCGCACCTACTGGAGCCCCGAGTCCGTCAAGCGCGTTACCGGTTATGACCTCGAGGGTGATGCCGCCGGCGGTATCATCCACCTCATCAACTCCGGCGCTGCCGCTCTGGACGGCACCGGCGAGATGGAAGTCAACGGCAAGCCCGGCATGAAGCCCTTCTGGGAGATCAGCGCCGAAGAGGCCGACAAGTGCCTGAAGGCCACCAAGTGGAGCCCCGCAGCCACCGACTACTTCCGCGGCGGCGGATTCTCCTCCTCCCTGACCACCCGCGGCGGTATGCCCGTGACCATGGTCCGCATCAACAACGTCAAGGGTCTCGGCCCTGTCCTTCAGATCGCCGAGGGTGTCAGCTGCGACCTGCCCGAGGATGTTCACACCGCCCTTATGGACCGCACCGATCCCACCTGGCCCTGCACCTGGTTTGCTCCCCGTCTGACCGGTGAGGGTGCCTTCAAGGATGTTTACTCCGTCATGGCCAACTGGGGTGCCAACCACGGTGCCTTCTGCTACGGCCACGTCGGCGCAGACTTCATCACCCTCGCTTCCATGCTGCGCATCCCCGTGAGCATGCACAACGTTCCCGACGAGAAGATCTACCGTCCCACCGCATGGGGCGCCTTTGGCACCAAGGATCTCGAGGGTGCGGACTACCGTGCCTGCGCCACCTACGGTCCTCTCTACAACGGCATCAAGTAAGATTTAAGGAGCCATAAAACCATGGCAAAATACAGTATCGGACTCGATTTCGGCACCCTCAGCGGCCGTGCGCTGCTGGTGGACGTGGTTACCGGCGAGGAGCTTGCCACCGCGGTGATGAATTACCCTCATGCCGTGATGGATGAATACCTTCCCGACGGTACCACCCGTCTTGCACCCGACTGGGCTTTGCAGCATCCCAGGGATTACCTTGAGGTCGTTGCAAAGGTCATTCCCGAGGTTCTCACTGCGGCCTCCGTTCAGGCGGAGGACGTGGTGGGCGTTTCCATCGACTTCACGGCCTGCACCGTGCTGCCCATCCTCGCAGACGGAACGCCTCTCTGCTTCCTGCCGGAGTACGCCGGCAATCCCCACGCCTACGTCAAGCTCTGGAAGCATCATGCCGCCCAGGACAAGGCGGAGATCATCAACCGCAAGGCTGAGGAGACCGGCGAGAAGTGGCTTGCCCGCTACGGCGGCAAGGTCTCTTCCGAGTGGATCTTCCCCAAAATCTGGCAGACCCTGGATGAAGCTCCCGAGATCTATGAGAAGGCTGCCCACTTCATTGAGGCCGGCGACTGGCTGACCATGCAGCTCACCGGCAAGCTCACCCGCAACGCCTGCGCCGCAGGCTATAAGGCCATCTGGAGCAAGAAGGACGGTTTCCCCTCCTCCGAGTTCTTCAAGTCCCTCGACCCGAAGCTGGAGAACGTCGTTGCCGACAAGCTCTCCGGTCCCATCCTCGCCATCGGCGACAAGGCCGGCGAGATCAATGCCGCCGGTGCCGCTCTCACGGGCCTGAAGCCCGGCACCGCCGTCGGCGTTGCCAACATCGATGCCCACGTGGCAGTTCCCGCCCCCGGCATCACCACCCCCGGCACCATGCTCATCATCATGGGCACCTCCTCCTGCCATATGCTGCTTGGCGATACCGAGGTCAACGTACCCGGCATCTGCGGCGTGGTGGAGGACGGTATCATCGGCGGCTATCTCGGCTACGAAGCCGGACAGTCCTGTGTCGGTGACCATTTTGACTGGTTTGTGAGAAACTGCGTGCCCGCAAGCTATCACGAGGCTGCTGCCGCCGAGGGCGTTAACATTCACACCTATCTGACCGAAAAGGCAAAGAAGCTTTCCGTCGGTGAATCCGGTCTTATTGCACTGGATTGGTGGAACGGCAACCGCTCCGTGCTGGTCGATGTGGATTTGACGGGCGTTATGCTCGGCATGACCCTCACCACCAAGCCCGAGGAGATCTACCGCGCCCTCATCGAGGCAACTGCCTTCGGTACCCGTAAGATCATCGAGACCTTTGAGAAAGGCGGCGTGCACATCGAGCGCATCATCGCCGCCGGCGGCATTGCCGAGAAGAACGAGCTTATGATGCAGATCTATTCCGACGTCTGCAACCGTGAGATCGGCATCTCGGGCAGCCCCCAGGCCTGCGCCCTCGGCTCCGCCATGTTCGGTGCCGTGGCCGCCGGCAAGGAAAACGGCGGCTGGGATACCATCGGCGAAGCCGCCGAGCATATGTCCAAGCTCAAGGACACCTTGTATGTACCCAATGCAAGCAATGTTTCTGCCTACGATGCTCTTTATGCAGAGTATGAGACACTGCACGATTACTTTGGCCGCGGCGTAAACGATGTTATGAAGCGTCTGAAGGCCATCAAGAAGCAGGCCCGTGCCTGACTTTTACAACTGACCCTCTCACGGGCCGGGGCATCCCGGCCCGTGAAGCCCTTTTATCGGAGAACATACCAATGGATATCAAAGAAAAAGCACTCCTTGCTCATGCCGAGTGGCAGGGTAAGCTCGAAGTCACAAGCCGCGTGTCCGTCACGTGTGCCGAGGAACTTTCCGTTGCCTATACCCCCGGCGTTGCCGAACCCTGCCGTGCCATTCAGGCCGACCCCGACCTCTCCTATTCCCTGACACGCCGTCACAATCTGGTGGCCGTCGTAACCGACGGCACCGCGGTTCTCGGTCTGGGGGATATCGGTCCCGAGGCCGGTATGCCGGTGATGGAGGGCAAATGCGTGCTCTTCAAAACCTTTGCCGGTGTGGATGCCTTCCCTCTCTGCATCCGCTCCAAGGATCCCGACGAGATTGTCCGCACCGTCAGCCTGCTTGCCGGCTCCTTTGGCGGCATCAATCTGGAGGATATCTCTGCCCCCCGCTGCTTTGAGATCGAGGAAAAGCTCAAGGCCGTTTGCGACATTCCCGTTTTTCACGACGATCAGCACGGCACCGCTGTGGTGGTGCTCGCCGCCATGCTCAATGCCTGCCGTCTCACCGGCCGTCCCCTCTCGGAGCATCGCGCCGTGGTCTGCGGTGCCGGTGCCGCCGGAACAGCTATCACAAAGCTGCTTCTCTCCCGCGGACTTTCCGACGTTACCGTCTGTGATAAGGACGGCATCGTTTATTCCGGCAGACCGGAAAACGGCGCAGCTCTCGAGGAGCTGGCACAGCTGACCAATCCCCGTGATCTGCGCGGAACACTTTCCGATGCCGTGCGCGATGCCTCCCTCTTCATCGGCGTTTCCGCCCCCGGCGTGCTGACCCCCGACATGGTCAGGACGATGGCGACCGATCCCATCATCTTTGCCATGGCAAACCCTGTGCCCGAGATCATGCCCGAGGCTGCCCGCGCCGCCGGTGCTGCCGTTGTCGGCACGGGTCGCTCCGACCACCCAAATCAGATCAACAATGTTCTTGCCTTCCCCGGCATTTTCCGCGGTGCCCTGGACGTTCGCGCACGCACCATTAACGACGAGATGAAGATCGCCGCCGCAGAGGCCATCGCAGCGCTCATTCCCGATGCGGAGCTCACGGCAGACTACATTCTGCCTGCCGCCTTTGACCCCCGGGTCGGTCCCGCCGTGGCCAGAGCCGTTGCAGAAGCGGCACGGGCCACCGGCGTTGCGCGGTTGTGACCATGGCAAGAAAAAAGCCGACCCCCGTCGGCGACGATGCCGTTTACACCGTCAATCTTGAGGAGGGTCTTCCCCTCTGTCACGAGGCCATCAACCGCCTCAAGCACGAGCTGGAGGCCGCAGGTGAGCGCGGTGTCGGCGTGATGAAGCTCATCCACGGGTACGGCTCCTCCGGCACCGGCGGAAGACTGCGGATCGCCGTACGGCGGCATCTGGACGGCTGCAGGCTCAACGGTTTTATAGCAGATTATATCGAGGGGGAGCACTTTGATATCTTCGATGCCCGTACACAGAAGGCTCTGCAGGCCTACCCCGAGCTTGCCCGGGATCGGGATCTGCAGCGGCATAACAACGGCATCACGGTGGTGCTTTTAAACTGCGTCAAAAAGACACGGTAATTCCGTGTCTTTTCTCGTTTTGACCTTTACTTTCAACATGAAATAGTGTTACAATAAACAAAACCGCAAGGAGGTTCTGATATGACTTTCAAGGAGCTTTTCGGCAACGCCGCATGGGTAACACCGGGCGAGACCTGCGTTGCCCCCTATATGCGCAAGATCTTTACCGCAGGCACGCCCGAGCGTGCCGAGCTGACCATCTGCGGTCTCGGTCATTTTGAAGGCTTTATCAACGGAGCCCGCATTTCCGAGGATCTGTTTGCCCCCGCCGTCAGCGATTACGAGCCAATGCCCGAGCGCGTGTGTGAGGAGCGCTTCGGCGAGGAGACCGCTCACCGCGTTTACGTTATGCGCTACGATGTGACCGATCTGCTGCGCGAGGGTGAAAACTGCCTTGGCCTTCGACTCTATCCCGGCTGGTACGGCCATCGCTGCGACCGTACCACAAAGCTCGTCTTCCGTCTGGTTATCCGCAGCGGTAACGATGTCATTACCGTTTGCTCCGATACCGATATACGCTGGTGCAGAAGCGAGATCACAGAAACCGACTATGTCCGTGCCGAACATCAGGATGCCGCCTTCCTTGCCGAAGGCTTCTCAAAGCCGGATTTTGATGACGCCGCATGGAAATCTGCCGTCCTCTGCGCAGGTCCCGAGGGCCCCTTCTATATCCAGACCTCTCCTGCCGACCGTGTTATCCGCCACATCCGGCCCCGGCGCATCGGCACCACCGCAGACGGTGCCGCCCTCTACGATGCCGGTGAGAACATCACCGGCTGGCCGGTACTGCGCGAGACCGGCAGCACACCGCAGACCATCATCCTCACCATGTCCGAAAACCTCTGCGGCGGTGAGCTGGACCCGACCCGGATCCACAGGCAGATCTGCTCCTATAAGACCGACGGCAAGGGCCGTACCTGGCGCAGCCGTTCTCTATGGCACGGCTTCCGTTATTTCACGGTGGCGGGCGAAGCCGAGTGCAGCGACGTTCTCGTCGTGCACGCCAACGTTCCCGTAACCGCTGAATTTTCCTGCTCCGATCCGGTGCTCAACTGGATCTATGATGCCTACGTCCGCACCCAGCTTTGCAATATGCACGGCGGCATCCCCTCCGACTGCCCCCATATCGAGCGCCGCGGATATACCGGCGACGGACAGCTGGCCTGCCCGGCTGCAATGGCAATTCTCGATGCAAAGGAGTTCTACCGCCGCTGGATCGGCGATATTTCCGACTGTCAGGACCGCAAGTCCGGTCACGTGCAGTACACTGCTCCCTACGTACATTCCGGCGGCGGCCCCGGCGGCTGGGGCTGCGCGATCGCAGAGCTTCCCTGGCAGTTCTGGAAGGCCTACGGGGATGCCGCGCCCGCAAAGGAGCTCTATCCGCAGATGCTCCACTACTTTGATTATCTTGAGGCTCACAGCGAAAACGGTCTCGTTGTCTCCGATCAGCCGGGCGAATGGTGTCTCGGTGACTGGTGTACCCCCGATACGATCGCCATTCCCGCGCCCTACGTCAACACCTATTTCTACGTAAAGACTCTTCGCCGCGTGCGCGAGATCGCGCTGCTTTGCGGCGATATCGACGGCGAGCGCACCCTCGCGGCCCGCGAGGCGGAAAAGATCGCTGCTCTGAAAGCAAACTACCTCGACGAGACCACGGGCAACTGGTGTGAAAATGTGCAGGGCGCAAACCTCTTTGCTCTGGATCTCGGCATTACCGACGATCGTGCGCTGGATACCGTCGTTTCCCACTACAGCGCAACCCGCAAGCTTGACACCGGCATTTTCGGTACCGACCTGCTCTTCAAGGTGCTTATCGATCATGGCTATGCCGAGCTTGCCTTTGATATTCTCTGCGGCCGGGAGGCTCCCTCCTTCGGTCACTGGTTGGAGCTTGGTGCCACCACCCTGTACGAGGAATGGAAGGACGAGGCCCGTTCCCTCTCTCATCCGATGTTCGGTGCTGTAGTGCAGTACTTCTTCTCACATCTTCTCGGTATCCGTCAGGCAGCGGACTCCTTCGGTTATGCGGATATCATCATCTCCCCTGTCTTCAGCCGCCGCATTCCCAGTGCCCGCGGATCTCAGCTGACCGCCGCAGGAAAAGTCTCCGTTGACTGGCGCTTCTTTGAAGAGGATATCCACCTCACCGTTGAGCTTGATGCCGGTATGAACGCGACCCTTCGGTTTGCAGATGAGGAATTCGTACTCTCTGCCGGAAAAAATGAGTTTATCCTCCCGGCAGACAGAATCTAACGGTTAACGTGTAAGAAAGGACTACTGAAACATGGCTCTGCAGATTTACGGACTGACCTGCGAATACATGCAAAATCCCATCGGCATCGATGAGAAGAACCCCCGCCTATCCTATAAGCTTCGCTCCGACGAGCCCGGCTGTTATCAGACCGCCAGACGTCTTGAAGTGTCGCTTTGTGAGGATTTCTCCGTTCTCTGCGCCGATTCCGGCTTTATCGAGGACGACAATACTCTCTTTATCGAAACCGGACTGAAGCTTTCCCCCTGCACCCGGTACTGCTACCGCTTTACCGTCCGTGACAATCTCGGACGCGAGGCCGTTTCCGAGCCTGCCTTTTTTGAGACCGGACTTCTCGGCACGGCATGGCGCGCAAAGTGGATCTCCCGCCCCGACGAAAACGCCGGAGATGATGTCGTTCCCCGCTATATGCGCACCTTCCGCCTTGCCGAGGCCCCGTCCAAGGCACGGCTTTACATCACTGCCTGCGGTGTTTACCGTGCCCAGCTCAACGGCGAGTACGTTGCCCCCGATCTGCTGGCCCCCGGCTACACAAGCTATAACAAGCACCATCAGTACCAGACCTACGATGTGACCGAGCTTCTGAAAACCGGCAAAAACGAGCTTTCCGCCATCGTCGGACCAGGCTGGTTCACCGGAAACCTCATCGGCAAGAACCGCCGGAACATTTACGGCGACCGTACGGCGCTGCTCTGCCGCCTCGACATGACCTTTGCCGACGGACGGGTCCGCCGCATCGTCTCCGACGGAAAATTCACCTGGGCGGAGAGCGAGGTGCTCTACTCCCAGATCTATCACGGCGAGGATATCGATGCCCGCCGTACCGATATGCCTGAAAACTCCGTTGCCATCCTTGACCGCGGCTTTGATATGCTCGTCGGTCAGCAGATGCAGGCCGTACGACCTATTGAGGAAATCGAGCCCATTGCGCTCATCACCACCCCGAAGGGTGAGCGCGTGCTGGACTTCGGACAGAACATGGTCGGCTTTGTCCGCGTACGCGTCAAGGCCCCTGCCGGCCGCGAGATCCGTCTGCGCCACTTTGAGGTACTGGATAAGGACGGAAATGCCTACTTTGAAAACTATCGCACCGCCCGCGCAGTTGCCTCCTACATCACCTCCGGTGGAGAGGACGTTTTCGAGGCACTGCTGACCTTCTACGGCTTCCGCTACGTATCCGTCGATGCCTTCCCCGGCGAGCCCGCTCTGGAAAATTTCACCGGCGTAGTCATTCATTCCGAGCTTGAACCCACCAACGAGTTCTCCTGCTCCCATGCGCTGCTCAACCAGCTGCAGCACAACATCCTCTGGGGACAGAAGGGAAACTTTGTTGACCTGCCCACTGACTGCCCGCAGCGAGACGAGCGTCTCGGCTGGACGGGTGATGCCCAGGTCTTTGCCTCCACCGCCCTGCAGAATATGCAGTGCGGCGCCTTCTTCACCAAGTGGTTTGGGGATGTGCGTGTCGATCAAACGGAGGAGGGCGCTGTAACCATCATCGTCCCCAACTCCATGATCAAAAAGAATGCCTCCAACGCCTGGAGCGACTGCGTCACCATCATTCCCACGGATATATGGCAGGCCTACGGAGACAAGCGAATTCTCCGCGACAACTACCCCGCCATGAAGAAGTGGGTCGGCTATATGAAGAACTGGGGCGACGATCCCTACACCTTCAACGGTCATTTCCAGTTCGGCGACTGGCTGGGACTTGACGGGGACAGCAGCACCTGCAACGGCGGTACCTCCACAGAGCTTATTGCCAACGCCTTCTATGCCTATTCCACCCGGCTTACCGCCGAGACCGCCGAGATCCTTGGATACACCGCCGACGCGAAGAAATACCGCAATCTCTACAAAAATATCCGTGCAGCCTTCAACCGTGACTTTGTCACCCCCGGTGGACGCCTTGCCGCAGGTCCCCGCAACCAGACCGCTTTTATTCTCGCCATCTGGTTTGATCTTGTGGACGGAAAAGCATTGGAGCACTGCAAAAAGGAGCTTATCGCCTCCCTCCGACTCTCCGGGAACCACCTGACCACCGGTTTCGTCGGCACACCCTATCTCTGCCACACCTTCTCCCATATCGGCGAGGAAGACCGCGCCTTCGGGCTTCTGCTGCAGGAGACCTTCCCCTCCTGGCTCTTCTCCGTGCGCATGGGTGCCACCACCATGTGGGAGCACTGGGACGGCATCCGCCCCGACGGCACCTTCTGGTCCCCCACCATGAACTCCTACAACCACTATGCCTACGGCTCCATCGGCAACTGGATGTACCGCCACATCGGCGGTATCGGTCTCCGCAAGGATTCCCCTGCCTACAAGGTCTTTGATATCGCTCCCTCCGTGGGTGGCGGCGGTCTGACCGAGGCGTCCATCCGCTTTGAATCCGTCCGCGGCACCATCGGCTGCAGCTGGACTCTTACGGACGGCACCGCTGCGCTGAAGGTCTCCGTGCCTGCAAACACCGAGGCAAATTTCACCCCCTATCGCTGTGCCGATCCGGGGGCCGTGCAGATCCTCCAGAACGGCAAGCCCTTTGCCGCCACGGGTGAATGCACCCGTCTCCCCTCCGGTGAATACGAGATCACCTATCCCGTGCTTCCCGTTGAGGAAAAAAAGTAATTTTTGATAAAGCAAAGGCAGATGCCGGGGCATCTGCCTTTGCTTTTAGAAAAACAGCCACTTTACTGCGTATACCGAAACAAGCATGGCCGTAAGATCACCGAGCAGCGCACAGAGCATCGTATAACGTGCCGGTTTCATCCCAGAGGCTGCGGAATAAACCGCAGCGGTGTAGAAGGTGGTCTCGCTGGACGCCATGAGCACAGCAGCAATGCGGCCGGAAAGAGAGTCAGCGCCTGCGGAAGCAATACATTCACCCGCAAGGGCAAGGCTTGCACTCCCCGAAAAGGGTCTGAGCAGAAACAGCGGCAGACAATCCGACGGAATTCCGAGAAGCTCCGTAACCGGTAAAAGGCACTCCGCGAGAAAGTCCAGCGCACCGCTTGCCTTCAGCATCTCCACGGCACACAGAAGTCCGCAGAGCGTCGGCAGGAGCTTTACCACTACCTGCAGACCATCAGCAGCCCCCTTTGTGAACACAGTGAACACGTCTGAACACCGTCTTACGGACAAAAGTGACGCACCGAAAAGAATCAGCACAGGAAGTATCGCCGAAATGGTACCAAGTGCTCTCATTTAGCATACTTCCCGATCAGCACAGCACTTCCAAGCGCTGCAAGCAGTGCTGCCCCCGAAGTCAGCCATACTGCCGGGCAGATATCATAGGGAGACGCAGCGCCGTACCCCGCACGAAGCGCCGCAACCGTGGTAGGAATAAGCTGAACGGACGCAGTATTCAGAATAATGAGTCTTGAAAGCGCACTTCGCTTGTTTTGTCCGCCAAGCAGCTCGGCAGCCTTCAGACCCGGCGGTGTTGCCGCATTGCCCAGCCCAAGCAGATTTGCGCTGAAATTCGCGCAGATATTTTCGCGAAGATCGCGGCCCGCTTTTCGCAGTCCGAGCATTGCCGATATCGGTCTCCAAACCCATCCGGAAAGAGCAGTGAGAAGCCCGCCCCGGCGCATCAGCTCCGCAGCTCCGGACCAGAGAAGCATGGGGCCTGCGATGGAAAAGGTCAGTTTTACCGCAGATTCAGCGCCCGCCAATGCCGCAGTGCTGACCGCCTCCAGACTGCCGTTGACCGCACCAAAAACAATAGCCGCCGCCATCATACCTATCCAGATATAGGAAAGCATAAAAAAGTCCCCCGTTTCCCTACATTGTATCGGAAACGGGGGAGTATTATGCCTTGGGAAGGATAAGTCGCAAAGCCCCTGGACGGATCTGCAGATGAAATTCGGTGCCTTTGATAATCTCGCCGTCCACGGCGCGGGCCGCAGGACGGTCCAGACTCAGTTTGAGGCTTTTGCATTTTCTGTATGTAACGATGCCGGCAACTCTCGGATCCTCCAGATGCCGACCTGCTTTGTATACGCCGATGAGCGATGGGAAACGGCGGCGCGGGACCTGACGGAGCATGCAGACATCCATAATGCCTTCATTGAGCTTTGCCGTCGGCAACGCCATGTACTTCCCTCCGCATACACGGCCGACACCCGCGGCGCAGAGCATAAACGGACCTGCAATCTCTTCATTGCCGTCAAAGGTTGCCTTTATCGTCCAGCTCATGCGTGACACAACGCCCGCCCCCACCGCAAGTGAATATGCAAGGGGACCGGTGACGAGAGGGATCCGTCGGAAAAGACGCATCCGATGGGCAACAAGGGCATCAAACCCGATGTTGGTCATATTGCAGCACAGCTCGCCGTCGACATCCACCAGATCCATCCGGCAAATTGTGCCTTTCATAAGCGCCTTAAGATCGCGGCACAAGGCGATATCGGTCGGCAGTGACTTGACGTAATCGTTCCCCGAGCCGCAGGGATAGATCCCAACGGAAGCATTCTCAAAAGGTGCCGCTGCATTGACGGTCTCCTTGACCGTTCCGTCACCGCCGCAGGCATATACACGCAGAGGTCTTCCGCCCACAGCGGCTTCTTCGATAGCCTTGCGTGCATCTCCCGCATGTGCGGGAATACAGACAACCGCCTCGACACCCAGCTCCTGCGCCGCAGCGCGGATGCGTTCCGGCAGTACTGCCTGCTCTTTTCCCTTTCCTGCATGGGGATTTATGATGAATAGGTGCAGCTCTTCCACAATACGTTCTCCCATAGTTTTTTAAGCAAAACCCCCGAAAGAGATACCTTTCGGGGGATAATCAAGCAACGATTTATTTCTTGCGAACCAGCTCACGCCAGTCAAGATCGCCGCGCGCAAGGCCAAGGACGAGCATTTCCGCCGTCGCAAGGTTGGTAGCGATGGGAATATTCTGCTCATCGCAGAGACGGATCATGGCATCCACATCCGGCTCATTGCCAAAGGAATTCACATCCCGCAGAAAAACGACCATATCGATCTCGTTATAGGCGATACGGGCACCGATCTGCTGGTCGCCGCCCTGCTGTCCGGAAAGATATCGGTCAATGACAAGGCCGGTAGCCTCGGAGATCAGCTTGCCCGTCGTCGCGGTGGCGCAAAGGTTGTGCTTTGCAAGAATACCGCAGTAGGCGATACAGAACTGAACCATCAGCTCTTTTTTCTTATCATGAGCGATCAAAGCAATATTCATCCAAAAACACCTCCGTTAAGAATACGTCCGGGGTCGGGAATTCAATCAACGATCTACAAAACCGCTGATATTATAACATATTTTTCACCCGGACACAATGCACAATTTTCAAAAATAATTTGAAATAATCCGCTCGGCAAGCGACTTTACGCTCTTTCTTATCGGGCTGCGGGAGGTATCATAGAATACGTGCCCCCGGGCGACTGCAAGACGGACCCCTTCATCCTCCGGGATCACGGCGGCAAGGGGAAGCCCTGCGGTATCCATGCAGGTGTCGATACAGATGCGTGTCTTGCGGAGAATGCTGCGTCTGAGCGGCACGCGGTTACAGACAAGGCGCGTTGTCAAAGCCGGGCGCTGTGCAAGAAACTGTGCGGTTGCAGAGGCATTACGCAGACTGGCATCCTCCGGCAGCGAAACAACAAGCGCCAGATCTGCCGCAGAACGCGCCGCAGACAGAACATCGCCAAGCCCTGCACCGCAGTCAAGAATCACATCCGTATCCTTTGCATGCATCTCCGCACAGAAGGCCACAAGACGGTCAGCCGCGGGAACGTATCCCGCCGCGGGTGCTGTGAGCAGGAAGAGTCCTTCCCTGCCGTGCACGGGTGCCGCGGCCTGCTCTGCCGATACAGCACCGGAAAGCACCTCCGCGAGAGAAAAAAGTGCCGCATCATGCATTCCGAGCGCTATGTCAAGATTTCCCATTCCCGCATCGAGATCCGCTGCGAGCACGCGGCGGCCGGCATCACACAGCGCGCAGGCAAGGGCTGCCGCAACGGTGGTCTTCCCCGTTCCGCCCTTTCCCGATGCAATCAGAATTACTCTTGACATTGATCTCTTTCCTCTCCGATAAATCCAAAAACTTATCACAGAAATCCACGAATATAGTATACTATACCGCTTTGCGAATTTCAAATATTGTGATAAAATATTCTCGTATTTTTTTAACAATTTCACGCAGGAGCTTTTCTCATGCACAAAGACAGAAAAAATCAGCTGATCGGTGCGCTGATGCTGCTGGTCGCCGCCTTCATCTGGGGCTTCGCTTTCGTTGCCCAACGGCAGGGCATGGATCACATCGGCCCCACGACCTTCAACGCCGTGCGTTCCTACGTCGGTGTTGCTGCGCTCGTGCCTGTGGTGCTCATCTCCGACCTATTCGCCGGACGAAAGCCCTTTCGCATGCATCCGGAACACAGCAGGAAAGATCTTTGGATCGGCGGCATCCTCTGCGGTGTGCTGCTCGCCCTTGCCTCCAATCTCCAGCAGATGGGTATCGTGGAGACCAGCGCGGGCAAATCCGGTTTTCTCACCGCGCTCTACATCGTTTTCGTGCCGATTTTCGGCATCTTCCTTCGCCGAAGAACTCCCCTGCTCGGCTGGGTGAGCGTTGCCATTGCCACAGGCGGCATGTATCTTCTCTGCATCACCGAGGGGTTTTCCCTGAAGACGGGAGATATTCTCCTGCTTCTCTGCGCCCTCTTCTACACCGCGCATATTCTGACCGTCGACCGCTTTGTAACTTATACGGACGGCATCCGCCTCTCCTGCCTTCAGTTTGCCGTCAACGCGATCGTTTCCACAGCCTTTGCACTGATCATGGAAACACCGGAGCTTTCCGGCATCCTTGCCGCATGGAAGCCCATCCTTTTCACCGGTCTTTTTTCCAGTGGCATCGCCTACACACTGCAAATCCTTGCGCAGAAGCGTTGTCCGCCGCAGGTTGCCAGTCTCATCATGAGCCTTGAATCCGTCTTCGCCGTCATTGGCGGCTGGCTGGTGCTTGACGAGCGGCTCTCCCCACGAGAGGGACTCGGCTGCATCCTCGTATTCGCAGCCATCATACTCATCCAGTTTGCCCCAACCAAAAAAAGAGACACATGACATACAAAGATACCCTGTCCTTTCTGGGACAGGGTATCTTCTTGCTTAATAAGCCTTGAAGCAGATGTTGCGGTCCACGTCGCCTTCGATTCCGTTCACACGGCCGGTGGAGGTATACTGCCAGATATCGAATGCATAGTAAAAACGCGGAGTATCGGATTTATAACGTGCATACCAGAAGTCGTAGGCCTTCAGCTTGTCCAGTTGAAAATCGAGCAGACCTTTGGAGGTTCCGAAATAGACGGAGGGGATATACCCTGCCGCCTTGACCTGCTCACAGAAGGCAATTGCACAGGCATTGAGGGTCGCGTCAGTGACCTTCGCGGTGCGGGCACTTTTATCATCCACACTCTCCCAGTCAAATACCACAGGATATTTCAGTTTGTAGCCCTTGATACGGGATAAGACAAAATCCGCCTCCTGCCGTGCCTCCTTCTCAGAGATCGCCTGGGAGAAGAAATATACGCCGACATCAAGACCGGCCGCGATCGCACCCTCAATATTTGCCTTGAAATATTTATCCTCGGAAATGCCGCCGACGGTATAGCCGCGGAAGCCGACACGGATGATCGCAAACTCAATACCGTCCGCCGCTACCTTTTTCCAGTCGATCTCACCCTGCCAGGAGGAAACGTCGATGCCCTGAACCGTCTTGACTCCGGGCGCGTTGTAGGTGATAACACCCTTGGAATCGGTTTTAAAACAGCTGTCCTTCAGGGTGTTTTTCGGTACATCCTTCAAAATATCCAGCTTTTCCTTGCCGTAAACGATCTTTCCGTCCACAACAACGCTGTCACCACTGTCGGGCTCATTGGAAAGATCCGGAGCAAGCTCCGCGCTTTCGCCGTCCTCAGATACGTCTCTGCAAAGGAGCTTTCCGGTATAGCAGACGTTTTCCATCACGACGGACTTGACATCCGCGACGGAATCGCAGATAACGATACCGCCAAACACGAACATATTCTTCAAAGACGCGCCCTTCGGCGAGGAAATGATGCAGAATCCGTTCACATCTCCGGTATATTCTCCGGGCTCGGTGATCATAAGGGCAACGATCTGGTCAAGGACCGTCACCGCCTCTGCGCGGGTAAGGTTTGCCTTCGGGCGCAGATAACCGCCGCTGCCGTGGATATATCCTGCACGGATCATGGCATAGATCGTCGTATACGCCCAGCGACTGACCTCGAGACGGTCCTTGAACTCGATCTGATGGCCGGTGACAGGCTCGATCCCAAGGGCGCGGGCAAAGAGGGAAAACGCCTCCTCCCGGGTAATCGGGTCGGTTGGACGGATCTTTCCTTCGGAACCAAGCATGACACCCGCAGCATTGACCTTCAGAACGGCATCGGTATACCAGGTATCCGGGAGATCGGAAAAGGTATTTACTGACTTTGTCTTGTATTTCATAAGGTTGTTGAGGATCACGGCCATCTCCGCACGGGTGATATTCTGATCCGGATAGAATTTGCCGTCAGATCCGTTGATGATCCCATATCCGCTCCATTTATCGATGGCCTTTTTCGCCCAGTGGGAATCCGCAACATCACTGTATTCGGCGGCGGACGGAATCACGAACAGACTCGCCAGCATACAGAGGGTAAGACACAGGGCGAGGATACGGTGCAGTTTCATTAGGTTCTCCTTTTCGACGTTTCCATACACGTTTCGACAACAGAAATGCCCGCCACCCCCGCAGGTGACGGGCAGATATCGGATATGATTGTACCACAGGATCGCATCATTTTCAACAAGCAGTTATTGCCATCGGAAACTTTTCAAATACCGAGAAGCTTGCGGGCATTTCCGGACAGGATCATCTCTCTTTGATTCACAGTCAGATCCAGCGCATCCAGAAGGCGCAGTTCCTGCCCCGGCGCATGCCAGGGAGTATCCGTTCCGAAAAGCAGGCGATCAGCACCGTGCGCCTCGACGATCCGACGGGCAAGACTTGGCGGTATGACACCCTGGCCAAAGGAAATATCAAACCATACGTCCTTGCCGCACAGATGTGTAAGCACCGCCTCGCCCATGAACATACCGCCCCAGTGCGCGGCGACCACAGGGCCTTGCATCCGGGGAAGCGCACGTGAAAGGCGTTCCGGTGTGCAGCGGTAAGGTCCGGGAAAACCAAGATCACCGCCGGCGTGAAAAAGAGTGATGAGCCCGAGCTCACCGATCTTTTGATAAATGGGCATCATGCGCGGATCATCCACAAAAAAATCCTGATACTCCGGATGGAGCTTGACACCGCGCAGCCCAAGCTCCGCGATCCGATCCAGCTCCTGCAGTACGTCAGGGGCATCCGGGTGCACAGAACCAAAGGCGATCAGATCCGCACTGTTGATGGATGCAGCAAAATCGTTAACGGCGTGCATCTGTCTGGGATTGGTGGCAATATTTGCAACGACGGAGATATCCACTCCGCCTTCATTCATGGAGGCGCGCAGGCCTTCAACCGTTCCGTCGGTGCAGGGCGGCAGTCCACCGGAGGCATCGGACAGGGATCCCACCGCCCGGGCGGCAAGCTTATCCGGGAAAGCATGGGTATGAAAATCAATGACCATTCCGCGCCCTCACTTTCCGGCCAATCTCGCGGCCATGAATTCAATGGCATCACGATAGCTGTCAAAGCCCTTGCCCTTAAAGGTGGCAACACAGGCCTCTCCTGCATAGGAGATGTGCCGATAAGACTCCCGGGCATTGATATCCGAGAGATGTACCTCCGCCGCGGGAATCTCCACCGCCCGCAGGGCATCAGCAATGGCAATGCTCGTGTGCGTATAGGCTGCGGGGTTAATGATAATGGCATCCACGCCAGTCTCCAGAGCGCCCTGGATCATATCCACCAGAACACCCTCGTGATTGGTCTGAAAGACCTCACATTCGGCTCCTGCAGATGCACAGCACTCCTTGACAAAGGCCACAAGTGCCGCATAGTCGCGCTTGCCGTAGATCTCCGGCTCACGGCGGCCCAGCAGATTAAGATTCGGTCCGTTCAAAATCAGGAATTTCATAATTTCAGTGCCTCCAGAACAAGTTTTGCCGTTTCTTCCGCAGTTTTTGCGGCAGATACGGTGATATCGCTCCATTTTCGGTACATTGGCATGCGCTCCGCGTACAGGACCTTCACAGACCTGCTTTGGGAGATGGGTCTGCCATCAACGGGAAGCTCCTCCACAGGGCGGTCAAGCCACAAAATGATCCCATTCTGGTGATAAAGAGGGTAGTTTTCCTCTCTCGTTACAACCCCGCCGCCGCAGGCGATGACCGTACCGCTGCGCTTTCCCAGCTCCGCGGCACACTCCGTCTCCAAACGACGGAATGCATCCTCGCCATCCGTCCGGATGATCTCCGGCACAGAACGGCCGGTGCGGGCAGAAAGCTCTGCGTCCGCATCACAAAAAGGACGGCCAAGCCTTTCCGCAATGATCTGTCCGACGGTGGATTTGCCGCAGCCGGGCATGCCAATGAGAACGATATTCTCCGTGCGCCGGGCAATCTTCCCAACGATGGCATCTGTGGCCGACTCCGGGATGCTCTTCCCCGTAAATATCTCCGATGCCCGTCGACCCTGATCGACCAGCATGGTGAGTCCGTTGATGCAGGGTATCCCCACAGCTTCGCAGTCCAGGAGAAGCTTTGTACGGGCAGGATTGTAGATAATATCCGCAACGCCGCAAAGCCTCGGAAACCCGGAAATATCAAGCGGGCTCACGCCGCAGTTCGGATACATACCCACAGGAGTGGTATTGATGATGTATTCCGCATCGGCATGCAGCCGGAGATTTCCGTAGTTATTCTCCCCCTTCCGGGAAATGACCACGGGATATGCCCCGAGATCTTTCAGCACGGCGCATGCCGTGCGGGAGGAACCTCCGCTGCCGAGAACGAGCACTTTTTTACCCGTCATGCAAAATCCCGCACGGCGGAACATGTACAGCATACCGTCGGCATCGGTATTATCTCCAAACAGGGTGCCGTCAGTCCGACGAACCACTGTATTGACGGAGCCGATACGTCTTGCCCGTTCAGACAGCTCATCCATCATGGGAAGCACTGTTTCCTTATAGGGAATGGTGACGTTGAAGGCATCCAATGGTCCGCGGCGGACAAAATTCTCCACTGCCTCCGGTTCCAGCTCGTAAAGCTTGTATGCATACGCATCCAGCTCTGCGTGGATCTCCGGGGAGAAGGAGTGCGCGAGCTTTCGCCCGATAAGACCGCAGCGCATCAGGGCACCATCTCCGTATAGCTTCCGAGATAGCGGAACTCCCGGCAGGAACTCTCAAGCTCCCGCAACAGCTCCGCAAGCTCCGGTGCGGCCACAGGCTTATCCAGGTCCAGATAGAAAACAAACTCGAAATCCCGTTCAGGGATAGGACGGCTTTCCAGCTTCACCATATTCACGCCGAGCGCCGAGAAGCGCGCCAGTACACGGTAAAGCGCACCGGGTTTATTGGGAAGAGCAAGCATGATGCTCGTTCGGTCGGCACCGGGATATATCTCCAGTTCACGGGACACGCAGATAAATCGGGTATAGTTGTTCGCACGATCCTGCACATCGTCCTCCAGTACAGAAAGCCCGTAGAGATCGGCGCAGTTGACGCTGGAAAGCGCCGCAATATCATCCCTGCCCGATTCCGCCACGATCTTTGCGGCAACAGCCGTGTTGTCGCAGGGAATGACCTTGACACCGGCAAGTCCGTGCAGGAACCTGTCGCACTGGGCGATGGCCTGGCCGTGGGAATAGATCTCGCGGATGTTTGAGAGGTTAACTCCCTTTTTTGCAAGCAGGCAGTGATCCACTTTCAGGCGCAGGCTTCGCACGATATACAGTCCGGATTCTGCCACGAGATCCGCGACCTCCTTGACGGAGCCTGCGGTGCTGTTTTCGATGGGCAGCACACCGTAGCGGCATAAACCGTCGCGCACGGCGGAGAAAACGCTCTTGAAATTGCGGCAGTACATGACGGAAGGAAGCCGGAACAGCCGCTCACAGGCAAGCTGCGCATAAGCGCCCTCCACACCCATGCAGGCTACCTGCGCACGCTCCGGAAACAGTGCCGGGGTATTCTCCGTCGCATGCTTAATGCGCGCCTTCAGATCGGAGCCGGACTTCAGAAGCCGATCCTGCTTTGCGCGGGAAAGCTCAAAGATCAGCTCATACAGTGCACAGGCTGCGGTGCGGTATTCCTCCCCCGCGGTATCCGCAATGCTGCAAAGCTTATCCCGCTCCCGGGCAGGGTCATATACGGGAAGACCTTTCTCCGCCTTGACTGCCGCCACCTGAGAGACGATGTCCATCCGGCGGCAGAAAAGCTCCACCAGCTCCTTGTCGATCGCATCGATTTCCATACGAATATCTTTCAGTTCCATAAGTCACTCACACTTTCTGTTTAAATATCTGCCTCACACCAGGCATCCAGGATCGCAACAGCCAAAGCGGCCTCCATACAGGGAACTGCGCGGGGAACGATGCAGGGATCGTGTCTCCCGACAACACGCAGCTTTGCCGCTTCCAGACGGGAAAGCGATACCGTATCCTGCTCCATGGCGATGGAAGGGGTTGGTTTGATGGCGGCACGGAAGATGAGTGGCATGCCGCTGGTGATCCCGCCGAGGATACCGCCGTGATGGTTGCTTACCGTGCGAATGCCTTCCGGGGTGGAGATATAAGGATCGTTATGCTCGGCACCGGACATCCGGGCTGCATCAAAGCCGCTGCCGAATTCCAGACCCTTGACCGCGGGAATTCCGAAGACAAGACCTGCGATGCGGTTCTCCATGCCGTCAAACATGGGATCGCCGAGACCTGCCGGAAGCCCCACCGCGGCGCACTCGATAACGCCGCCAACGGAATTCCCCTCAGTCTTTGCCGCAAGGATACGCGCCTGCATCTCCTTACCCGCGCTGTCCGACAGAGTCGGGAAAGCCTTTTCCACCAATGCGGAGAAGGTATCCGGTGCGATACTGACTGCATCAAACCGGTCATCCCGTACGCCGCCGATCTCGGCGATATGTGCACCGATCTCAACACCGCGGCGGGCAAGGATCTGCGCCGCAATACCGCCGGCGATGCAGAGAGGAGCCGTCAGCCGGCCGGAGAAATGCCCGCCTCCGGCCTTGTCCTGCCATCCGCCGAATTTGACCTCCGCCGGATAGTCGGCATGTCCCGGACGCGGAAAATCCGCCATTGCCGCATAGTCGGCGGAGCGGGTGTTTGTATTGCGTATGATCGCGGTAAGGGGCGTTCCGCAGGTGACACCGTTATGCAATCCGCAGAGGATCTCCGGAACATCCGGCTCCTTACGGGAGGTTGCCAGGTTTCCGCCGGGGGCACGGCGGGCAAGAAAGGCCTGCAAAACCTCGGTATCCACGTGTTCTCCGACAGGAAGTCCCTCCACCGTAACTCCGATGGCCTGTGAGTGGGACTGCCCGAATATTGTGATCTTCAGATGATTTCCAAAGGATGATGCCATATTATTCTCCTTCCGACAGGCTGACCTGTCCGCCGAGACTTTCAAGATCCCGCCAGAAGCCGGGATAGGATTTGTTCACCGATTCTGCGCCGCGGATGATGCTCTTCCCTTCCGCGTGTACAGCTGCGATAGCAGCTGCCATGGCAATGCGGTGATCACCGTATGCATCTGCAGCTCCACCGGGTATGGGCTTTCCGCCATGGATCAGCAGGCCGTCACCCTCCTCTCGGATATCGGCACCAAGGCTTCGCAGCGCCGCCGCGGTGGTAAAGAGCCGGTCGCTTTCCTTTGCCCGGAGACGGGCTGCGTTAATAATGCGGGTCTCACCCTGCGCAAATACGGCTGCCGCAGCAAGGGGCGGCACAAGATCGGGGATCGGATCCGCATCGATAACCGTACCGTGCAAACGACCTTGCGCAGAAAAGGCCGCGCCCTCCCGGCAGATTTCCGCCCCCATGCGGCAAAGGACATCCAAAACGCGCCGGTCGCCCTGGGCGGTTTCTCCCAAAAGGCCGGTGACAGGCACCCCGGCACACAGCCAGAAGGCCGCACCGGACCAGTCGCCCTCGATGTGCATCTCCCCGGGAGATCTGTACGCCGCATCTGCAGGGATACGGAACCCGCTTTCCGTCCGTTCCGTCCGGATTCCGAAAGCAGCGAGGGCCCGCAGGGTCATTTCCACATAATCCGCAGAGGAAAGTGGGCCTTCAATAACAATTTCACTCTCTCCGTCAAGCAGCGGCAGCGCAAAAAGAAGACCGCTGACAAACTGTGAGGAAACATTACCCGGAAGAACATATCTTCCAGGCTGCAGTTTTCCCCGTACGCGCACCGGATTTGCTCCGGCGTCGGAAAGGGTCGCGCCATGGGATATCAGGGCATCCCGCAGGGCATCCATCGGGCGCTCCGGCAGCCGACCGGCACAGTGAAACGCTGTCTCACAGCCCAGCGCCGCCGCAACGGGAATAAGAAACCGCAGTGTAGATCCGCTCTCACCGCAGTCCGCCTTCGCTGCGTTTTCAAAACTTCCGCCAAAGATACGCACACCGTCCGCCATCCGTTCTGTACGGGCACCCAGAGCGTTGATGCAGCGGAGGGTAGCTTCCATATCCGCATTGGTGTCCGCACAGCGGATATACGTTTCTCCGGCAGAGAGAGCTGCACAGATCATCGCACGATGCGCCGCCGATTTGGATGCCGGAGCACGTACACATCCCGACAAACGGGACGGAGTGATGCGCGCGATCATACCCTGCCTCCGAGACCGAGGCGCGCATATTCCGTCACCTTCTCCACAGGAACGGGGTTAAGAATGCAATTTCCCGCCGCCTTCGGAACCACCAGTGTTACCGTGTTCCCGCGGCGCTTTTTATCACCTGCCGCCGCTGCGGCAATGTCCTCCGGTGCATAGTCACATCCGGTGGGAAGCCCAAAGGTCTCAAGCTTTCCGATAAGCAGGTCTGCATCGCGTATGCTGCAAATACCGAGCCCGGCGCAGGCACGGGCCATAACCGACATACCAATCGCCACAGCGCGACCGTGAGAAATTTTATAATCGGACAGTTTTTCGATCGCATGTCCGAGCGTGTGTCCGAAATTCAGCAGCTGTCGGTCACCATTGTCAAACTCATCCCGGCAGACGATGTCGCGCTTGATGGCAACGCAGCGGGCGATGATTTCCTCGCGGTCAAAATCCGGTCCCGAAAGCGCATCCAGAAGCTCTCTGTCACAGATCATTGCGTATTTGATGATCTCTGCACAGCCGTCAATAAATATCTCCTCCGGCAGTGTATCCAGAAGGTCCGGATCGCAGATTACAGCCCGGGGCTGACAGAAGGCACCCACAAGATTTTTCCCCGCCGAAAGATCAACGGCCGTCTTGCCGCCGACGGAGGAATCCACACAGGACAGTACCGTTGTCGGGATCTGCACAACTGCGATGCCGCGCAGATACGTCGCTGCCGCAAAGCCCGCAAGATCTCCCGTCACGCCGCCGCCGAGAGCAACGACAACAGAAGATCTGTCCACACCGTTTTCAGCGAAGAACTCCAGCATTTTCACATATTCAGCCGTATTTTTCGATGCCTCTCCCGCAGGAAACACATACCGAAGAACACGGAAGCCTGCGGCTTCAAGGCTTTCCGCCGCCGTATTTCCCCACAGGGCATCTACCGTGCTGTCGCTCACCAGCACGGCAAGAGGCGCATTGATCACGGCGCGGACAATCCGTCCGGCATCCCGCAGAAGGCCGCGTCCCACCAGCACATCGTAGGCGGAGGAGGCCGAAACCGTAATGCATTTCATTTCAAAATAACCTCGTCTTCTTTGTCAATCGTGGATTATGCTGCGGATCTCACGCACCCTGCGGGCCACGTCCGCAAACTGCTCCGGTGTCAGAGACTGAGCACCGTCGCACAGAGCATTCTTTGGATCATTGTGCACCTCGATCATCAGACCGTCTGCCCCGGCAGCCGCCGCCGCAAGGGCCATGGGGCGCACAAGACGTGCAACGCCGGTGGCATGGCTCGGATCAACAACAACGGGCAAATGCGAGAGCTCATGCAATACGGGCACCGCAGAGAGATCCAGTGTATTGCGGGTAGCCGTCTCATAGGAACGGATGCCGCGCTCACAGAGAATAACATTCTCGTTTCCGCCAGACATGACGTATTCCGCGCTCATCAGAAGTTCCTTGAGCGTTCCCGCAATGCCGCGTTTTAAAAGGATAGGCTTGCGGGTATGTCCAAGCTCCTTAAGAAGTTCAAAGTTCTGAATATTCCGTGCACCCACCTGAATGACATCAACGTCTTCAAACAGCGGCAGGTGATGGGCACTCATGATCTCGGTTACGATAGGCATACCAGTCTCTCGCTTTGCCTCCAGAAGCAGTTCAATGCCTTCCGCAGCAAGCCCTTGGAAATCATAGGGCGAGGTGCGGGGCTTGAAGGCACCGCCGCGCAGAAAGGCGGCACCGCTCTCCTTCACCGAGCGGGCTACCTCAAGGATCTGCTCACGGCTCTCCACGGAACAGGGGCCGGCAATCATGGCAAAGTTCCCGCCGCCGAGCTTGACACCGCCAACATCAACAACGGTGTCGTCGGGATGAAATTTACGGTTCGCACTTTTGAATGGCTCGGAAATGCGCTGAACGCTTTCAACAATATCAAGCCCTCCAGAAGGCCGATATCCAACGCCGTGGTATCTCCGATCAGACCGACAATGGTCTGAAACTCACCCACCGCCACATGTACGCCAAGACCGCGTCCGCTCAGCCAGTCACACAGCGCGTCGATTTTTGCTTTTTCAACTCCGGGGCGAATAATTGCAATCATATTTTTCTCTGCCTTTCCTGTTACTCTGTCAAAAAAATTCCGCACAGTGATCTCACTGTGCGGAATGAAACAGCTGACTCTTTATTTCTCCGATAAAAAGCGGCCCTTACATTTCAGCATGCGAAATCACTCGTACTTCCGGCTTGGTAAAGTAAAAGTAAAAGAAGTATTCCGCTGCAAAAAAGTTACGGGACATCTGTCATTCTCCAACGATCAATTATGAGGGTATTATACTCCTTGATTCTGCCGCTGTCAAGAGAAAGCTGCACGGTTTTTTCTTTTCGATGCTGTTCCCGCCATCGGCATTCCGTTTCCCTGCCGCTTTCACTCGGCTACGGTGTTGATGGGCGAACCCGCAAGATAGGCCCGCAAATTCTCCGCGGCAGCGGCCATCAGCCGCCCGCGTGCCTCACGGGTCGCCCAAGCGTTATGGGGCGTTACAATGCAGTTTTTTGCATCAATGAGCAGGTTCTCCTTCGGCGGCTCACAGGACAGCACATCCACCGCCGCGCCGGCAATCATGCCGCGATCCAGCGAATCGCGCAGATCCTCCTCCACCACCAGCTGACCGCGGGAGGTGTTCACAAGATAAGCCGTCGGCTTCATAGCCGCCAGAAAGGCCGAATCCACCATATTGACCGTATCCGGCTTTGCCGGGCAGTGGAGCGAAATGAAGTCTGACTCCCTGCAAAGGGTTTCACGGTCACAGAAGGTCACATCATGCTCATCCGTCGGATGAGGGGTGTTGCAGAGGATTCGCATACCAAATGCCCGGGCGAGCTCTGCGGTTCGGCGGCCGATACGGCCGTAGCCTACAAGACCGAGTGTCTTGCCACGAAGCTCGATCTGCGGGGTAATGCTGTAGGAATAATCCGGGCATGCAGACCACCCGCCGCCGCGCACACTCGCCGTGTGCGCTCCGACACCGCGGCAGAGCTCCAGGATGAGCGCAAAAGTATACTCCGCAACGCTGTCGGTACCGTAGGCGGGAATATTGGTCACGGTGATTCCATACCGGGCTGCTGCCGCAACATCCACCACATTGTATCCCGTGGCCAGAACGCCGATATAGCGAAGCCCGGGAAGTTTTGCAAACTCAGCATCGCCAAGAGGCGTTTTGTTGGTCATGAGAATCTCCGCACCGGCTGCTCTGGAGAGTATTTCCTCCGGCGCGGTACGGTCATATACCGTAAGGTCGCCGAGAGCGGCCACCGGTTCCCAGGGATTGTCCCCGGGGTTGAGGGCATATCCGTCGAGCACAACGATCTTCATTGTCATTTTCCTCCAGCGGTAAACCAGATAAGTCTTCCCGCATCCGCGCGGGCATCCACACGTCCCATATCCATCAGGCAGGACAGCATACCGGAGACGGTGCTGCCGATCAGATAGCGCTGGGACAGGGTCATGCGAAGCTTATGGCGGCGGAAGAGTTCCGAGAGAAGCTCCTCAAAGGTCATACCGTCGGACAAAAGCTCCGAAATCTCCAGAAGCCGCGCATCCAGTCGCTGCAGATTCTCTGCAGCAAGGGATGCAATATCCTCCGTCGGCTCACAGTGAGACGGGATATAGATGCCTTTATCCCAGCTGCAAAGACGCTCAAGCGTATTCCTGTAAAGCTCAATATCATAGGCATAGGTATACACAAAGCGGTCAAGCACCCGGGTCGATGCCACACAGTCCGCCATGAAACAAACGCCGTCCGGGGTGCGGACTCCCTTCTGGAACATGGAATGCCCTTCAAGGGAAATGAGCTCCATACCCTCCGGAAAAGGAAATTCTTCCGCTTCCCGGGCAGGCCAGTCCTCCGCCTTCATAAAGCGGTCCCGCATCAGCTTCTGCGGCGGCCGTCCGCCGTACATGATGGCCGTGCCGAGCTCCGACACGGTGCAAAAGGCTGCATCCTTGGAGGAGCACCAGCAAACAGCGCCGGTCTGCTCCGCGATATAGCGGTTTCCTCCGATATGGTCGGGATGGCAATGGGTGTTGAGTACATGGCGAATGTGAAAACCAGCCTCGTTTACCCGCTCAAGAATGCGGGCCGCCGTTTCCGGCGTATTGCCGCTGTCGATGAGAATGGCCTCGCCATCCTTTTCCCACAGGCCGACGCGGACGGGACAATCGATGTAGTAGGTATGCGCCGCGACACGGATGAGTTCAAACATTTTCAGTCTCCATTATCTTCCACATCAAGAACGCGGCCCATCCTAAGGACAGGCCGCGGCAGATCACATTCTGAGATTCTTATTTTGCGGCATAGCCGAGAGACTTTGCGAGCTCCTCAGCCTCGGCTGCAAGTTCCGTACCAAAGGCTTCCATGTAAATAAAGGTCTCACCGACAGAGGACACCAGGCGGTAAACGCCGGTGCTCTTCTGCTCATAATAGCTGTAATTTGCGGATGCGGCGACCTTTTCGGATGCGGAAGGTGCAGCCAGTGCTTTGAATTCATCGGCAAAGTAGGTAACGTTACCCTTTGCGGTGTCCTCTTTATCGAGGATGTAAAACTCGACATTCACATCCGTCTTGTCTGCCGTGACGGCAGTCTTGATATATTCCTCGGATGCGAACTCCTCAGTCATGTCCTTGACCTCAAAGCCCTTGTCGAGCATAGCGGAAACAAACTGATCCGAAGTAGCGGCCGTGCGGGGCTGGCCGCAGGCAGCGAGGGAAAGCAGCATCGCCACACAAAGCAGCACCGTAAACATTCTGCGAAGCTTCATTGATGATATCTCCTTTGGCAATCATACATTATTTATAAATTATATATAATAACCGGGGTTTTGTCAATGCTTCCACCTCCGGATTTATGGGAATGATATTGACAATCATCGAAAAAAATGTATAATGGAATCAACACAGAAATGGGGTGTTTGCTTTTCTTACCGAAAGCAGCAATAACGATGCAGGCCGATCATGCCGCTCTGCTTATATTGTGTCTGTCAGCATACCCGCCCGTCCATCGGGACGGATCGAGCGCGGGCATGCTTTTTTGCACTTCAAATTCTGTAAATAATTCGTCAAGCCACACACGAAAGGAAAGGTATCTCACCGTGGACGACCCTTTATTATTGCAGCTTTTGCTCCAGCTCATCCTCATTGGCCTCAATGCATTTTTTGCCTGCGCAGAAATTGCCGTCATTTCGGTCAATGAGACCCGACTCGATAAGCTTTCTCAGCAGGGAGACCGCAACGCTCGCAAGCTTTTGAAGCTTACTCGCCGCCCCGACCGCTTTCTTGCCACCATACAGGTTGCCATCACGCTCTCCGGCTTCCTCGGCTCTGCATTCGCGGCAGATAATTTCTCCGAGCGTCTGGTCAGCTTCATCTACGACGGTCTCGGATTTACAGTTTTGCCGATGGAGACCGTCGATATCATCTGCGTGGTATTCATCACCCTGCTTCTCTCCTTCCTTACGCTGGTCTTCGGTGAGCTCGTCCCCAAGCGGCTGGCCATGAAGAACTCCGAAAAGCTGGCGCTTTCCATGTCCGGCGCACTTGTGTTTTTCTCCCGCCTCTTCGCACCCGCTGCCTGGTTGCTCAGCATTTCCACCAACGGCGTGCTCCGTCTTCTCGGCATCGATCCCAATGCTGAAGAGGAAAGCGACACCGAGGAGGATATTCTTCTGTTGATCGATGCCGGCGCAGAGAAGGGCACCATTGACGAAGAGGAAAAGCAACTGCTGCAGAACGTGTTTGAATTTGACGATGTTTCCGCAGAGGACGTTGCGACTCACCGTACCCGTGTGGAAATGCTGATGATGGAGGACAGCGATGAGGTCTGGCAGGAAACCATCTTCTCCTCCAGACATTCCAACTTCCCCATCTGCGGTGAGAGCGTAGACGACATCATCGGCATTTTAAACGCCAAGGCATACTTCCGTCTCAGCGATAAAAGCCGTGAAAATGTCATGGCAAACGCCGTATTCGAGCCGCACTTTATCCCCGGCTCCGTCAAAGCCGATGTTCTCTTCGCCGATATGAAGCGGCGCCGCAACCACTTTGCCGTTGTTCTGGATGAATACGGCGGCGTTCACGGCATCGTTACGCTCAACGATCTTTTGCAGGAGATCGTCGGTGATATTTTTCAGGAGAATGACGATACCCCTCCTCCCATTGAGCAGACCGGTGAAGACACCTGGCATATCCGCGGCTCTGTCGAGCTGAAGGATCTTGCAGATGCGCTGGACATGGCCGACCTTCCCGTTGACGAATTCGATACCCTCGGCGGCCTTGCCGTGAGCACGCTGGATTCCTATCCCGAGGACGGCGAACAGTTTGAATGTACCGTCGCAGGACTGCATATCAAGGTGCTTCGTATCGAGGAACGCTGCGTTGAGGAAGCCATCGTCACCCGCCTTCCCGCACCGAAGGATGAGGACGAGGACGAAGAGGAATAGCCTTACTTTCCGATTTTCACAACATCCGCAGAAATATCTGCGGATGTTGTTTTTTTCTCTTGACAAGCGGGAAAAAATGTGATAGTATTTACAGGCTGATTTTGAGCTGATCGGTCATGCGGGTGTAGTTCAATGGTAGAATCCCAGCCTTCCAAGCTGGTCGTGTGGGTTCGATTCCCATCACCCGCTCCAAACGCACACTGCGTTGACATGCGCCTGTAGCTCAGGTGGATAGAGCAACTGCCTTCTAAGCAGTGGGTCAGGGGTTCGAGTCCCTTCAGGCGTGCCATATGGTGGATGTAGCTCAGCTGGTTAGAGTATCAGGTTGTGGCCCTGAGGGTCGTCGGTTCGAACCCGATCATCCACCCCATAAAGAAAGCGCCTGCATCTGCAGGCGCTTTCTTCTTTTATATTTTATATCTTAATAAACTTACGCAGCTTCTCTATATTTCCGTCGAAAAGATATCCCGGGATACCGACAGCACTTGCTCCACGGATGTTTTTCTCCGAATCATCAATAAAAATGCATTCCGCCGGATCAAGTCCGTACTTATCCAAAAGATATGTGAAAATTTCGTGTCCCGGCTTTGTCATATGCAGCGGACCGGAGAAAACCAGACCGTCAAACAGGGAAAACAGCGGACCTATCCATTCGTTTATGCTGTATTCCTGCGCAAATCGGATACTGATGTTAGAGCAGAGAAAAAGTCTGCCGCCGGCGGCATGAATATCACGAACCAGCTCCGGCATACCGGGTACCGGTTCCCGGTCTGCGATCCAGTGATCATAGAGCTGACAGGCGATTTCTCCCACCTTGCCCGGAAGTCTTTTCCGGATATCTGCAATCACATCCGACTCTTCAATCGTTCCCTCATCCAGCCGATCCCAGTACTTTCGATCAAAAACGACCGAGAGAATCCGCTTTGCCTCTTCCTTATCCGGATATGAGTGCAAAAAATGCTCATTGGGATAAAAGCGTGCAAGGACATTGCCAAAGTCAAAAATATAGTTTTTAATCAATTTTCAGGCTCCAAAGCAAAGTATTAAGGGGAGATATGCCGCAGCATATCTCCCCTTGCGTTATCAAATTTTATTTGTCGAAATAGTAGGGCTTGCCCGTCTTTGCGGACTCGTAGATGCCCTCGAGGATCTTGGTAACAACGATGGCCTGCTCGGGAAGGACGCAGGGATCGGTATCGTTGAGGATGGCGTGAACCCACTGGGTGGCCTCGATGACGGCGGGATCGCTGCTGCCATTGCCCTCATAGAAAGCAACGCCGCCGGCGTTAAGGTTGGGGGTGGTCACGTACTGACGGCCGTGCATGATGCCGTTGACGCGGATGCCGCCCTCCATATCCACACCGGCCTTGGTGCCGGACAGGGAGCACTTGGCCTCGCGGACGTCCAGAGAGTTGAGAGCCCAGCTGGACTCGAGGATGATGGTCGCGCCGTTCTCCATAACGATGAAGCCAAAGGCGGAGTCCTCAACGGTGAACTTCTCGGGATCCCAGTCACCCCAGGCGTTGCCCGTCTCGGTGTCGTTGTTGAGCTTGTGATAGGTAGTACCGACGCAGTACTTAGGCTTGTAGTTGTTCATGTTCCAAAGGGTGAGGTCCAGCGCATGGGTTCCGATATCGATAAGGGGACCACCGCCCTGCTCATATTCGTTGAGGAAGACACCCCAGGTGGGAACGGCTCTGCGGCGGATGGCGTGGGCGCGGGCATAGTAGACCTCACCGACGGTGCCGTCCTCGCACAGCTGCTTCATGAGCTGGGAGTCGGAACGATAGCGGTTCTGATAACCGATGGTCAGCTTCTTGCCGGTGCGGGCAGCAGCATCCAGCATCTTCTGTGCCTCGGCGGAGTTGATGGCCATGGGCTTCTCACACATAACGTGGCAGCCGGCCTCAAGGGCATCAACGGTGATAAAGCTGTGGGAACGGTTGGGGGTACAGACGTGGACAACATCCAGCTCTTCCTTTTCAAGCAGCTCCTTGTAATCCGCATAAACGCGGGCACCTTCAGCGCCAAACTTCTTCGCCGCCTTCTCGGCGCGCTCAACAACGATGTCGCAGAAGGCAACCATCTCCACCTCGGGAACCTGGGCGAGAGAAGGCATATGCTTTCCGTTGGCGATACCGCCGCAGCCAATGATACCAACTTTGAGTTTGCTCATAGTAACATCCTCTTTTCTTTATTCACAATGGGGTTATGTAAAAATTATACAGCTTTTATGACCGTAATGCAACAGATTTTTACTCACAGAGCGATATTTCTCCAAAGTATTCCGGTCTGTGGAAATCAGGGCCTTCCGTCCCAATGGGATTCCAGCTTCCCCAGTGCGGGATTTCCGTCTTGTCGCCGCACTTATAGAAATTTCCACGGATGCCGCCGTTCCTGTAAATATCAAAGTCGGGCACAAAGCGACGGATGAAGGCAAACGGAATGTCAAAGCCCACCTGCCAGCGGGAATCCGCACCGCGTCCGAGGGTCTGCCGGGTCTCAACACGGAAATACGCATTGTCCGGCGCATCCGTGATTTTTTCGGAGCTCTCCCTCGTCCCTGCAGGCGAGAAACCAACATACATGGTGCCGTGTGGATTGAATTCAAAATTGAAATAGGCAAGGCTACCCGGAATGGGCGCAAAGAAGAACTCCAGGCAGGAATCCAAACATACCATATCGTTTCTTGCGCTTCCCTCCGCCCGTATCTTCTCCTCCCAGGCAGTAAGGCAGACGCGGAGGGCATCCTCACTAACCGCCACATAGGCCTCCGCCCGGGGCATATAATCCGTCTGCCAGCGATATTCTCCGATGACGGCATGCAGACCGTGTTCTGCCGCTGCAAAGATATCGGCATCCGCCGCGATTTTTCCAAGCTTATAGGTTTTATCCATAACATATTTCCTTTCCGCCCGAATACGTCCGGACCGGTACTTTTCCGGATCCATTATACATTATCATTTCTTTCTCCGCAAGGTTTCTTTTGACATATGAATCACGCTGTCGTATAATAAATTCATAATATTTACAGTAAAGGATGGATCCTCCCATGGCCTTCCGCGAAATCGACCCAAAAAGCATTCCCGACAACCTTTTTAAGCTTATCGGTGATGACTGGATGCTTCTCTCTGCCGCCTGCGGCAAGGATTTCAACACCATGACCGCCTCCTGGGCGACTGCCGGTGTTCTTTGGAACAAGCCGGTCGTGCAGGCTTTTGTCCGGCCCCAGCGCCATACCTACGGCTTTATGGAAAAATCCCCCTATTTCACCTGCTGCTTCTTTGATGAATCCTACCGCGATGCCCTCACCTTCTGCGGTAAAAACTCCGGTCGTGACACCGATAAAATGGCAGCAACCGGTCTCACACCGGTGCTTTGCGAGGACAGCCGCGTCTGGTACGAGGAAGCACGTCTCGTACTTGTATGCCGTAAGCTCTATGCACAGAATATCGATCCCATGGATTTTTACGATGACAACATCGATTCCACCGTCTATGGCAACCGCGACTATCACCGCGCTTATTTCGGTGAGATCGTCCGCTGCATGGTAAAGGAATAAGCTTATGAAATTCAAAAGCCGTGTTGGGCTGTGGTTTTATCTGCTGCTCACAGCCTGTGCCGCGCTGGCTGTTATCGGATCCGTGCTCTGGAGCAGTTCCCGGGAAGGTACGCTCTTTTGCGTAATGCTATTTGGCTGCCTTGATATCGCACTTCTGCTACCGCTTCTTTTTTTCACAGATTACACGGTGTCGGAGGACAGCCTCACCGTCCGCTGTGCATATCTCATGAAGGAGCGCATCCCTCTCCGCTGCATCAAGCTCGTGCAGGAGGCACGGGACTTTACCTTCGGCCCGGCTCTTTCCTTTGACCGCATCGAAGTCCGTTTCCGCATTGCCGGTAAGGACGGACGGCTGCTTCTCTCCCCGAAAGACAAGGCGGAATTTATCCGTCTCCTGACCGAAAGAATCCAGTCTGCCAACAAATAAGGAGTATATATGGCCTATTTTCAGCCGCCACGCAACCGCGTGAACGACCAATACCGCGTTCCTCGCCCGAAATCTCTGCGTGAGGTACCGGGTTATGTCCGGACCGTGATCAAAAACTTTTTCACCCGTCTGTTTTATATCTATCAGCTTGTCTGGGAGGCCCGGCCCTCCATCCTCTTTGTGATGGTCTTTATGTCGGTCTTCAACGGCGTGATGCCCGTGCTGGGTGCGCTGCTCAGCGCGAATATTCTCAATGCCCTTGCCGAAGCCTATGCCGGAAAGATGACCGACTTTGCCCGCATTTTTGCCCCCCTTGCCGGATATTTTGTCTGGTTGTTCCTCAATTCTATGGCATCCCGGCTTTCCAACATGGTCACCCGTATTTCCGGTGAGGTCGTATCAAACCACATCAAGGTCAAGATCATGAACAAGGCCCGCGAGGTGGACATGGCGAGCTTTGATCTGCCGGAGTTCTACGCCAAGATGGAAAATGCCAACCGTGAGGCCGGCCGCCGTCCCATAGAGATCCTCAGTTCCACCTTCAGCATCGTATCCACGGTCATCAGCATGGTGAGCTTTGTCGGTCTTCTCTTTGCCGTCAGTCCATGGGCACCCCTCATCATCATTCTAATGTCCATTCCCTCCACCATCATCAGCTTTGTATACCGCCGCAAGAACGTGCGCTATATGTTCTTCCATTCCAAGGAACGCCGGCAGCTCAACTACTACTCCGATGTCATCGTCAACAAGGATATGGTCAAGGAAGTCCGTATCTTCCGCCTCTACGACGCCTTTATCGGCCGCTACAAGGCTGTGTTTTCCCGATATTTTGCCGGCATCAAGCGGCTTATACGTCAGGAAACGGTATGGAATATTGCCAGCACCGTCGTGACCACCGTGGTCAACTGCCTGTTGTTTGCTTACGTGGCAAAGGGCGTGTTTGACGGGCGCTTTCAGGTGGGCGACTATTCCCTCTACACCGGCGCACTGAATTCCGTGGCAAGCTGTGTGGCGACTCTCATCACCACCACCGCCACCATCTACGAGGGCACCCTCTTTATCAATAATATGATCGCTTTCATGAAGGAAAAGCCTTCCGTCATCCCCTCCGTCTCTCCTGCCCGCAGTGTACGGCGGCACGAAGGGCATACGGTTGAATTCGATCACGTGTATTTCCGCTATCCCGGCACAGACCGGGATGTCATCAGCGATCTTTGCCTGACCATCCATCCCGGTGAAACGGTGGTCATCGTCGGTCTGAACGGCGCCGGAAAAACCACACTCATCAAGCTGCTCTGCCGCCTCTATGACCCGACTGAGGGACGCATCCTGCTGGACGGGCACGATATCCGCGAATACGATACCGAAGATCTTTACCATATGTTCGGCATTATTTTCCAGGACTTCGGCAAGTTTGCCGTCACTGCGGGCGAAAACATCGCCTTCGGCAACACCGCAAGGGATGTCGATCCCGCCCACGTCAAGCGCAGTGCCATCATGTCCGGCGCGGACAGCTTCATTCTGCGGCTGCCCAATGCCTACGACACGCCCATGATGCGGTATTTCGAGGACAACGGCATCGAGCCGTCCATCGGCCAGTGGCAGAAGATCGCCATCGCCCGCGCCTTCTACAGCGATTCGGACATCATGATCCTTGATGAGCCCACCGCCTCTCTGGACCCCATGGCGGAGCAGGAGATCTTCAACCGCTTTGATTCCCTGCGCAAGGACAAGACCACTATCTTCGTCTCCCATCGACTCTCCAGCGCAACAAGCGCCGACAAGATCGTCGTGTTGGAATACGGACGTATTCTGGAGGTCGGCAACCATGCGCAGCTGATGAACCTCCGCGGCCGCTATCACGAGCTCTTCACGACGCAGGCCAGCCGCTATCAGGTAGATGTCGACGAGAACGACGTACTTCCCGGAACAACGCTGCCCGCAGGCCACCATCCTCCAAAGCCTAACTGTCCCAAACCTCCAAGATCGTAGGCACATAAAACGAACCGATGCAGAAAACATGAATGTCGAACTCAGCTCTCAAAATCGTTATGCGGCTTTCTCACACATCGGTCGCGATATAGAAAAAGCTCGTCTGATTCTTCTTGAGAATCAGACGGGCTTTGTTCGTACGCACCTGCGGCAAACGAAAATCGGGTTGAATAACAAGTAAAATAGTGAAAGACGGAACTGATATTATTAATTGTTGTTATAGTGTTTGATGATATTTGAGAGTATTTTGTCTGCGACAATATCAGAACCGATATTCTCGGCCAAGCGAAGCGTATTTACCAGGTATTTTCCTTCACCGCACGCAAATTCACCCAGAACCAATCCTGCAATGCAACTTCCTGGGGCAAACAGTCCGCTGCCGAATGCGGCGCAGTGGGTTTTCACAGGTTTAGCAGTATCCACCATATAGTGACATGGATATACATCACGGAAATCTTCCATATCCAGAATTCCGCTGTCCAGAATTCCGGCAAACAGAGGACTGTGTGAAGCATAGCTGTCCAGATGATACAGCCAGTTTCTGTAATATATCCGTTTTCCCGCAAAACCATTTGATGTTCCATCAAGTTTTGCCTGTTCCATGAAGCCCTGACTGGTACTGTTTTCACTCGCGGAGCCTTCCCAGAAGCTGCTGTCCAACGGAAATACAATACATCCTGCAGAAGCCTTGGAATTAAGCGTATGCAGGACAGCTTCTTTGTCTGCACAATCCGGAATACTACCAACAATAATAAGTCCGCTTTGTGCTTCCGTATAATCACATACGCTCACTCCGTGACAGCATAGGTATTCCATAATATTATCCGGTACATGGCATATTCCAACCTGTGTATAGTGCAAATCCGTTTCGTCACAGAGAATACGAAATGCTTTTTTGCTGCAAGTCGGAACGGGTCCGCCAATCAGAGCGGCAGAAAATGTATAGGAACCATTGTCAGCAATTCCCGGAATTGTTTCTTTCCAGACGCTGTATGCCAACGGAGGACGTCCGGATTTGCCAATAGAAGGATACATAAAGGGCACTTCTTTCTGCCAAACAACACCGTTCTTTCCCGTGACAGAAAGCAAAGCGGTATATTCTCCCGGCTCCAAAACATCTTCATTACAAAGAACCGCTTCGAGTTCAAAAGGCGCTCCCGCACGGATAAAACTCTTTTCAGTAAACAGTGACCATTTCAGGGGGGCCCAGCAGTCATGCAGCGTTCGACAATACCCGGCATATACTTGCCTTCGTCATAATA
>JAFQKV010000062.1 GCA_017414715.1 Clostridia bacterium
CAATGATCTGGTCGGTGGCGTAGGCGATGCCCGCCTGTTTCATGGCGGCAGGATCATGGCCGAACTTGTCCACAAGGCTCTTGAAACGCTGGGGCATGAAGGAGCCGGAAAGCTTCACCGCACGCTCCACCTGATTTGCGCCGGTGATGGGCATGATGCCGGGGATGACCGGCACGGTGATGCCCGCCTCGCGGATCTTATAGAGGAAATTGTAGAACAGATTGTTGTCAAAAAACATCTGCGTGGTGAGAAAATCGCAGCCGGCATCCACCTTTTCCTTCAGATAACGGATATCCGTCTTCTGATCGGCGCTTTCCGGATGGATCTCGGGATAGCAGGCACCGCCGATGCAGAGATCCTCGCCGCACGCACGCAGCTCCCGTACAAGCTCCACCGCATGGCGATAGTCCCATCCGCTGCGGTCGGCATTCTCCATTCCTGCGGGAATATCGCCGCGCAGGGCCATGATATTCTGAATACCGGCGGCGCGGATATCTTCGATGCGGGCGCGCACCGTCTCCCGATTGGAGGACACGCAGGTCAGATGGGCAAGGGAGGGAACGCCGTAGCGTGCCTTGATGTTTTTTGCAATATCCAGCGTGTAGCGGCTGGTGCCGCCGCCGGCACCGTAGGTAACGCTCATAAAGGCAGGCCCGAGCTTTGCGATCTCCTCCGTGGCACACCTAACACTCTCAAAGGCCGTCTCCGTCTTCGGAGGAAAGACCTCAAAGGAAATAGAAAGTGTATCTTTTTTCAAAAGTTCCGATATTTTCATACACGGACCTCCCAACAGGAAGTTTTTGCTTATCTTTTATTATACATCTCTTTTTCCGGTGATTCAAGCCTTTTTGCACGCACCGGCAATATAAAAGGGGGACGGAAATCATCCCGTCCCCCGGCATATTTTTATTTTGCACTCTCCGCAAGCTCATCCAGGATTCCGAGATCCCAGGCAAGCCGGGAAAGGACGTATTTATCCCGGATATCCTTGGTGGCCCTGATGGTCATAGGCAGGATCTCCGCCGGCTGGCCGATCTCCGCCACTGTTTTCGGGATGCCGAGGCGGTCATAGAGCGCCGCAAGGCTCTCTGCCGAAGGAAGTTCTTCTTTTATAACAGCAAGGATCTCATCCCACGCGCCGCAGATGATCTCACGGCGGCGGGCTGCCGCTGCGGGATCGTATTTATGCTCCTTCTGCTCCAGGCGGATCATATCCTCCGCACCGCGGCCAAAGAAGGTGCGCAGCTCCTCATTCCATGCGGCAGGATCAAAGCCTTCCGCATAGGCAGCACCCTTTTTTGCATCGGGCGTGATCTCTTCGAGTTTCTCATAGAGCCGTGCCGCGATGAGGGTGCCCACGGCGCACTGGATGCCGTGCAGCTCTGTGGGTGTGCCGAATTCCACCCCGCGCATATCGAAAACATGAGAGATATAGTGCTCCACACCGCTGGCGGGACGGGAGACCCCGGCATATTTCATAGCGGCGCCGGAGAGCACCAGTCCCTCAAACACTGCCTGCACCGCCGCCTTATCCCGGGAGAGCAGCCCCTCGGCATTGTCCACGCACTTTTTCAGCGCCCGGCGGACAAGATCCGCGATCACCGGGCAGTAGTACTCCCCGGTGATGCGGTTTGCAATGCGCCACTCACAGATGCTGACGTACTTTGCAAGCATGTCACCAAGACCGGAAAGCATCATGTGCATGGGCGCGGCGGCAAGGATATCCGTATCGCCGATGATGACCTCTGCCGCTTTGGAGGGCAGGGATATCTTCAGCCCCTCCCGGGTCAGGGAGGAGGTCGCAGAGGCAAAGCCGTCCATGGAGGGCGCAGTGCCGACGATGATATAGGGCTTATCCGCCACGGCGGCAACGATCTTGGAAATATCGTTGATCACGCCGGAGCCCACACCGATGACGGCATCCGCCGCATAGTCGTAATGGAGCATAGCAAGACCTACCGTGCGCTCCTCCGGCTCCAGCTTTTTCTCCCGGAAAACAAATTCCGTGGGCTCCGCGCCCGCCGCCCGGCAAAGCTCCGCAGCCTGCGCCCCCGCCGCCTTATAGGTATTCTCATCGGCGATGATGAAAGGACGGCGGATGCCCTTTTCCTTCAGCACCCGGGGCAGTTCGTTGATTGCACCGCAGCCGGAGATGACCTCACCGGAAAAATCGTGGATCTTTCCGCAGGCGCAGGCATAATTTCTATACTTTTCCATCTCTTTGACAGACATTTTCAACCCTCCCGATAGGTAAAGGCATCCCAGGGAATCTCCACCGGTGCCGTGCGGGTGATGATATCGTCCACGTGCATCATCAGGGGAAAATCCGCAGGATCGAGCACGCCGCGGGCTGCGGCGGCACGGACGGCACGGGCAACGCGCTCGGCCACCACGAGGCTCTCCAGCGTCACGCCGGAAAGCTCCTCCTTTGCCTCTGCAATGGTCAGACCGCGGCCGAGCAGGATGCCCACCAGCCGCGTTCTGCCGCCGTAGACGGTGACGTACAGATCGCCAGCGCCGACGCAGAGATTATTCAGACCCGGTGCGCCCTGATATTCCAGCAGCTTTGCCATTTCCTTGACGCTCTGGCCGAATACGGCGGCCTGAGAGTTGAAATGCTGCACACTGTCAACACCGTGCTCCCGCTGATTGAGTCCCACGGTGAGGGCAATGGCGAGGGCATAGCCGTTTTTCAGCGCCACGGCGCTCTCGATGCCGGTGACATCCGTCGTGATGCTGATATGGTAATAATCGGTCTCCATGATGGCCTTGAGCCGGGCGAGGATCTCGATATCGTCACCGCAGAAGGCCACCTCCGTCTGATCGTGAAAGACCAGCTCGTAGCTGGTGCAGGGACCGCCCACGGCGTTAAGGCAGCGGCGCAGGCCCTTTTCCGCAAGGCGTGCGCGCCACAGATCGGGATAGGTGATGAGCTTGCCCTCCGGGGTGTCCATCAGGCCCTTGGTAACCGTCAGGATGGGGGTATCCTCCGGGATGCGGGGCAGGATCTCCTCCCCGAACCAGTCTACGCCGAAGCTCGACACGCCGCCGATAACCATATCCGCGCCGCAAAGAGCCTCATCCACCTCTTCGATCCGGTAATACTTCACACCCGCAGGGAAATCCCGCTCAAACTTGGGATGACGGCCGGTCTTTCGGCAGGTATCGATGATCTCGCGGTCCAGGGGCGTGCCGCAGAGACGCACCTCGTGGCCGTTTTCTGCGGCGGGAAAGGCAAGGGCAGATCCCATCATGCCCGATCCGACGATGGTTACAACAGACATTTATTCTTCTCCTTTAAACAGCGGTTTGAATTTCAGCGTTCCGTCGGCCTGCGTGAAGGCCTCCGTAAAGGTCATGGTGCCGGCATAACCGTCCATGCCAGCAAAGCCGGTAAAAATGATGCGATCCTCAAAGTATGCCATCTTGGGCACAGACCGGCAGGGAATGGAATTGTCCTCCGCCCGCAGCCACGGGCCAAAAGGCTCCCGGGAATAGAAATACTGCCCCTTCCCATGGTGGCTGAGAATGAGATAATGCCAGCCACCCGCAATAAAATAATCAGAGCATTCCGGCTGATCCTCTCCCTCCGGGGCGACGTAAACCGGCTCGGTCTCCTGCCAGCTGTCCAGATCCTCCGAGAGAAGATGGGCAAGGCAGCCCCGGTCCTCCGGCATGAGAGAGGTGGTAACGAACATATGGAAAAGCCCCTCCGCATCCCGCACTACCTTGGGATCCCGGGCAGATGCTCCATGGTATCTCTCGCTTAAAGTGACGGAAAAGCCCGGATCCTTTTTAAAATGATACCCGTCGGAAGATACCGAGCGGCGCAGGGGCGCAGGGCTTCCGTCCATGGTGCGGACGGTGTAGAAAAGATACTGCATATCCCCGCAGCGGATGTGGGAACCGGTGCAGATGGAGCCCTCCCAGTCCTCGGTGATGGGCACCGCCATGGGATGGACCTGCCAGTTTTCCAGATCGTAGGTGGAGATGTGCGCCCACTGATGCGCGCCGCGACCCCATTTGCTTCTGTGGTGGCGGCGGTCCCACAGCCAGAGCACGTGGTAGCGCCCGCTGTCGGCGTAGGGCATGCAGTCGCCCACAAAAACCTCGCCGAAGTCCCCGGGTCGCCAGCCCTCCGCACCGCGGAAGGTATCCGTCACAGAAGGCAAAAGCTCTTCATCCGGCGAGGGCATAAGTTTTGCCGCGCCGCGGATCTCCGCGTCGGAAATATCGGGCGTTCCCCAGGGCCAGTTTTCGTCCATAAGCTTCCCCGAAACAATAAGCTCCGCCCGGGCGGGACGCAGACGGAAAAGGACTTTTTCGTCCCGTTCAGCCGGTGCGGACAGACACAGCGGTTTATCCGTCTTTTCGCAGAACAATTCCGAGTATACGGCATTTTCCGCATAATAGAGTTTCAGGATCTCTTTATTTTCCTTTACAAGAGAAATTTCTTCTCCTGCCGCAAAAGCAACATCCCACGCCTTCATTTTCCTATCTCCTCTCTCACGGCCAGCGCTGCGCCGACGGCCGCCTCCTCCCGCACCGGGCAAAGCCGGGCAGGCAGGCGGAAGCGCTGCGCCGCAAGGGACCCGAGCAGCGGGTTTTTCCGCGCCGCGTTGCCCGAAAGCACCAGGGACGCAGCATCCGCACCGCTTATTTCATACATCAGATATAATTCTTCCACCATACCGCGCAGGATTCCGAGGGCAAGATGGCCGGGGGTCAGATTATTCTCCGAGATCCCGCAGATGCTGCCCCGCCGCTCCGGATCCTCCCGGGTACCGGCAAAGGCGGTATCCACCTGCGGCGCATCCCCGACGGACGCGGCCTCCGCAAGGCGGCCAAGGGTTTCGTAAACATCCGTCCCCTCCAGCCCGCGGGCGCGGTCAAAGGCCGCGAAGCAATCCGCAAGGGCGGCATACGCACGTCCGCCGCAGAGGGCGGAGCCGCTCTGGATAAACTTACCGTCAAGATACGGCCGGACCTCCAGTCCGGGCAGAGACAGAGGGCTTTCCGACAGAAGGGACACCTGGCTGCCCGTGCCGAAATTGAGCAGCACCTCCCCCGCCCCGGCGGCCGCACGGAAGGCCGCCTGATTGTCACCGATGGCGCAGTAAACGGGCACACCGCAGAATTCGCCCACCGGCTCCAGCCGTTCCGTCACGTGCGGCAGGATCATGCCGGAATTTAACAGCAGCTGCTCTGCCTCGGGCAGAAATTTCCCCGCAGTCACGTCAAACAGACCGAGGGAGGCGGCGTTGGTGACATGCATCAGCGGCCGGGACGTACCGGTGAGAACCATCGCCGCAAGATCCGCCGCCGTGCAGAGGCTTGCCGCGCCGGGCGGCACAGCGCCGGTCTCTGCCATGTAAAGATGCGCTGCAAAGCCGTAACCCTCCGGAAGGCCAAGCCTTTCGCAGGCGCTTCCGCCGGGAAGGGGCAATCCACCCCGCCCGTCCTGCCAGGTATAAAGCGGGGAAAGGGGTCTGCCTTCCCCGTCGGCATAGACGATACCGTGCATCTGTCCGGCAAGCCCAATGGCTGTCGGCGTGTAACCTTCCGCCGTCAGGCCGTCAATGAGCCCGTGCACATCCGCAAGGATCAGGCCCGTGTCCTGTTCCTTGCGCCATGGATCATCCGATTGCAAGGCTGCACGGTTTTTATGGGTCAGCGCGACAAGCTGGTGCCCGCTTTCCGGATCCACCGCCGCGGCACAGATGCTGGTCGTTCCGATGTCAATGCCGAAAACGCAGGGCCGCTCCCGCATCCTTTTCCCCTCCCGACCGTTCTTTTTTCTGCCCTCATTATATCGCATTTCCCGGTGCATTTCAATGTTCGCTTCCCTCTCTATGCCCAATTTCGGAGAATTTGCCCCCTTTCCCTTTGTGCCATTTGCTTTTTTTGCAAATACACCTTGAAAATGCCCGCGGTTTTTGCTATAATTCAGGTTACGGTATTTCATATTAAATAGGAAAATAAAACGTTTGGAGGAATACAACATGGCAAACAAGTTTGTCTACCTGTTCTCTGAGGGCAACGGTTCCATGCGCGAGCTGCTGGGCGGCAAGGGCGCGAACCTCGCCGAGATGACCAAGATCGGTCTTCCCGTGCCCCAGGGCTTTACCGTCACCACCGAGGCCTGCACCCAGTATTATGAGGACGGCCGCAAGATCAACGCCGAGATCCAGGCACAGATCATGGAGTATATC
>JAFQKV010000063.1 GCA_017414715.1 Clostridia bacterium
AAATTAAAAATATATTTTTCCTTGGGAATTGCGGTGAGTGAGCCTCCTTCCTTCGGATTTATGATGAGCTGACAGGACAATGCTGCCCTTGCAGTTCTCACTGATTGAATACGGGCGGGCGCTTCTCTTTGAAGGCCCGAACACCTTCGTGGACGTCTTTGCCATTAAAGAGACGCTCAGAACCCTCGATTTCCAGTTTAAAGGCTTCCTTGAGAGGCATTTCAATGCCTTTATCGGCAACCTCTTTTATTACCTGCAAAGAAAGTCCGGAACGGGATGCAATATGCTTGCCCAGCTCCTGAGCAGCCTTGAGGGCCTCGCCCTTGGGCGCGAGGCGATTCACAAGTCCAATCCGCCATGCTTCCTGGGCGGTGATGGGATCGCCTGTGTACATCAGCTCCTTGGCCTTGCTGAGGCCAAGCAGACGCGTCAGATGGTCGCAGCCGCCACCGCCCGGGAAAACACCCAGAGTGATTTCCGGCACGCCAAGCATGGAGTTTTCGGAAGCCACACGCAAATCGCAGGTCAGGGCCAGCTCCAACCCGCCGCCCAAAGCATAGCCCTCGATAGCGGCTATGGTGGGGAAAGGAAAGTCGCGGATTTTATTGAATACCCGGTGCTCCTCGGTGTTGCGCTCGATTCCGTAGCCGGGGCGAGGGTCAAATTCCTTGATGTCGGAACCGACGGAGAAGGCCTTTCCGCCGGCGCCGTGGATGATCAAGACCCGGGTCTTTCCCTCTTCCAAGAGCTGATCGATATATGTGTCGATCTGAGCGCGCATGGGCATGGAAAGAATGTTCAGATGCGTGTTTTCAAAGATGAGAGTCGCTACGCCGTCTTCGCAGCTCAAGGTAACTTTTTCGTTATTTTCCATGATTCTGTTCCTTTCTGTTATTCCTGAACATCAATGAACTTGGAAACATGCGTGGCCACGGCCACAAGAACGCCGTCCTGATTCACAGCGGTAACATCGGCAAAATACTTGCCATCGTCATCGACCCGGGTAACTGTCTCGGTGCAGAGCAGGGTGTCTCCGATAAAGACGGGCTTGATAAAGCGGATCCGGTCGTAACCATAGGAAACAGTGTGCCATTCCATGCGGTCGTTGAGCAGGGAGCCGGCAGAACTCATATAAGATGCCACCAGCATCCCGTGGGCGATGCGATGCTTGAACTGAGTTTTCTGCATAAAGGCCTCATCATAATGGTTCTGATGAAGGTCGCCGGAAATGCCGCCGAAGAGATACACGTCACTCTCTCCTACGGTTCTGGAGTAACTGGCACTTTTGCCAATACACTCGCGCAGTTTTTCCATATCCATTTTCTTTACCTCCGACTGTTGGCTTCAACGTTGATTTATACATCCAGCCGCTGGATCTTTTCCAAAAGATCAGCTCCGTGTGTGGCGGGGAGAAACTGCGACCAGACCTTCTCCGTTGCCCGACGGAAAGCGGCTCGATTGCCGTGAGTGATGGTGACGGATTCTTTTTCCAGCGCCGCCAACGCTGCCTCGTCTGCCTCGCGATAGTCCCGGCGCTCTGTTGCGGCGATCTCTCCGGACATCGTCAACAACAACTGTCTGCTTTGCTCACCAAGAGAACGAAACCATTTCTCCGACACCAGAAGATAGGAGGCGATCATAAATACGCCGATTTTGCAGTAGTAGGGAGCAATGCGGTGATAGCCGTAATCCACATAGTTGCTGGCGGCTCTGTCCCCGCCGTCAATGTCGCCGTTTTTAAGCGCTTCGTAGCTTTCGGCAGTACTCAGCACCACAGCCTCCGCGCCGAGCGCGGTCATGGTTGCCTGATGGACGGGGTTATCCATGGTTCGCATTCGAAGTCCGGAAAGATCATCCGGCTCGGTGATGGGACGCCTGCTGTTGAAAATATCGCGCCAGCCGCCCTCCATAATGCAAAGGAGCCGGATGTCTTTTTCCAGCAAACGCTGGGTAAGCACCGGTCGGAGGACTTCATCGCAACTGCGATAGAAGTGCTCGCGACTGGAAAAAAGGAAGGGAAAATCACAAAGAGAGACTTCGGAACAGAAGGGGTGTAAACAGGCGGCAGTCCCCACCATGGCCTGCAGGGTATTTTCACGAAGCCGGCTTAGCATGGAGGCTTCATCTCCGGCGGCACCGGAGTGGAGGATCTCCATTTTTCCTTCTTCTCTGACTATCCCGGCAACACGCTGCAATGCCTGCTGATAGGGGTTTGTCCGGTTGCCCATATGTCCGGCAAGCCAGCGTTCTTCGATGCTCACAGCAGATTTGCCTCCACCAATGCCTGACGGATGCGCTCCTCTTCTTCCGGAGAGATGAGGATCATGGGATCACGGGAAATGGCCCGCTTTTGCAGCCCCAGCAGCTTGAGAGCCACCTTCATACGGTTATGCATATCGATAACGGGGTCGGCGTAGAAAACACGCATCAGCGGGTACATCCGTTCATAAACCGCCCGCGCAGAAAAGAGATCGTTGTTTTCCACGTGGCGGAAAAGCTCAGACAGCAGCGGGGAGATGACGCTGCCAGAGCCGGAAATGATCCCGTCGCCGCCGATGGCAAGACTTGGAAGCAGCTTGGTGTTGTTTGTGCAGAGGATCGAGACCTGATTTTTGCAGGCGCGCAGGGCACGGACGTTGTCTTCATAACGCTGCATTTCATCTGTACCCTCTTTTATGGCAACGATGGAGGGGATGTTTTCCACCATGCGTACCAGCGTGTCGGTGGTATAGGCGATGCGGGACTGAACGGAGAACTGGAAAAGCACGATGGGGATGTCCGCCTTTTCCGCTACAGTAGAAACGAAGCGGTAAGGAAGCTCAGAAGTGTTGGAGGCCCCAAGATTAAAGAGGTTGGGGGGGAATAGCAGAATCGCGTCGGCGCCGGCTGCCTTGGCCACATTGGCACGCCACGCAGCCTTTTCCGCAGTTTGCTCTACGACACCGGAGATGATCGGATAATCGGCACCCACGGTGTCCTTTGCGATCTCAATGACCTGAACATATTCCGCGTCGCTAAGTGCGGTCACCTCACCGGCGTGCCCATTGGAGATGATGGCGTCTACGCCGTCCACATCGGCTAGTGTCCGGATATGCCGGCGCAGTTCATCGGCATCCAGACTAAAATCCTCACGGAAAGGCGAGAGATGGGCGGGAACCACGCCCCGCAGCTTTAAAGGCTTCATATTCTGATTCTAACCTCCTCGTTACTTGCCAAGGCCCATGGGCTCGTCCCGGAAAATCCGGGCATCCATGAGTTTGAGATTCTCTGCGATCAGGGGGCGGAAGGGGATGAGGCTGAGAACATCCTTTTCAAGATCCACTCCGGGGGCGATCTCGGTGAGCATGATGCCCTCCTGCCTCAGCTCGAACACCGCGCGCTCCGTGATATACAGCACCGGCTGCTGGATCTCCCGGGCGTGGTCGGCGCTCCAGGTCAGATGGGAAACTTCGTTGATAAACTTCTTATAACGGCCTTCCTTCAGAATGTGCATTTCTCCATCGCCAATGCTTACATCCAGACCACCAGCGGTAAAAGTACCAAGGAAACACATGCGCTTGGCGTTGGCAGAGATGTCCATGAAACCGCCGGGGCCTTCGATCTGACCGGAAAGCTTGGTAACGTTGATATTGCCCTTTTCATCGGCTTCCACAAAGGACAGGAAAGCAATGTCCAGGCCGCCTCCGTCATAGAAGTTGAACATATCCGGCTGAGCCGTAATGGCCACGGGATTGGTCGTAGTGCCGAAATCGAGGTTCTGCCCGGCCATGCCTCCAATGACACCGGATTCGATGGTAACAGTAACCTGGTCGAGAATGCCTTCCTCAACCGCCACGTTA
>JAFQKV010000064.1 GCA_017414715.1 Clostridia bacterium
ATAAGGACGGCCTGAAGGGCAAGCGCGAGACCTCCACCATGCCCGGCTCTGCAGGATCCTCCTGGTATTACATGCGCTATATCGACCCTAAGAACGAGAATGCGCTCTGCGATCCCGAGCTTCTCAAGCACTGGATGCCTGTTGACCTCTATGTCGGGGGCCCCGAGCATGCGGTCGGTCACCTCCTTTCTTCCCGCATCTGGAACCGTTTCCTTTACGACGAGGGCATCTCTCCCGTGAAGGAGCCCTTCAAGAAGCTGGTACATCAGGGCATGATCCTCGGTGAGAACGGCATCAAGATGGGCAAGCGTTTCCCCGAATTTGTGGTCAATCCCAGCGATATCGTCCGCGAATACGGTGCGGACACCCTGCGCCTTTATGAAATGTTCATGGGCCCCCTGGAGGTTTCCAAGCCCTGGTCCACCACTGCCGTTGCCGGTGCAAGAAAGTTCATCAACCGCGTATGGAATTTCTTCACCGAGCCCGCAAACATCACCGAAGAGGACGACGGCAAGCTGACCCGTGTCTATCACCAGACCGTGAAAAAGGTCACCTCTGACTTCGAGGTGCTCGGCTTCAATACCGCCATTGCCCAGATGATGGTCTTTATCAATGAGGTCTACAAGGCCGGCTCCTGCCCGAAGGCGTATGCCGAGGGGTTTGTGAAGATGATGTCCTGCATCACGCCTCACGTGGGTGAGGAGCTGTGGCAGGCTCTCGGCCATGACAATACCATCGCCTACGAGAGCTGGCCGGAATATGACGAGGAAAAGTGCAAGGAAAGCGATGTTAAGCTGGCTGTGCAGGTCAACGGAAAGCTCCGTGCTACGGTGAGCGTTGCCGAGAACTGTGAGGACGAGGAGGCCAAGGCAGCGGCTCTGGCCGATGCCCGTGTCCGTGCCGCCATGGAGGGAATGGAGATCGTCAAGACCATCGTGGTCAAAAACCGTATCGTCAACTTTGTGGTTCGCCCCGCGAAATAAGTTCATCCGCGACGCCGTGCAGCGATCTGTACGGCGTCGCATGCCTAAAGAGGGAAAGGAGGTCCGGAAATGAAGAAAAAGTCCCTGCTGTATGCGCTGCTTGGCGGTGCGGCGGTACTGATTTGTGCCGCGGCGCTGATATTGTTTGTCATTAACCCCGCACTGCGGGAAAAATATGCGGACACCTGCGGCACGGGGGAGGTACACCTCTTTCTGCGGGAAGGAAAAGGACATCTTGCCGCAGACGGGCGCTTTTTGCCTGTCGGGTATTACCGCGAGACTACCCCTTCCCGCGAGATCACGCTCTCCGTGGGGGAGACAGGGGAAATGACCCTTTGGATCTGGGCCTGCGGCACCTCCGATCTTGAGATCACCGACGTGAGTGCGCAGGCGCTCTGGTCACCGACGGACGGACAGCGGGATGCTGCAGAGCACATTCGCTTTGGAGCATACGAAAAGAAAATAGCGGTGGGTGAGGCCGGTCTCGTCAGGCTGTCCTTCACGCCGGACGCGGAGATGACCGCGGGACTCTGGCGCGCCCTGATCTCTGTTACCGCAAAAACGGCAGCGGGGGAGGAGCGCCGCACCTATGCTGTGGATATCCGTCTGCAGGGAGAGACGAATGTCGTTCTCTGCCGCGGCGGAAGCACCGAGTGGACTGTGGTGGAGCGTGATGAGCCTACCGCCGCCGAGCGTGCCGCGGTTGACGTATTCGTCAGCACCGTGGAAAAGGTTTCGGGCTGCAAGCTCAACGTTCGTAAGGAATCGGAACCCGGCCGCGGAAAAGAGATCATCATCGGCTACGGTAGCGATACGGCGGGAGATGACGAGATCGCTGCCATGAGCTCGGAATACGGCTATATCGGCATCAGCCTGGACCGTATTACCCTGACGGGAACGGGCGACCGCGGCACGCTGTGTGCCGTGTATACCTTCCTGGAGGAATACTGCGGTCTGCGGCAGTTCACCGACCGCATTTCCGTACAATCCGAGAAAAGGAAGATCGTACTGCAGGCCGGTACGCAGATCGTCGTGCCGGATTTCGGTCAGCGCGGCGTTCTTTCCGGTGAGGGAAACACATGGGCCTTTGCCATGCCAAATATGCTCAACGCAGGCGGACTGAAGGACGGCACCAAGTACGGCGGCAGCATCACCTATTCCGGCGATGCGCAGCAGACGCTGGAATCGCTCATCCCTTCAAATCAGTATTACTATGCAAACCGCGCATTTTACTCCTCGCGGGATATATCCTCCGACGGGCTGCGGCAGCTCTGCCTGTCAAATCCGGAGGTTATATCCCGGATCACGGATAAGGTGCTTGCAACGCTGGATGGAAGCTCCCTTGTCCAGCGCGTATCTCTGCGGCATATCGGCTGCGATACGCCCTGCAGCTGCGCGAACTGCGCGGCGATCAATGCGCAGGAGAAAAGCCCCGCAGGTACGTACATCCGGCTTGTCAATTTCGTTGCGGAGAAGGTGGCGGAGAATTATTCCGGCGTTCTTCTGGAGATCGAGCTTATCGGCGCGGCCTGTACTCCGACGGTGACCCTGCCGGCGGAGAACGTGCTGGTCATGCTCTCCGATGCAGGCACGACCCGGGGAGAGAATTATGGGGAAAACGGATTTATTTCCACTGTCAGGGCATGGAGAAAGAATACGTCCCATCTGGGAGCGGTTCTGCATATCTATGCCGACGGGCAGTATCTCTGCCCCGTGACCGATGCAGTGACCCTTGGTGAGAATATCCGGCTGCTGTATGATGCCGGTGTGGAGGCCTGTATCTTTGCCGGCTGCGGCAGCGTGACGGGGGCGGAATTCGGCGGACTCAAGGCATACGTAGCAGCGCGGGTCGCCCGGAATGCGGATTACCCCGCTGTCCTCGCCGTCCACGATTATCTTTACGGCGTGTTTGGCGCTGCGGGCGGTTATGTGAGCGACTGGCTGGATATGCTTTCGGCGCAGCTTGCGGCGAAAAAGCCGACGGTGGAGGCGGGCGTTTCCGCTGCGGTCTATGACAGCGACTTTCTTGAGAAAGGACTTGCATTGCTGGATAAGGCAGAGCGCGGCTGCGGCGGGGACGGTGAATGTCTGTATCGCCTGCGCAGGGAAAAACTGCCGCTGCGCTGGGCAGAGCTTTGCCTCGTTCCGGCGGCGGAATGGGACGAATTCTTTATTGCCGAGGTGGAGCGCTTCTTTGCGGACGTGGAGCATTACGGTATCACCTCTCTCACCGGAGACCGTCTCAGCGCAGAAAAAGCGGCGCTGCTGGCCGGTTGATACCCGTGCAGGATAAAAAACCGCGGGTTGGGGGAGAAAGTATAAAAAAATCCCTTGCAATTTTTGAAAAAGTGTGGTAATATACTTTGAGTCCGCGAAGGAATATCTGCTTCGCGGCGGGTACAACGCATGAAGGAGGTGCACGATAATGCCCAATATCAAGTCGGCCAAGAAGAGAGTGGAGATTTCCGCTTCCAGAAGAATCCATAACCGCATGGAGAAGTCCGCGCTGCGCACGGCTGTTAAAGAAGTTTTTGCGCTTTGCGAGGCCGGTGACAAGGCTGCCGCTTCCGATGCGTATGTGAAGGCTGCGAAGAAGGTGGATCAGGCTGCTGCCAAGAATCTGATCCATAAGAACAAGGCCGCGCATCAGAAGAGCGCGATGGCTCTCGCCATCAACCGCATGGCCTGACCGCAGTAAAATGCAAAACCGAAAGGACACTCGAAGGAGTGTCCTTTTTTTTGTTGTAAAATAAAAACCACGCGATAGACGCGTGGTTGAAAAGAGCCAAACGCAGGAGGATCTTATGCCTGCCTCCCTCTGCCGAGGACGGTGGATTTTTGCCGCAAGGCAAAAAGACGGAGGGAGAGCAAATCGAAAGACTACCCCTCAGTCGGCTGTCGCCGCCAGCTCCCCTGACAAGGGGAGCCGCCAAATGTTTAACCCGTTTACGGGTGGGCGATAACCTTTGCATGGCTGGCATACCAACCCGAAAACGCACTTGTGCGCAGCCAGCAGTAATAGGGATATGCCCGAAAACGAAATACCACCCTATGCGGGTGGATATTTATTGTTCGGAAAGCAGCAGAGCAGAAAAAAATCACCTGTGATACAATGACATCATCCGAAAGTCATTTATTCACAGGAGGTTTTTTATGATGTCAACGCTTTACGGATATATACGCGTCAGCACCCGTGAGCAGAACGAGGACCGCCAGCGCATCGCCCTGCAGGAATTTCAGGTGCCGCCGGCGAACGTATATCTTGACAAGCAGTCGGGGAAGGATTTTGACCGCCCTGCGTGGCGCAGACTGGTGCGGCGCATGAAGCGGGAGGATATTCTGTGCGTCAAGTCCATTGACAGACTTGGCAGGAACTACGAAGAAATTCTGGAGCAGTGGCGCATTCTGACGAAGGAAAAGGGGGTGGATGTGGTGGTGCTGGATATGCCTCTGCTCGACACCCGTCAGGGAAAGGATCTGATGGGCACGTTTATTTCCGATATCGTGCTGCAGCTGCTCTCCTTCGTGGCGCAAAACGAAAGAGAGAATATCCGTACCCGTCAGGCAGAGGGCATTGCCGCCGCAAAGGCACGTGGCGTGAAATTCGGCCGCCCGCCCCGCCCCCTTCCGGAGAACTTCGACGAGCTCCGACTGGCATGGAGGGACAAAAAAATATCCCTCCGCAATGCCGCCGCCGGCTGTGACCTGCCGGTCAGCACGTTTTACGGAAAGGCAAAAAGAAGAGAAAAGGAAAAGAAAGACGTGTAAAAAGTTTTGAAAAGTATAGGTTTAGAAACGATTGCAGCATTATTCATGAAGGTAATTATAGCACTATATTATTTAAAAATCAATATTTACTTTACAATCAATTGCTAGTTTCTAAACCTATACATTTTAAATTGCGGCAGATTTGAGAATCGGAGGAAACGAATATGATGCAACTGATTTGTAAGCACAAGAAACTGTTTGCGCTTCTCATCTGTTTTGCGCTCTGTGTGAACCTTTTCCTGCCTACAGTTCTGGCAGAGGGAGATGGGGACACGCAGGCCGTTACAACAGACGCGGGTGCGGCAAGCTCTGCGGAGGACAGCGAGGCTGTGGATCTCGGCGGATTTACGCTGCGGATTTTCAGCAATTCCTTCTATCAGCTTTTCAACAATAATGCGTTGAATAAGTACGATCAGGTTTTGAAAGAGCGCATCGAAAAGGTGGCTGAGGAATACAATTTCGAGCTTGAGGTGACGCAGCATTTTGGCGGCGGAAGCCATTTGAGCGGCGGAATCCTGAATGACGTTATGGTCAACGCCATCCAGTCTGGCTTCAACTCAATGGGTCACTTTGTTTGCGTGGCCGCCCCTCTGGGTATTGCGGGAACTGCGGCGGGCTATTTCCAGGACTTAAGTATCATCGACAAATCCACCGGCTTTGACGTTAAGGATCCCGATTGTTTCTGGCAGGCCATGACCAAGCAGCTCGTCTTTGAGGGCAAGCATTACGGTGTTGCTTTGATTGCGGGAAGTATGAGTTTTCAAACCTGGAATGACGGAACCTACTGGGCCTTCAATAAAAACGTTCTGAAGAAGAACGGATACTCTGCGGAAATGGTCTACAAGCTTGTCCGTGATTACGAATGGACTTTTGATGCAGCTACGAAGATCATGGAAGCCTGCTATGAGGACGAAAACGAGGACGGAACCCCTGAGGTGTATGGCCTTTGCTCATATCAAGCATACACGAAATACAATCTTCAGTTGGATGGAGCACAGACGGTTCGGAAAAGCAACGGTATGTATTCCTTTGATACAGAAAATGCCAATATGCTCTCCGTTTTCAATTGGCTCAAGGAGTTGTATGTAACCAAGAAGATCGCAGCCATTTTGGGTTCCAGTGCCGTGCGAAGAAATGTGAGAGACGGAAAAACTGCATTTGCGCAGTTTTCGCGGGAATATATAACCAGATCAGAGTTTGCCGGTGACAACTTGGCTACATTTCAGGAAAATGTCGGCATCATTCCCTCTCCCGTTGGCAATAATCAGATCAAGAAAAAAGCGTACGTGAACGCTTACGACGATGCGGAGGTTTACGTGATGCCCTCGACGATTACCGGAGAGGAGCGGAACAAGGCGGCCACGGCCTTTGCGGCCGTCGCAAAGGAAATCAACAGCATTGAGGATCGCGTGGCGACGCTGCAGGATTACGGTCTTCTCTATGATGCGGATATGGTCGATATGTATCAGAACTATATCCTGAACGGATATTCCATTGATCCCGGCTTTGTGACCGGAACCGATGGCAACAGTCAACAGGATCCTATGACGCAAATGTTATTGAGAGTAACAAGTGGTGCCAAAACACCGGAAGAGGCGATTGCGGACTGGTCGGATTCCATTAATCATCTTCTGGATCACTGGCTGAACCGAAGCAAGGAAGGAAACTATATTGACGGAACCTGCGGTACGGACAGCCTGCATCAGATGAACTGGTCTTTGAATCTGGACGACGGATCGTTCACGATCTCGGGAATCGGCCGGATGGAAGACTACACAACGCCTGAGGAATGCCAGTGGTACGAATATATGGATGAGATCCGTTCCATAAACATCGGCGGCGGTGTGCAAAACATTGGAAAAAATGCATTTAACGGCTGCACGGCAGTTACCTCCGTTGCCTTCCGTGCCGATGTGGAAAGCATCGGAGCCAATGCCTTTGCCGGCTGCGCGCCGGAAATTGTGTATTACAGCGGAACAGAGGCGGAATGGGCAAAAATTGATATGAGCGATACGGGGTTCCTTGCCTCGGCAAAGCTTTGTCTGGAAAGCATTCCCGCAAGAGTCAAGCTCGGCCTTGTGAACGTGAACGCAACCGTGCAGGAGCCGGAGGACGGCTGGCTGGAGGGTGAGAACACCTTCAGCGTTTCCGCAAGTAATCCCTGCTACGTTGCCGTAAGCAACGATAATGGCGAAAGTTATGAGCGCATACCTGCCACCGAGCAGCAGGACGGATATCAGTTTACCGCTGACGTAGCCGGAGACGATACGAAGGTCACCGTCGGCGTTGTCGGTGATGCCAACGGCGACGGCCTTTTGGCGGAGAATGACTCCAAGCTTGCGCTGCAGGCCGTTACCGAGATCTCGGATATCGGCAGCATCGGTGAAATCGCAACGGATCTGGACGACGACGGAACGGTCACCGCCCGTGAGGCGCGCCTCGTGCTGCAGGCAGCATCCGGCAAAGAGAGCCTTGAATGGTAAACGATACGTGCACGAAAGGTAGAAACAGAAGTGAAAGACAGTAAACGAAGAATACTGGCGCTGCTGCTTTGCGTGGCGCTCTGTATGAGTCTGTGCGTTCCGGTATCCGCTGCCAATGAATCCAATACCAAGGACATCACGTTCAGCCTGACTCTGGACAAAACGACGGTAGAGAACGGAAAAGTAAACACGGTGACGGCTACGCTGAAAATGTCAAAGGCAGAAGCATTTATCGATATGGAGTATCAGATCTCCTGCGACAACAGCTTTACCGTTTCCAAGCCCGAGCTGCCCGAAGGAGCAGGATATTCCTTCAATGCGTCGAACGGAAAGGTTGCTTGGTATAGCGGCAAGGACGTAACGACCGACACACTTGGAACCTTTACCGTGAAGATTCCAGCGAACGCTCCGGCAGGAACGTATACCATCAGCGTGAACAAAATCATGCTGAGTAAACAAACCGACCCCACGTATTGGGAAAAATCGGCATCGGCCTCTGCGACCCTGACGGTGAAGGCGGCACCCACTCCGACACCCACCCCGAAGCCTACAGCGACGGCAACTCCGAAGCCCACGGCGACGGCAACTCCGAAGCCTACGGCCACGGCAACGCCGAAGCCTACGGCCACGGCAACGCCGAAGCCCACGGCGACGGCAACGCCGAAGCCCACGGCGACGGCAACGCCGAAGCCTACGGCCACGGCAACGCCCAAGCCCACTGCGACGGCAACCCCAAAGCCAACCCCTACGGTCTCGCCCTCTTGGAATAATCCCTTTGGGGACGTTGGGCAGAGCGATTGGTATTACAATGCGGTAGAGTTTGTAAAAACAAAGGGCGTTATGGTCGGCAGCTCTGCACAGACCTTCTCACCCCAGAAGCTCCTTACCCGGGCGGAGATGGTTCAGATCCTCTATAACATAGAGGGAGGCACTGTCGAACGCCTTGACCATTTCAAGGACGTGGATAACGGGAAATGGTATGCCAAGGCGGTCAACTGGGCCTGTGAGAAGGGCCTTATCAACGGATATGCCAACGGTACCTTCCGCCCAGACAAGGCAGCAACAAGAGAAGAACTGGTATCCGTGATCCATCGCTATGCGCAATACAAGTCGTATGATACGGATGCTGTGAAGGATTCTGCATTCAGCGGCTTCACCGACGGCAAAAAGGTAAGTACATGGGCACGGAACGCCATGCAGTGGGCTGTGAGTGAGGGTATTATCAGCGGCAAGCCCGGCGGCAAACTTGACCCGAAGGGCACCGCCACCCGCGCCGAGACGGCACAGATCTTCATGGGACTTCTGAAAAACAGATAAAAACAGATACAGGGACGGAAACTGAGCTTTCCGTCCCTGTTTTTTGCCTGATATTACGATACCTCGCCGAGTCTGCGGATATCCGTTTCCACGGAGACGGTGATGATGGCGGTGGTGATGATGTCCCGGATATCCTCCGGGGCATTTTTGCGGTAAAGCCGCTTGGCATAGCGGGTTACGTCAATGGGATCGCAGCAAAATTCCGTCTGTATGCGGTGGAGAACGGTGCGGCACAGGGCTTCCATGTCGGCGGAGACCTGAGACTCCACGGCGGCGCGGTTTTTGGGCACCTCGGTGATGGCGCTTTTGCCGGAGTGTCCCACAAGCGCGCCTTTGAGAAGGATGCGGATATCGATTTGGGGAATGCTTCCGTTCATCCGGGCGCTGACTTTGCGGGAGCAGGTGAGAAAGAGGCTTCCCTGATCCTGTTCACCGTTGGGAAGCTCGACGGAAAAGGGTACATAACCCTGGGATTTATCCCCCCGCAGCAGCACCAGCGCCAGCGCCTCCCGGTCTGTGACCTCGGCCACCATGCGGTCGCCGTCAAAAACGGCAAGCCCGCCGATCTCCACGCCGATCTCCGAGGGGACGAGCAGAGGGAGCAGCGCATCGCCGTAATCGTCGGTAAAGAGGG
>JAFQKV010000065.1 GCA_017414715.1 Clostridia bacterium
CTACGATACTCGCCGGGATGGAATTGGAGCTTTCGCTCTGCCATGGAGCCGTAGCTGATCATAGAGTGCAGCTTGCGGATATAGGTCTGGGAAAGCCGCGCTGTGGCCGTCTCGATGATGTAGTTGACGCAGGAAAAGTGGTTGTAGGCTTCAATCAGATCATCTACAATGATAGGCTCAAAGCCCGTGGAGACTTTGCCTTTCTTGTATACTTCTTCCACCTGATTGAGCATGAGGCGGTTGCTGGCCAGGCGGTTGGAGCTGTAGCAAAAGTTGGTCTGAATGTAATCATAGAGACCGTGATAGATCCTCTTGGTACGCTGGCGCTGCAGTTGCTTCACGAGCTTTGGAAGTTCAGGCGCTTCAGCCTTCAGTTTGGCTGGCTTTTGAGCATCTGCTGGTACAAACCATATCCCGTCTCTTTGAACCGCGCCGGGGATTCTGCCGTTTCGGCAGTGTCTGCGAATCATCTGGTCCGTAATATTCCACAATACGGACGCTTCTTTCGCTGAAATGTAATCCATAATTTCATTCCTTTCGGTGTGAAAATCTTTGAAAAGTCCGGTACTTTGGGCTTCTCCGGTACTTTTCTGACCAGAGTTTTGACCCGAATTAGAGCGAAACACCTTGGACGAGATGAATAATTATAGATTTTGATTGAATAAAATCGAACTAAATGGACGGATTGGATGAATGGGACGAATAAATATACCCGAGGGAGCCGATGGCATTCAAGAGGTCAGCGGTTCACATCCGCGTATCTCCAGCCTGAAGTTGAGAATGTTAAGGGAAGGCTTGGCGATCGGAGTAAGGTCTTTGAGACTACGGTGATTAGGTATTGACGTAGAACGGAGGATATGCTACTATGCAAGTGACCAACCGGGCACTTATGAAATCAGAGAGGGATTATCTATGACCGTAACCGTGATGGAACATTATCGAAATCTGCATGAGATTCCCGAGCTTGCGGGGACAGAATTTGAAACGGCGGCCTATATTGAGGCGGCGCTGAAAGCGATGGGCTATGCGCCTGTCCGGGTGGCGGAGAGGGGCGTTTATGCGGATCTCCTTTCCGATCCGGCGGCAAAGTGGCTCCTTTTCCGGGCGGATACCGATGCCCTTGCCGTGGAGGAGAAGAGCGCGGCACCGGTGTGCTCCCGCCATCCGGGTATTATGCACGCCTGTGGGCATGATACCCATTGTGCCATGTTGCTTGCTGCTGCCCAAGCCCTTTACGGGGAAAAACTACCTTATAATATCCGCTTTTTGTTCCAACCGGCGGAGGAGACCACGGCGGGTGCGGCAGATGTCATTGCGGCGGGAGCTGTGCCGGAGAATCTCCGTGCCTGCTTCGGTCTGCATGTGTGGCAGGGAACGCCGCTGGGCAGTATTTCCTCACGTTCCGGTGCGATGATGGCCTCCAGCGATATTTATAAGCTGCGCATCCGTGGCCGCAGTGCCCACTGCGCCAAGGCCTCGGAGGGTGCAGATGCCCTGCGTACGGCGGTGGAGATCGCCGCCGCCCTTCCCGAGCTCCGGGCAGAGGCGGAGGATCCCAGAACGGTGCTTTTTCTCGGCAGTATCCACGCCGGTAAGAGCCACAATGTGGTTTCTGATGCAGCGGAGCTCTTCGGTACACTGCGTACCTTCTCTGCAGAAGATAGGAAAAACCTGAAGGCGCGTCTCGGGCAGTATGCGGAGATACGCGCGGCTGCAAACGGAACAGAGGCGGAGACCGAGTGGGATATCGGCTGTCCCGCCGTTTATAATGATGAAGAACTCCTGCGCCGCCTGCAGGGGGCAGGAGTGGAAATTCTGGAGGTCGAACCGACCCTTGCGGGTGAAGATTTTGCCCGCTATATGGAATTTGCACCCGGCGTGATGCTCTGGCTTGGCACCGGGGATACCCCGCCCATCCACAGCCCGGGCTTCTATGTGCCGGAGGAGGTCTTGCCCGTGGGAGTTGAGCTTTGGCAGCGCATCGCCCGTATCAACTGGGACGGGTAAGCCGTAAGATCCGGAAACGGTGCTGACAGCCAAAGGGATTCAGGATGTACGGTGGATGATTTTATGCGGGAGAAGAACAGGTTCGATTTGATAAAAAACGGCCATTCCTCTTGAAATCCCGGCGGAAATGTGGTAATATATCCGGAGATATCGGAATTATGGCGATGATCGGGGCTGCTCCCGTGCGGGCGGCACAGTAGAAAGTGTGTACAAAACGCGTCAAAGAGAGCGATCGGCGGTGAAAGGATCGCACGCGGACACATCTTTCGAATTTCGACCCGGGAGCTTCCCGCGAAAACGGGATGTGGCTGCCGCATTAAGGCAGAAAAAGCGGCGGAGCGGGAGATATGCCCGCACCGCAATTTGAGTGGTACCGCGGAAATGATGATCCGTCTCATGGTTTTATGAGACGGATCTTTTTTTATTTGCATTTAGGAGGAAGCGCATGAACACAGCCATTCTCGAACTGAGAGAAAAACTGGACGCCGCCCTGGCGGCTGCCCAAAGCGTGGCAGAGCTTGACGGCCTGAAGGTGGAATACCTCGGCAAAAAGGGCTCCGTTACGGCACTTTTGAAGAATATGGGCAAGCTCTCCGATGAGGAGAAGAAGAGCTTTGGCCGCGAGGTCAACGAGCTCAAGGACTATGCAGCCGAAAAAATCGCGGAGAAGGCCGCCGCCCTTGCGGCTGCCGAGCTCGCCCGCGAGCTGGACGCGGTGGAGACCTTTGATATCTCCCTGCCGCCGGTGCTTGACCGCGGCTCCTTCCACCCCGTTACCCTCGTGCAGCGCCGCTGTGAGGCGGTCTTCCGCTCCATGGGCTTCCAGGTGGAGGACTACAGCGAGATCGTCACCGATTACGAGTGCTTTGAGAGCCTCAATATCCCGCCCTTCCATCCTGCCCGCGATATGCAGGATACCTATTATCTGGACAACGGTCAGCTTCTGAAGACCCAGACCTCCGCCGCCCAGAACGCCATCTATAAGAAGTACAAGGATGCCCTCATCAACGAGGGCAAGCCCATCAAGGCCGTTTTCCCCGGCCGCTGCTTCCGCAACGAGGCCACCGATGCCTGCCATGAGAACACCTTCTTCCAGATGGAGGGCGTGATGGTCGGTAAGGATATCTCCATCGCAAACCTCATCTATTCCATGAAGACCATGCTCAGCGAGGTCTTTGAAAACTACGGCCTTAAGGTGCGCCTGCGCCCCGGCTTCTTTCCCTTCGTCGAGCCCGGCTTTGAGCTGGATATCAGTTGCCAGATCTGCGGCGGCGAGGGCTGCCCCTCCTGCAAGCACAGCGGCTGGCTGGAGCTCTGCCCCTGCGGCATGATCCATCCCAACGTCCTGCGTGAGGGCGGAATCGATCCCGATGTGTACACCGGCTTCGCCTTCGGTCTCGGCCTCACCCGCCTTGCCATGATGAAGTACGGCGTGAAGGATATCCGCGACCTCAACAGCGGCAGCCTCGTGGCCATGAGCCAGTTCACCGAGGACAAATAAGGAGAGAGGAGAAGAAAAATGTATATTTCTATGAATTGGATCCGCGAGTTTGTGGATCTTTCCGGTCTGGATATCATGGATCTCATCCGTCAGTTCTCCCTGTCCACGGCAGAGGTCGAAAATGAGATCTTCCATAAGGGAAGCGATCTCTCCGGCGTTGTGGTTGCGGAGATCAGGAGCGTTGCGCCTCATCCCGAATCCAAGAAGCTGCACCTGCTCAAGGTCGACATCGGCGAGAGCGAGCCGGTGGACGTGGTCTGCGGTGCGCCCAATGTGCGTGAGGGCATGAAGACCGCCTTTGCCAAGGTGGGTGCCCGCCTCGGTGAGATCACCATCGCCCCCCGTCCCCTCGCAGGCTACATGTCCTGCGGTATGTGCTGCTCCGAGAAGGAGATCGGCATCAGCGATGACAACTCCGGCATCATGGATCTCGACCCCGCCTATGCAAACGGCACCGACCTGAAGGATATCTTTGCCATTGACGATATTGTCTTTGAGGTGGACAACAAGTCTCTGACCAACCGCCCCGACCTCTGGGGCCATTACGGCATCGCCCGCGAGTTTTCCGCCCTTTCCGGCCGTCCGCTGAAGGCGCTGCCCGTGGCGAATCTCGAGGCCTATGCAAGCCTGCCTGCCCTCGATATCGAGATCGAAAACGACGACTGCCTGCGCTACTCCGGTCTGAAGTTTGACAACGTCGGCGTCTCCGTCAGCCCTGTGAATATGCGTATCCGCCTTTTCTACTGCGGTATGCGCGCCATCAATTTCCTGGCGGATATGACCAACTACCTGATGCTTGAAATGGGCCAGCCCATGCACGCCTTCGATTCCCGCAAGGTGGAGAGCATCCGCGTCCGCAAGTTTGCCGAAGCCTTTACCTTTGCCACGCTGGACGGCGTGGAGCGCAAGTGCGATGAGAATACCCTCATGATCTGCAACGGCGAGACGCCCGTGGCCATTGCCGGTATCATGGGCGGTCTGGATTCCGAGATCGTTGCGGACACCACCAGCCTGACCCTGGAGTCCGCCTGCTTCGATCCCGTTTCCGTGCGCAAATCCGCCGCCCGTCTGGCTCACCGCACCGATGCTTCCCAGAGATATGAGAAGACCCTCGATCCCGAGATGACCGTCACGGCCATTGCCCGCTTTGTCAAGCTCCTCTCCGAGATCGATCCCGGTGCGAAGGTCACCTCCTGCCTCACCGACCGCTACAACCGCTCCTATGAGTGCAAGACTCTGGAGATCGACAAGAGCTTTGTGGACCGCTACACCGGCATCGGTGATGCCATCACCTGCGACCATATCGAAAAGACCCTCACCGCCCTCGGCTTTGCCGTGGAGCGTGACGGCGAGAACTTCCGCGTCACCGTTCCCTCCTGGCGTGCCACCAAGGACGTTACCCTGAAGGCCGACCTTATCGAGGAGATCACCCGTATCTACGGCTACGATAACTTTGCCCCCATCACGGCGAAATCCCCCCTCTATCCCGTCCGGATGGAGCTGACCAAGTCGGTGGAGGAGAACGTCAAGGATATGCTCGTCAAGCGCTTCTCCCTGCACGAGGTTCATTCCTACGTCTGGGCCTACAGCGATGAATATAAGCGCCTCGGTATGGAGGTGGAGGACAACGTCCGCCTGCTCAATGCCACCAACCCCAACCTCTCCGTGCTGCGCACCTCCATCGTGCCCACCGAGCTTTGCCAGCTCAAGACCAACGTCGGCTATGCTCCCGAGTTCGGTCTCTTTGAGATCGGCCGCGTGGTCAAGGGTCTCCGTGAGGACGGTATGTGCAACGAGCGCAAGATGCTCTGCATCACCCTCTATTCCAAGACCGCTGAGCTGCGCGATCTTTACTTCCGCCTGCGGGATATGCTGGCCGTCCTCGCCGACGAGCTCAAGCACAAGGCTCTCGTCTTTGCGCCCATGGCGGCAGAGCACTCCTGGCAGCATCCGAAGAACCTCAATTCCGTCTCCTGCGACGGCATCTGTCTCGGCGAGATGGGCGTTGTCCATCCCACTGTCGGCAAGAGCATCGACAAGAAGGCATCCATCGTCTACGCCGAGCTGGATATCGAGGCTTTCGCAAAGATCGCCCCGGCGGGCATCCGCTATGAGGAGGCCTCCCGCTTCCCCGGTATGGAGATCGACCTGAACGTCAGCTCTGATACCTTTGCCCCCATCAAGGAATCGATCGATGCCGCCGCCTGCCCCTACATCAAGGGCGTCCGCGTGGTGGATGTTTACCGTGGCGAGGAAGGCTGCGCCATCAACGTGCGCATCTCCTTCTCCTGCGCCGACCGTACCCTCACCCGTGAGGAGGTCCAGGCTGTCGTGGACGGCATCGTGGCCGACCTCGCCGCCAAGGGCATGCCGCTGAAATAAGGAACATACCTAAAATCCGAAACACTCCGGAAAGCTTCATGCTTTCCGGAGTGTTTTTTTGGTGCCTTTAGGCGTGGAAATAAACCCCCAGTTCTACTGGGGGAAGGAAAAAAGCTTTAGCAAGAGAAAAACCTCCGTGATATAATGGTAAATGGTTTGGCGACCGCATTACCAAAAGTATCAAGGAGGTTTTAACAATGAAGAAAACAAATAATGAAATCAAGCACACAGCTCATTCGAGTTACAGATGCCAATATCATATCGTTTTTGCCTCGAAATACAGACGAAAAGAAATATACGGGAAATTACGAAGAGATATAGGAGAAATCTTGCGGAAATTGTGCGAGCAAAAGGGAGTAGAAATCATAGAGGCGGAAACGTGTATAGATCATATTCATATGTTGGTAATCATACCACTGTATCTTAGTGTAGCACAAATTATGGGATTTCTCAAGGGGAAAAGTTCATTGATGATATTCGACAGGCACGCAAATTTGAAGTACAAATATGGGAACAGGAACTTTTGGTGCAGAGGATACTACGTAGATACAGTGGGCAAGAACAAGAAAATCATTGAAGAATACATACGAAATCAACTTGAGGAAGATAACGCAGGAGATCAAATCAGCATAAAAGAGTATATGGACCCGTTTACGGGTAACAAGAACAAGTAGGCAAAAAAAGACAGCCGCGCGTGAGCGGCTGCCCGTGATGGTAATGCGGTGCCAAACTTCTGTGCCCCTTTTAGGGGTTAAGCCTGTAAGAGCCCCTTCTAGGGGCTGGTCAAACCACCAGTTTACTGGTGGTTATGATTTGTGAAACTTACTTCAGCCGGATGGCCTTTTCCTGGGCCTTGAGGCAGAGCTCGGCGGCCTTGAAGGCGTGCTCCTGGGTCATGGCCTTTTCGGTGCGGTTCAGGCAGTCCAGAATGAGCTCGCCGAAGAAGGGGTAGCCGGTGACACCGGTGGCATCCACATACTGCTCGCCCTTGCCGTTGACGAGGAAGACGTGGTTTCCGCCCGCCTTCTCGGAGGCAACGTTGACGTACTTGCGGATCTCGATGTAGCCCTCGGTACCGAGGATAAGGGTGCGGCCGTCGCCCCAGGTACGCAGTCCGTCGGGGGTGAACCAGTCGATACGGAAGTAGTTGGTGGAGCCGTTCTTACCGGTGATGGTGCAGTCACCGAAGTCCTCCAGCTCGGGATACTCGGGGTGGTTGTAGTTTGCAATGCGGGCAAACTCGACGGTGGCGTCCTCCTCACCGGCAAAATGCAGATACTGCTCGATCTGATGGCTGCCGATGTCGCAGAGGATGCCGCCGTACTTCTCCTTCTCGAAGAACCAGGCGGGACGGCTGGGGGCGTTGAGACGGTGGGGGCCGAAGCCGGAAACGGAGAGCACACGGCCGATCTCGCCGCGATCGATCATATAGCCCGCCATAACGGCACCCTCCACGTGGAGACGCTCGGAATAGTAGACCATGTACTTGCGGCCGGTGTCAGCCACGGCCTTCTTTGCGGAGGCCAGCTGATCGAGGGTGGTGAAGGGAGCCTTGTCGGTGAAATAGTCCTTGCCTGCCGCCATGGCGCGCAGACCGAGACCGCAGCGCTCGCTGGTGACGGCGGCGCCGGCGATGAGGTGGGTGTCCTTATCCTCGAGGGCCTCCTCCTCGCATCTCGCGGCGGTGGCCTGCGGATAGTTCTTCAGGAAGGCGGCGACCTTTTCGGGGTTGGGATCCCAGACATACTTCAGGGTGGCACCGGCCTCGAGAAGACCGTTGGTCATACCGTTGATGTGGCCGTGATCCAGCCGGACTGCGGAAAAGACAAACTCTCCGGGCTTGACCACGGGCTTTGCTTTGCCCTGAGGGGCATAATTCATACCGTCTGCTGCGTTCATAATTTTGTACCTTTCTTTATGGATAAGTAGTTTTGCTTTTTGAAATCAAACTTTTTTCCAGCTCCGTCTGCTCAGAAGAATAAGCACGGGGAGAATCTCCAGTCTGCCGAGAAGCATGGTGAAGGTGAGCAGGATGGAGGAAAAACTGCTGTATCCGGCATAGCTGGAATAGGGGCCGACGGCCTCAAGCCCGGGACCGATGTTGGAGAGACAGGAGAGGGTCGCGGTGAAATTGCTTAAGAAGCCGTGGGTGACCTTGTAGGTGCCGGCATCGGACACCACCGTGACCGTCTGCCCGTTGACCGGGTCAAAAGAGAGCAGAAAAACAACACCGAGGAAAATGAAAAAATACAGAGTGATGAAAGCAAAAACGTCATTGACAGTTCGGGCTTCCAGCTTTTTGCCTTCGAATTTTGAATTGGGCACATACCGGGGATTGATGAGCTTGCGGATGTTGATGTGCGCACCCTTCAGGGCAATTATAAAGCGGGAGATCTTGATGCCGCCCGCGGTGGAGCCGGCCATAGCACCGCAGAACATCAAAAGTATGAGTACGGTGACGGAGAGCATGGGCCATAGATTGAAATCCGTTGTGGTATAGCCGGTGGTCGTAACGAGCGTGGAGACCTGGAAAAGGGCATGCCGGAAGGCCTCCTCGGTGGTGTAAATCTGTGGAAAGGCATCAAACCGCCCTATAAGTGCCAGAAAGACGAAACCGACGGCGGTGATAACGATGCCGAAATAGACCTTCAGCTCTTCGCTGCGGAAAAAATCGCGCACCTTGCCGATAAGCAGCAGGTAATACAGACTGAAATTGCAGCCGAAAAGCAGCAGGAAGACGGATATCACATACTGAGAAAAAGGCGGGAAAAGCTCTATGCTCCCGGGGATGAAGCCGAAACCGCCGGTGCCGGCACAGCCGAAGGTGGCGAGAAGACTTAAGAAAAACTGATCCTTTTCATACCCGGGAATGGGCTTATCCAGCATGAGGATGATGATCTCAAGAACGGTCAGGCCAAGATAGATCAGATAAAGGATCCGCGTTGTTGCTTTCATCTTGGTGACGAGCTTGCCGACCTGCGGACCCGGGCTTTCCGCGCGGAGCAGATGCATGGAGGAGCCGTCGCTGCTTTCCGGAATGAAGATCATCACGAACACAAGGATACCCATGCCGCCGATCCAGTGGGAGAAGCTTCTCCAGAAGAGGGAGGAGCGGGAGATCGTGGTGATATCCTCGATGATGCTTGCACCGGTGGTGGTAAAACCGGACATCATTTCAAAGCATGCATCGATATAGTTGGGGATATTCCCGTTGATCACAAAGGGGATCGCGCCGAACAGCGTCATTACAATCCAGGAGACTGCCGTCAGCGCAAAGCCTTCCTTCTGATAGAGCGTGTTTCGCTCCGCCTTTGGCAGCTGGAGCAGGAGACCGAGAAGGATCAACAGAACGATGGGGATCAAAAAGGCCAGAACGTGGGAGAAGGGCTCCCGGTAGATGAGACTCACCGTCAGGGGCAAAAGCATCAGCACGGCTTCAAGAAACATGATCTTGCCGATGATGCTGCCAAGCTTTTTATAGTTCATACCGAATACCTTATCCAAAGACGTCCGTCAGATCGTCAAAGTTTTTGTGAGTGGTCACCACAACGACGTTGTCGCCGAGGCGGATCATGGAATTACCGTTGGGGATGATAACCTCGTTTTTGCGGATGATGCAGGCGATCAGGCAGTTTTTCTTGATGATCAGATCCTTGAGGGGCTTGTCATAAAAGCGCTCGGGCTTTCTTGCGACAAACTCCAGTGCTTCCACCTGATTGTTGACCAGCTGATAGAGGTTCAGTATGTTACTGCCGCGGGAATTGGCCAGTGCGCGGACATAGGTAATGATACGGCTGGCAACGATATCCTTCGGAGAAACGTCATTTTCAATGCCGAGTTCGTTGAGCATACCGATAAAGTCGTCGATATGTATCTTTGTAATGGTCTTTTTGACCTTCCTGCTGTTGGCAAACATGGAGACGATGATATTTTCCTCGTCATTGTCCGTCAGAGCAACAAAGGCATCCACGGCATCAATGCCCTCTTCCACCAAAAGGTCGTGCTTGGTGCCGTTGCCGCAGGCCACCGTGACGCGGGGAAGCTGCCCGGCAAGCTCCCGGGCGGTGGCGGGGTTTGCCTCGATGAGCTTGACGTTATATTTCTTTCGGGAGAGCATATCGGCAAGATAAAAGCCGATCCTGCCGCCGCCGACGATCATAACGCTGTGCAGGGGCTGCTTGACGAGATTGGCCTCCGCAAGAAAATCGCCCAGATTTCGGGTGTCGGAGGTGAAATGAATCCGGTCGTTCTCTTCGATCGTGAAATTACCGGAGGGGATAAAGACCGAATCGCCCCGCTGTACGGCGCACACGAGCACCTTTGTGGAGAGCTTTTTGCCAAGCGAGGCCAGCGTCTCGCCCACGAGGGCACAGCCCTTTTCGGCGATGACCTCCACGAGGAGGGCCTTGCCGCGGGCGAAATGCTCAATATGGGAAACGGAGGGGAGAACGATCAGGTTCATGATCTCGTTTGCGGTCTCTCCCTCGGGATTGACCACCATGGAGATGCCGAGATCGTTCTTCATCTCGATGATCTGCTTTCGGTATATGGGGTTTCTGACGCGGGCAACGGTGTTCGGCGCGCCGAGCCACTTGGCGACAAGGCAGGCGAATACGTTCAACTCGTCGTTTCGTGTCAGAGTGATGACCAGGTCGGCGCTGCCGACATGGGCCTCCCGCTGGATATCCATACAGGCACCGTTGCCGACGATGCCGGAAATATCATACTGCTCGATAAGCTCCTCGACCAGCGCTCTGTCCTCATCGATGATGGTGATGGTGTGGTCTTTGCAGGACAGGTTTTTCAATATGGTACGGCCGATGGTGCCGAGGCCGATAATGACGATTTTCATGGAGAATCCTCCTCTTTGTTACGGGTAACAGCCGGTTTGAAAACTGTTTTCGCAGATGGTTCTCCGCGTTCTATTTCCTGCGGAAAGAAAGGGCTGCCATGTCTGCTTCGGTGCCCATGACCATCAGACTGTCCTCGGCATTGAAAATGTAGTTGGGGGAGTTGAGCATGCGGGCGGTCTCCCCGCGTTTGACGGCAAGAATGGAGATGCCGTAGTGGGCACGGACATTAAGCTCCAGCACGCTTTTTCCGATCCACGCAGCGGGTGTGGCGATCTCAAAGATGGATAGATCGTTAGTCAGCTCGAAATGATCGAGAATGGTGTCGTTGGAGAGGCTGACGGCGAGACGCTCGGCCACTGCTTCCTCCGGGAAAATGACCCGGTCGGCACCGTTGCGGCGCAGGAATTTTGCCTGCACCTCAGTGGAGGCAAAGCTGATAACTTCTTTTGCCCCCAGTTCCGAGAGCAGAGCGGTCACCTGCAGACTGTTCTGGAAATCCTCGTCAATGCATACGATGCAGGCATCGTAATTGTCCACGCCGAAGCTTTTGAGCACGTCGGAACGGGTGCAGTTGCCGATCTTTGCGCTGACAACAAAGGGCAGCACATCGGTCAGCGCTTCCTCGTTCTGGTCGGCGACCATGATATCGCAGCCGCGGGCGGAAAGCTCCCGGCAGAGATAGTAGCCGAATTTGCCGACGCCGATGATGAGAAAAGATTTCATGATTTTGGATCCTTTCGATGAGAATCAGCCAATATCGATATTTCCTACGGGTTCGGTGACAGGAGGCGGTACCTTCTTTTCCGCCAGCGCGGAGGCAAAGGAGAGGCTGCCGACGCGGCCGCAGTACATCAGAAACACGATGATACAGCGGGAGGCGGGCAAAAGATCGCGGGTTATGCCGGTGGTCATGCCTACGGTGCCCACAGCGGAAGTGCATTCGAAAAGCACATCCGTAAGTCCGATGGGCTGAATGAGGCAGAGAAGAAGGGCCGCACCGACGGTCAGCACAAGATTTGTGATAAACACAGAGCAGGCCTTACGCAGACTGTCATCGGGAAGACGGCGGCCAAAGACGGTAGTTGTTCGGTAATTCCGCATATAGGAGAAGGAACAGACTAGGATGATGAGCAGCGTGGTCGTTTTCGCGCCGCCGGCGGTGGAACCGGGGCTGCCGCCCACGAACATCAGAAGTATAGTCATGAATTTGCCTGCCGTGGACATGGAAGCCACATCTATGGAGTTGAAGCCCGCGGTACGGGCCGTGACGGAGGCAAAAAAGGCACCGAGGAGTCGCGCAAGAGGACCCTCGCCGGAAAGCGAAGCGGCAGCCTCACTGCAGAAAAAGAAGAGCATACCGCCAAACAGCAGCGCTGCGGAGGTGAAGATCACCGCTTTGGTGTGCAGGGCCCAGCGGCGGATGTGCAGACCGTGGTTTGCAAGATCATCCCACACCATAAAGCCGAGACCGCCGATGATGATGAGGGCGGAAAGCGTGAGAATGACCAGCGGATCGTCAATGTAACGGACAAAGGAGCTGTAGGGCTCCCGGATGCCCATCAGATCAAAGCCTGCGTTGCAGAAGGCGGAAACGGAATGGAATATACCGAACCAGATGCCCCGTGCCCAGCCGAATTCAGGGACAAACCGGAAGGAAAGCAGCAGCGCGCCAAGTCCCTCGCACATGGCGGTGACGCGGAAAATGCGCCCGGCAAGACGGATGACACCGCCGACGTGCGTGCGGTTGATACTTTCGGTAAGGATCTGGCGGGATCGGAGACCGATGCGCCGCCGCATGAGCAGCAAAAAGCCTGTGGCAATGGTCATAAAGCCCAGACCGCCGATCTGGATAAGCACCAACAGCACTGCCTGACCGAACAATGTCCAGGTGGAGTGGGTGTCCACCGGAACGAGACCGGTGACGCAGGAGGCGGAGGTGGCGGTGAAGAGGGCATCCAGAAAGGAGATCTCAACACCGGGACGGCGGGAGAAGGGGAGAAGAAGGAGCAGTGTTCCGGTCAGGATGAGAAGAAAAAAGCCCAGCGCAATGATTTGCGTGTGTGACAGCCGAAGCCTGCGGTGCACGGATGCCGCCCCCTTTCCGACGTTTTTTATCCATTATACTCTACTTTTTTCAAAAAAGGTAGTCCCCTGCGGCAAAAGAAAGAAAAAAACAAACAGCATGTTAATTTTGAACATTATTTATGTTAAGGGCTTGCAAAATGCATGAAAATATAGTACAATGTACAGCGGCTAATGTTGTGCGAAAGGAGCGGCAGAAATGGAAGAAAGAAGACGCGCGATACTGGCCTACCTGGTCACCCATACGCGGGCAACCGTGGAAGAGCTCAATGAGCTTTTTCCCGGCACCTCTGCCATGACCATCCGCCGCGATCTGGATCATCTGGAGCAGGAGGGAGAGGTCATCCGTATCCACGGCGGTGCGATGCTCAATCCCGCCCGTACCCTGCAGGAAGCCCAATACGGCGTTCGTGAGGTGGAAAACCGGGACGAAAAGGCGCGTATTGCCACCCTTGCAGTTGCGCAGCTGGGGGATACCCGGTCGATCTACATTGATGCCGGCACCACCTGCATGGAATTTGCCCGCCGGCTTTCCGGCAGCGGCCTGCTGGTCACCACCTCCGGCGCGAATATCGCGGCGGAGCTTGCGGGACGCAATCCGGATATGACGGTCACCATGCTCGGCGGATCCCTGAACCCCCGCAGCCTTGCTGTATCCGGCTCACAGCCCATCGCGCAGGTGCAGAATATCAATATCGATACCGCCGTTATGTGTACCTCGGGCTATGCCCCCGGAGCGGGGTTTTCCAACGGTCACATCGGAGAATCGGAGCTGAAACGCGCGGTCATTGCCAAGGCCCGGCGAGTCATTTTGCTGATGGATGGAACAAAGCTTGGCAAGACGCTCCCCTACACCTTCGCACGGCCGGAGGATGTGGATCTCATTATCTGCGACCGGAACCCCGGTAATGCCGCCGGCGGAATTCCGGAGGAGAAGATCATTTATTAATTAGGTAAAAAATGCATTAAGCAGGAGGAATTATATGGCAAACATTATTCTGATGCCCCAGAAGGGCGTGTCCGAAGAATCTGCCGTCCTCGCCGAGTGGTATATCCAGGTCGGCGATACGGTCAAGATCGGCGACAAACTCTTTTCCATTGAAAACGGCAAATCTGCCTTCGACGAGGAGTCCGAGGTAGAGGGCACCGTTCTTGCGCTGCTGTGTGAGCCCGGTGACGAGCTGCCCATCAAGGCACCTGTCTGCGTGATCGGTGCTCCCGGCGAGAGCTTTGAGGTTCCCGGCGCTGCCAAGGCCGAGGCTCCCGCGGAGGAAAAGCCCGCAGCGGCTGCCGAGACTCCCGCTGCCGCAGCACCTGTTGCAGCTCCCGCAAAGCGCGAGGGTGACCGTATTTTTGCCTCTCCCCGTGCAAGAAACCTCGCCGAAAAGGCAGGGGCCGATCTTACCGAGATCGGCGGTACCGGTCCCGAAGGCCGCATCATCGAGCGTGATGTCAACGCATGGCTGGATGCCGGCCGTCCCGTGAGCAAGCCCGTCGAGGCTGCCGCTCCCGCACCTGCTGCCGCTCCCGCCGCCGCAGAGGGCGAGTTCACCGTGGAGCCCATCAGCCGTATGCGCCGCATCATCGCGGAGAACATGCACAAGTCCCTCTCCGAGATGGCGCAGCTCACCGAGACCAGCTCCTTTGATGCTTCCGCCATCATGGCCTTCCGTAAGTCCGCAAAGGCGGCGGAGGCTCTGGGTCTCGGCGGTGTCACCCTCAACGACGTGGTGCTCTTTGCCGTTTCCCGCACCCTGCTTGCCCACCCCGACCTCAACGCCAACTTTGACGGCGATAATATGAAGCGCTTCAACACCGTGCATCTCGGCTTTGCCTGCGACACCCCCAAGGGTCTCGTGGTGCCTGTGATCCGCAACGCTGAAAAACTCAGCCTGCTGGCCATCTCCGCCGAGGTCAAGCGCCTTGCCAAGGCTGCTCAGGAGGGCACCCTCTCCGCCGCGGAGATGAGCGGCGGCTCCTTCACCGTTTCCAACCTCGGTGCCTTCGGTATCGAGAGTTTCACCCCCGTCATCAATCCCCCGCAGACGGGCATCCTCGGTGTCAACACCATCTCCACCCGCGTGCGCGAGGTGAACGGCGAGCTCAAGGCCTACCCGGCCATGGCTCTTTCCCTCACCTTTGACCACCGCGTGGTGGACGGCGCTCCCGCAGCCCGCTTCCTGAAGGATCTCGGCAATAACCTGGAGAACTTCAGCCTGCTGCTGGCAAAGTAAGGAGGGCGATAAACGATGTATGATCTGATCGTCCTCGGCGGCGGCCCCGCCGGTTACCGCGCGGCGGAGCGTGCCGGCGCGGAGGGTATGAAGACCCTCGTCATCGAGAAGCGCGCCCTCGGCGGCGTCTGCCTCAACGAGGGCTGCATCCCCTCAAAGACCCTGCTCAACTCCGCAAAGATCTATGACTACGCCAACGGCTACGGTGAGAAGTACGGCGTTTCCACCACCGGCGCAAAGCTCGATCATGCCTTTGTTGTCAACCGCAAGAACAAGGTCGTCAAGACCCTGGTCGGCGGCATCGGTGCCGCCATGAAGAAGTACAAGGTCGAGGTGGTCTATGCCGAGGGTAAGATCTCGGGCCGCACCGCGAACGGCTTCTCCGTTGAGGCCGACGGCAAGGCCTACGAGACCGCAAAACTGCTCATCGCCACCGGCTCCGAGGCGCTGGTGCCTCCCATCCCCGGCCTGCGCGAGGGTCTTGCGGCGGGTCATGTGCTGACCAACCGCGAGATCCTGGACCTTGACCACGTACCCGAGAGCCTCTGTGTTATCGGCGGCGGTGTCATCGGTCTGGAGATGGCCTCCTATTTTTGCTCCGCAGGCAGCCACATTGAAATCGTCGAGATGATGGACAAGATCGCCGGTCCCACCGACCGCGAGATCTCCGCCATGCTCCAGAAGCATTACGAGAAGAAGGGTATCGTCTTCCGTCTCGGTGCCAAGGTCGTGGAGGTCAAGCCCGGCGAGGTCATCTACGAGAAGGACGGCAAGCGCGAATCCGTCAAGGCGGAGAAGATCCTCTGCTCCATCGGCCGCCGCGCCGTTACCGCGAATATCGGTCTTGAGAGCATCGGCGTGGCCTGCGAGCGCGGTGCCATCCTCACCGATGACCAGATGAAGACCAATGTTCCCGGTGTTTTTGCCGCCGGTGATGTCAATGCCCGTATTATGCTTGCCCACACCGCATACCGTGAGGCTGAGGTCGCCATCAACACCATGCTGGGCCGCAAGGACAGCATGAACTACAACGAGATCCCCTCCGTTATCTACACCAATCCCGAGGTCGCGAGCGTCGGCGAGACCCTGGACAGCGCAAAGAAGAAGGGCATTGATGCCGAGGAGCGCAAGATCCCCATGGCATACTCCGGCCGCTTCCTTGCGGAGAACGAGGGCGGCGAGGGTGTCTGCAAGGCAGTCGTCGATAAGAAGAGCCACAAGCTGCTGGGCGTTCACATGATGGGCAACCCCTGCTCGGAGATCATCGTTTCCGCGGCTCTGATGCTCAACCGCGAGCTGCGCCTTGCGGATCTGGAGCGCCTTGTGTTCCCCCATCCCACCGTGGGTGAGGTCATGCGCGAGTTCATTTTTGACTGAAAATAATATATAAGGAGAGATATTCATCATGCCGAAGAATCAATTTGTCGATCCCGCCGAGGTACGCAAGCCCGGTAAAATCCATTTCAAGGATATTCCTCTGAACGCCTACTCCAAGACCATGGCCGACGAGATCAAGGCCAAGAATTTCACCAATGACGACCTCATCGGTATCTACCGCGACATGCAGTACATCCGTGAGTTCGAGACCATGCTCTATTCCGTCCGTTCCACCAAGCATTACAACGGTGTGGACTACACCTACGTCGGACCGGCTCACCTCTACACCGGCCAGGAGGCTGCCGCTGTCGGTATGGCCTACACCCTGACCATGGATGACTACATCTTCGGCTCCCACAGAAGCCACGGTGAGGTCATCGCCAAGGGTATGGCTGCCATCAAGCACCTGCCCAAGGACGAGCTCTACAGGATCATGAAGGACTTCTTCGGCGGAGATATCCTCAAGCCCGTCGAGGCCCGCAACACCACCGGCGACATGAAGGACCTTGCCGAGGACTTCCTGCTCTACGGCTTCATGAGCGAGCTCTTCGGCCGCACCACCGGCTTTACCCGCGGCCTCGGCAACTCCATGCACGTCTTCTTCACCCCCTTCGGCATTTATCCCAACAACGCCATCGTCGGCGGCTCCGCCGGCATCAGCGTTGGTGCTGCCCTCTATAAGAAGGTCAATGAGAAGCCCGGTCTCGTTGTCTGCAACGCCGGCGATGCCTGCCTCGGCTGCGGCCCCGTCTGGGAAGCTCTCAACTTCGCCGGCATCGATCAGTTCAAGGAACTGTGGGATGCTGCGCACAACGGCGGTCTGCCCATTATCTTCAACTTCCTCAACAACTCCTACGGTATGGGCGGCCAGACCCGCGGTGAGACCATGGCCTACGACATCCTCGCCCGTGTCGGTGCCGGTATCAACCCCGACCAGATGCATTCCGAGCGTATCGACGGCTACAATCCCCTGGCCGTTATCGATGCCTTCAAGCGCAAGAGAAAGATCATCGAGGAGCGCCGCGGTCCCGTCCTGATGGATACCGTGACCTACCGCTACGTCGGTCACTCCACCACCGATGCCAACACCTACCGCACCGACGAGGAGATCGAAGCCTGGAAGCAGCAGGATTCCATCGCTGCCTTCCGTGCCGAGCTCATCAAGAACGGCATTGCCGACGATGCCAAGCTCGATGCCATCAACGAGTCCGTCAAGGAGCGCATCACCCGCATCCTCAAGCTCTCCATCGACGACGAGATCAGCCCCCGCATGGATCCCGCAAAGGATCCCGATGTCATCCGCAACTTCATGTTCTCCAACGAGCATATGCCCAAGATGGATGACCGCAAGCCCGACGTTCTCACCGCAAAGGAGGACAACTCCCGCGTTAAGAAGAACGCCCAGAAGATCCGCTACGCCTTTGATGCCGAGGGTAAGCCCGTCTCCAAGCTCAAGTGCTTCAACATCCGTGATGCCCTCTTTGAGTCCATCTTCGACAAGTTCTACGAGGATCCCACCCTCATCGCCTTCGGTGAGGATAACCGTGACTGGGGCGGTGCCTTCGGCGTTTACGGCGGCATGACCGAGAGCCTGCCCTACCACCGCTTCTTCAACTCTCCCATTTCCGAGGGTACCATTGTTGCCGCCTCCGTCGGTTACGGTCTCTGCGGCGGCCGTGCGATCCCCGAGCTGATGTACTGCGACTTCCTCGGCCGTGCCGGTGACGAGGTCTTCAACCAGCTGGCCAAGTGGCAGTCCATGAGCGCCGGCGTGCTGAAGATGCCCGTTGTTCTCCGCGTTTCCTGCGGTGCCAAGTACGGTGCCCAGCATGCGCAGGACTGGTCCAGCCTCTGCAGCCATATCCCCGGCCTGAAGGTCGTCTTCCCCGCAACTCCCTACGATGCCAAGGGTCTGATGAATGCCGCCCTCTCCGGCACCGACCCCGTCATCTTCTTTGAAAGCCAGAAGATCTACGATATGGGTGAGCAGTTCCACAAGGAGGGCGTGCCCGAGGGCTACTATGAGGTCGCCATCGGTGAGCCCGACATCAAGCGCGAGGGTAAGGATATTACCATTCTCTCCGTCGGTGCTACCCTCTACCCGGCCCTTGATGCCGCGAAGATCCTCTCCGAGAAGTTCGGTCTGGAGGCCGAGGTCATCGATGCCCGCTCCATCGTTCCCTTCAACTACGAGCCCGTTATTGAGAGCGTGAAGAAGACCGGCCGCATCGTCCTCGTTTCCGATGCCTGCGAGCGCGGCTCTCACCTCAACGACATGGCCCGCAACATCACCGAGATGGCCTTCGATTATCTCGATGCACCTCCCGTTGTTGTCGGTGCTCCCAACGAGATCTCTCCCTGCCCCGAGCTGGATAAGTTCTACTATCCCCAGGCCGACTGGCTGCTCGATGCCATCAACGAGAAGATCCTCCCCCTGCCCGGCCACACCTCCAAGTTCAACTTCACCACCCTGGAGAAGATCCGCCGCGAGAAGCTCGGTATCTGATCCGGTATAAGGAGCAAACAAGATGAAAACAAGAGCAGTCCGCCTTTACGGCGCAAACGATCTGCGTCTCGAAGAGTTTGAGCTGCCCGCCATGGGCGAGGATGAGATCCTCGCCCGGGTGGTCTCCGACAGCCTCTGCATGTCCTCTTACAAGGCCACCGAGCAGGGCCCGCGCCACAAGCGCGTGCCCGACGATGTGGCGGAGAATCCCGTCATCATCGGTCATGAGTTCTGCGGTGAGATCATTGAGGTGGGCAAAAAGTGGCAGGATCAGTTCAAGCCCGGTGACCATTTCTCCATTCAGCCTGCACTGAACTACAAGGGAAGCCTTAATTCCCCCGGCTATTCCTATCCCTATATCGGCGGCGATGCCACCTACATCATCATCCCAAACGAGGTCATGGAGCTGGGCTGCCTGCTGCCCTTTGACGGCGAGGCCTATTTCTACGGCTCCCTGGCCGAGCCCATGAGCTGCATCGTCGGCGGCTATCACGCCCAGTATCACACCAAGAACGGCAGCTATGAGCACCGTATGGGCATCGTTGAGGGCGGCAAGATGGCCATCCTCGCCGGTGTCGGCCCCATGGGCATGGGTGCCATCGACTACGCCCTGCACTGCGACCGCCGTCCCTCCCTGCTGGTGGTGACGGATATCGACGATGCACGTCTTGCCCGCGCAGCCCAGCTCCTCACCGTTGAGGATGCTGCGGCCCACGGCGTGGAGCTGCACTACGTCAACACCGCCAAGTGCGAGAATGCCGACGAGGCTCTCCTTGCCTTCACCGGCGGCACCGGCTATGACGACGTTTACGTCTATGCCCCCGTCCGTCCCGTGGTGGAGCAGGGCGACCGCATCCTCGGCCGCGACGGCTGCCTCAACTTCTTTGCGGGTCCCACCAATCCTGCCTTTGCTGCCGAGTTCAACTTCTACAACGTCCATTATGCCTCCACCCACGTGGTGGGTACCTCCGGCGGCAATATCGACGATATGAAGGAATCCCTCGCGCTCATGGAGAAGGGCATCATCAATCCCTCCGCCATGATCACCCACGTGGGCGGTCTGGATTCCGTCGCCGAGACCACCAAGAATCTGCCCAAGATCCCCGGCGGCAAGAAGCTGGTCTACACCTGCATCGATATGCCCATGACCGCCATTGCCGACTTTGAGGAAAAGGGCAAGACCGATCCCTTCTTTGCCGATCTTGACCGCATCTGCAAGGCAAACAACGGTCTGTGGTGCCCCGAGGCGGAAAAATATCTGCTGAAGACCAAGGGAGGTATGTAAAATGGCCGACATGAAGGATATTATTTCCCTCTCCTGTGAGTACGGCGCCAATGCCGATTTCGTTCTCGCCGGCGGCGGCAACACCTCCGTCAAGGATGAGGACTATCTTTGGGTCAAGCGTTCCGGTACCGGTCTTGCCGGCATCACCGAGGACGGCTTTGTCAAGCTCTGCCGTAAAGGCCTTGCCGCTACCCTTAAAAAGAGATATTCCGGCACCGAGGATGAGGTCGAGGCCGAGGTTCTCGCCGGTATGATGAGCGCCCGCTGCCGCGGCGAGGAGGCAAAGCGCCCCAGCGTCGAGGCTCTGCTGCATGCTCTCTTCCCCCAGAAGCTCGTTGTGCATCTCCATCCCGCCGCCATCAACGGCATGACCTGCGCAAGGGATGCCAAGGCCGCCGTGGTGAAGGTTCTCGGCGAGGATCTTATCTGGATGAACGAGACCAAGCCCGGTTATACCCTTGCTGCCTCCGCTGCCCGTGCCCTGAAGGCCTATAAGAAGGAAAAGGGTGCCGACTGCAACCTTATGGTTCTGCAGAACCACGGTATTTTCTTCGCTGCCGATACGGCAGAGGAGATGCGCGCCCTGATCTCCGGCGTGATGGCCAAGGTGGACGCTGCCGCTGACGAGAAGCCCGATATGACCGAGGCGGAGTTTGATGCCGACCTCGTTGCCAATCTTGCCTGCGAGATCCGCATGCTTGCCGCTCCCGGCGCTTCCTCCTTCGTCACCTTCACTGCGCCGAAGAGCCTCCTTTGCATGATGGAGGACAAGGCCTCCTTTGCTCCCATCAACGGTACATACACCCCCGACCACATCGTTTATACCGGCCATATGCCCGCCTACGCCGAGTCCGCGGAGGATGAGGCTGTGGCCAAGGCCATTGCCGGCTTTAAGAAAAAGTACGGTGCCGCGCCCCGCATCGTCTGCGTCAAGGGCGTTGGCTGCTTTGCCGTCGGCTCCTCCAAGAAGAACGCCGATATCGCCGCCGCCGTCTTCCGTGACGCGGTGAAGATCGCCGTTTACACCAAAAACTTCGGCGGCAACCGCTTTATGGCCCCCAAAATGGTCTCCTTCATCCGCAACTGGGAGGTGGAGAAGTATCGCTCCTCCGTGTCCCTTGCCGGCGCGGGCGCAAAGCGCCTTTCCGGCCGTATTGCCATCGTCACCGGCGGTGCCCAGGGCTTCGGCTACGGTGTTGCTGAGGAGATGTGCGCGGAAGGTGCCTCCGTTGTTATCGCTGATATGAACGCCGAGGGCGCAGCCAAGGCTGCCGAGACCCTCTGCGCCGATTTCGGTGCCGGTGCGGCCTTTGCCGTTGCCTGCAACGTGGCCGACGAGGCCTCCGTTGAGAATCTCGTCCGCGAGACCGTCTGCCATTACGGCGGTCTGGACGTTTTTGTCAGCAACGCCGGTATCCTGCGCTCCGGCGGTCTCGAGGATATGGATCTCAAGACCTTTGATCTTATGACCAAGGTCAACTACGAGGCCTACTTCCTTTGTGTCAAGTATGCCGCCCGCATCATGCGCCGCGAGCATGCCTTTGATGCCGACCGTTATTTCGACATCATCCAGATCAACTCCAAGTCCGGCCTTTCCGGTTCCAACCGCAACTTTGCCTATGCAGGCGGTAAGTTTGGCGGCATCGGCCTGACCCAGAGCTTTGCGCTGGAGCTGGTGGATCACCGCATCAAGGTCAACTCCATCTGCCCGGGCAACTTCTTCGACGGTCCCCTGTGGAGCGATCCGGAGAAGGGTCTCTTCATCCAGTATCTCCGCTCCGGCTAGGTGCCCGGTGGGAAGACCGTGGAGGATGTGAAGTTCGCCTATGAGATCAAGGTCCCCATGCGCCGCGGCTGCGGCACCAAGGACGTTGCCCGTGCCCTCTTCTACATTATCGAGCAGGAGTACGAGACCGGTCAGGCTGTGCCTGTCACCGGTGGACAGAATATGCTCAATTGACAAATGCCTCCGCTGCCTGTAAAATATAGGCAGCGGAGGCATCTATGCAAAGATTTGCCCCCAAAAAGGAGCTGCAAAGAGGATACGATGAACATTTGCCAACTGGAAAAACAGCTTAACGATCCCTCCCTTGCCGCAAGACAGGAGGCGCTCACCGCCCTTGTGAATGCGGAAAAGGCAGGGGAGATCCCCGCCGCCCCCATCGGCTCGGACGTGAACAACCATATCCACACCTGGTATTCCTTCTCTCCCTATTCTCCCACGGCGGCGGTGTGGTTTGCCCACCGGGCAGGCCTTTCCACCGCGGGCATCATGGATCATGATTCCGTGGCGGGCATCCGGGAGTTCCACGAGGCCGGCCGCATCGTCGGCATGGCCACCACCGGCGGCATGGAGTGCCGCGTCTACGTCGGCGATACCGCCATCCGCGGCCGCCGCGTCAATAACCCCGACCAGAACGATATCGCCTACATCGCCTTCCACGGTCTGCCCGTGGCAAGCCTTCCCGCAGTGGAGGCCTTCATCGCTCCCCGCCGGGAGATGAGATGTGAGCGCAACCGCAAGATGTGCGCCCGCATCAGCGAAAAGTATGCTCCCTACGGCATCAGCCTTGACTTTGACCGGGACGTGTACCCCGTCTCCAAGGCGGCTGAGGGCGGCAGTGTCACCGAGCGCCACATTCTCTGGGCCCTTTCCCTGAAGCTCATTGAAAAATTCGGCCGCGGCGAGGGCCTCATCCGCTTCCTGCGGGCGGAGCTCGGCCTTTCCGTTTCCGCAAAGAACGAGGGCTGGCTGCTCGACGTGGAGAGCGACAAGTACGTCTACGATCTGCTGGGCGTGCTCAAGAGCGATACCTCCTTCTTCTACCTGCCTGCTGATGCCGAATGCGCTCCCATTGCGGAGGCTGTGGCGGTCTGCGAGGCCGCCGGCGGCATCTGCGCCTACGCCTATCTTGGCGACGTGGGGGATTCCGTCACCGGCGACAAGCGCGCCCAGAAGTTTGAGGACGAGTATCTGGACACCCTCTTTGACGTGCTGAAGACCACCGGCTTCCGCGCCGTCACCTACATGCCCTCCAGAAATACCCCCGCGCAGCTTGCGCGCATCCGCGAAAAGTGCCGTGCGGAGGGCTTCTTCCAGATCAGCGGCGAGGATATCAACTCTCCCCGCCAGTCCTTCGTGTGCGTGGCTGCCCGCGCGCCGGAGTTTGACAACCTCAAGGAGAGCACCTGGGCCCTCATCGGCCACGAAAAGCGCACCCTGAAGGATCCCAAGGACGGCTTCTTCGGTGCGGCGGCGCTTTCCGAGCACCCCGATCTTGAAGCCCGGACGGCAGCCTTTGCCGCCTCGGCAAGATAAGGAGAACGCATATGGCAACCAAAAAGATCATTACCTTTGACTACGGCGCCACCAGCGGCCGCGGCATCCTCGGAGAGTATGACGGCAGCCGCATCACCGCCACGGAGCTGCACCGCTTCTCCAACGACCCCGTCCGCGTTACCGGTCATCTGACCTGGGACGTGCTGCGCCTTTTCTTTGAGCTGAAGGCAGGTCTCATCAAGGCGGCCATCGCCGGGCACAAGGACATCGAGTCCATCGGTGTGGACACCTGGGGCGTGGACTTCGGTCTGCTCAACGCCTACGGCCAGCTCATCGGCAATCCCTTTGCCTACCGCGATGAGCTGACGGAGGGGGAGATGGAGCGTGTCTTCGGCATCGTGCCGAAAAAGGAGATCTACGACCGCACCGGTCTGCAGTTCCTGCGCTTCAATACCCTTTTCCAGCTGACCGCCATCAAGGAGAAGTATCCCGAGATCCTTGCGGGCGCAAAGGATCTGCTCCTCATGCCCGACCTCATCAACTATCTGCTGACCGGTGTGAAGGCGGCGGAGTTCTCCATCGTTTCCACCACGCAGATGTTCAACCTGCAGAACCGCGACTGGGATTATGAGCTGCTTGCAAAGCTCGGCATTGATCCCTCCATCCTGCAGAAGATCGTGCCCTCCGGCACCATGCTCGGCGGCCTGCTGCCGGACATTGCCGAGGAGACGGGCATCGAAAATGCCAGGGTCTGCGCCGTCTGCGGACATGACACCGGCAGCGCCGTGCTGGCCATCCCCATGGACCGCGGTGAGCGCTGCGTATACCTCTCCTGCGGCACCTGGAGCCTGCTCGGCGTGGAGCTTTCCGCTCCCCGTAACGACGATGCGGCCTTTGCTATCGATTACACCAACGAGGGCGGCTTTGATAACACAACCCGCTTCCTGAAGAACATCATGGGCCTGTGGATCTACACCGAGGTCAAGCGTGAGTTTGAGCGCCGCGAGGGTGAGGTGGACTACGACACCCTCAATGCCGAGGTGCTTGCCGCCCCGGGACAGAAGTGCTACATCGATCCCGATGACGATCGCTTCATGACTCCCGGCCGCATGGTCCGCAAGATCCGCGAGTACTGCCGGGAGACCGGCCAGCCCGAGCCTGAGACCCGCGGCGAGGTGCTGCGCTGCGTGCTGGAGAGCCTTGCTCTCAAGTACCGCTACGCCATTGAGCAGCTGGAGGGCGTTCTCGGCTACTACCTGCCCTGCATGCGTGCCCTCGGCGGCGGCTGCAAGAACCGTATCCTCATGCAGTTCACCGCCAATGCCATCCGCCGCCCCGTTTATGCCGGACCGGTGGAGGCCACCGCCTTCGGAAACATGGCCGCACAGCTCATCACCCTCGGCGAGGCCAAGGATCGCTGGGAGGCGCGGCAGATCGTTGCCCGCTCCACCGACATCGAGTCCTACGAGCCGAAGGATGGCGAGACCTGGGGAGCCATGTATGAAAAATTCAAAGAGATCATTACCAAAGGAGCAGAGAAATGAGCAATATCACCAAGGCTTATGAGCTTGCGCGCGAGCGCTATGCCGCCCTCGGCATCGATACCGATAAGGTCATCGAAAAGGTTCTTTCCACCCCTCTTTCCATGCATTGCTGGCAGGGTGACGACGTCACCGGCTTTGAGAACGTCGGCGGAGCTCTTTCCGGCGGTATTCAGGTGACCGGCAACTACCCCGGCAAGGCCCGCAACCCCGAGGAGCTGCGCGCCGACATCGACAAGGCCTTCTCCCTCATCCCCGGTGAGAAGAAGGTCAACATCCACGCCTTCTATCTGGAGGCCGATGAGAAGGTCGACCGCGATGCCATCGAGGCAAAGCACTTCGACAACTGGATCGACTGGGCCAATAAGGGCGGCTTCGGTCTGGACTTCAACCCCACCTGCTTCTCCCATCCTTACAGTGAGGATGGCTACACCCTTTCCAGCGGCAATGAGACCATCCGCAAGTTCTGGGTCGAGCACGTCGTCCGCAGCCGTCAGATCGCCGAGTACATCGGTAAGAAGACCGGCAAGATCTGCGTCAACAACATCTGGGTTCCCGACGGCGCCAAGGACAACGTAGCGGACCGCTTCGCTCCCCGCGCAAGACTTGCCCAGTCTCTGGACGAGATCTTTGCCGTCAAGTGCGATCCCGCCTACGAGCGCTCCTCTCTCGAAAGCAAGGTTTTCGGTATCGGCAGCGAGGCCTACGTGGTCGGCAGCCATGAGTTCTACATGGGCTATGCCATGAAGAACAACCACATGCTCACCCTCGATATGGGTCACTATCATCCCACCGAGAGCGTGGCGGATAAGATCTCCTCCATCCTGCTCTTCTCCGATAAGGTGCTCTTCCACGTTTCCCGTCCCATGCGCTGGGACTCCGACCACGTGGTCATCATGAACGACGACCTCATGGCCATCGCAAACGAGCTGGTGCGCAACGAGTTCCTCGACCGCACCTACCTCGCTCTGGACTACTTCGACGGCTCCATTAACCGTGTCGCCGCCTGGGTCATCGGTATGCGCAACACCCGCAAGGCTCTGCTGCGCGCCATGCTTGAACCCTTTGCCGCCATCCGCGAGATGGAGTATGCCGGCGACCGTACCGGCGTCCTCGCCATCGCCGAGGAGAGCAAGTCCATGCCCTGGACCGCCGTTTGGGATTACCTCTGCGAGAAGTGCGGCATGCCCGCCGGTCAGGAGTGGCTTGACGAGGTCCGTGCCTACGAGAAGAACGTTCTCGCTGCCCGCTAAGGAGAAACGCGATGGAAAAGACCTACGGAAAATGCGAATGGCTCATCGCCGATGCTTTCTGGGATTCTCATTCCAACGGCCTTTATCCCAGCCATGAGGCCGTCTGCGTGCTCAATTGCGGCGATATCGATGCCGAACTCCAGTTTACCCTCTATTTTGAGGACCGTGAGCCCATGACGGGCTTCACCGCCCTCTGCGGTGCCCGCCGCACCCACCACGTCCGCATGGATAAGCTGGTGGCGGCCGACGGAAGCACCGTTCCCATCGACGTGCCCTACGCCATTCTGCTGAAAAGCTCGGTGCCCGTGGTGGCGCAGTACAGCCGTCTGGATTCCGCCCAGGCGGAAATGACCCTGATGACCACCATCGCCTACTGAAAAAACCAAAAAAGGAGCAGATGCAATGCATCTGCTCCTTTTCTTTTGTGTGCATGTTTTTATGCCCGCGGGCCGAAGCCGGAGGCTTTATAGATGCCGTCGATGACGCGGAGGGCGCGGATTCCCTCATGTCCGTCCACAGCAAAGGGACGTCCCTCAGCGATCGAGGCGTAGAAATCCTCGATGATGAAGGAATGGCAGTTGCCCCAGTAGGACTTGTCGTCCGTCTTGGGGGTGGTATCCATGATACGCTCCACGCGCTTATCCGCATGGTGGATGGTAAGGGCATCGTCTGTGGCAATGAGAAGCGCATTTTCGCACTGGATCTCAAACTCAATGGGCGAATTGCTCTTCCACGCATTGGAGGCAAAGAAGAGTGCCGTGGCTCCGCTGTCAAAGCGAAGGTGTGCCGTGGCGGTATCCTCGACCTCGATCTTGCCCTCCAAAAGCTCGGAGAAAATGCCGCAGTTTGCGCGGATACCGGTGGGATCACCGAGGGTCCAGATGAGCAGGTCAAGGGTGTGGATGGACTGATTGATAAGCACGCCGCCGCCCTCGGTCTCGAAGCTTCCGCGCCAGCCGCTGTCGGCATAATAGGGAACGTCGCGGAACCAGGTGACGATGCCCTTGCCGCCGATGGGTTTGCCGTAAATGCCGGAGAGCACCAGCTCCCGCAGCTTTGCGTTGATGAACTTATAGCGGTTCTGGAAGCATACGCCGAGATACTTGCCCGCGGCCTCGGCGGCACGGATCATGGCCTCCGCATCCTCGGGGGTGGTGGCCATGGGCTTCTCGGTGAAGACGTGCTTGCCTGCTGCAAAGGCGGCGATGGCGATGGGGGCGTGCAGCCAGTGGGGGGTGCAGATATGGATGCAGTCGATATCCTCCCGGGCGAGAACGTCCCGATAGTCGGTATAATAGCTGACACCGTATTTTTCGCCGGCGGCAGCGGCGCGATCCTCGCGAATATCGCAAACGGCGACCAGTTCGGCAAGCGCGCTCCCGGTCAGAGCCTCGGTATGTCTTCTGGAAATATTGCCGCAGCCAATGACGGCGGAACGGAAGGCTTTCATGGTTTTTCTCCTTTGTTTTGGATGGAAAACAGACTGCTGTCAATAAGGATTCGTGGGAGATACCTCATGGGCGCAGACGTTGCGGAAGCGGACCCTTGCATCCGCAGCAAGACCGACGCCGCAGGCTGCGGCAGGGTCGGAATTGTATACCCGGCGGCAGATGGCCTGCCGGTCGTTTGCATAAACCTCGACCACGGAGCGGTCGATGAAAATATCCAGCCGGAGCTCCTCGCCCTCCGCAAGGCGGAAGGGAGCGCGCTCAACGATGCGGCGGCCCTCGGTGCCAACCTTGGTGGCATCAAAGACCAGCTCGCCGGCAGTTTTGTCATAGTAGATCTGGCAGAGCTCGGAAAGATCCGATGTCGCACGGACGTAGGCACCCACACGACGTGCGCTGCCCGTATCGGCGGTGAAGGAGAGGTGGCAGAGGTCGCCGTTTTTCACGGCGAGGGGTGCCGCGCCGGAGATCTCCATATCGCCAAAGCGCTGCTCGTTATAGAACAGACGGGTGACTTCTTCCGCGGGGGCCATGCGGAGAGTGCCGTCCTCGCCGCGCCAAAGCTCACGGGGAAGACCGTAGACGCCGCTCCATCCGAAGCGCTCAAAGTCACCGTCAAGATTATCCAAAAGCCACGCCCACATGATCTGACGGCCACGGCCGTCGATCAGCGCCTCCGGGGCGAAATAGGTGTTGTCCTGCCAGGACATGCGGCCGTGGACCTCGGGGTAGAAATGCTCGTCCCGATAGTCGCCGATGTAGTACTGAGCCCCCTTGTTGTGGGCGATGAAAAGCTGCAGGAATTTATCACTCATTTTCCCGCCGCCGCGCTGCGCAGGCAGGGGAAGGAAGGAGGGGCACATATCGTCCTCGGTCTCGTCCGTCCAGGAATTGTCCGTCCGGCGCTCGTAGAAGCGGTGGACGAATTCCCAGCTGCGGAGATCGCGGGAACGGAAGAGCTCCACATGGTCACCGCGGTATTCGGCGGGAGAGTCCGCCTCGCGGCCGTAGAGATTGAGGGTGATGAGGTTGCCCGTCTGCATGTAATAGAAGCCATCGTGCTTCCAGATGTTGCTTGGGTCGGCGCAGCCGAGGTGATGCACGGTGCCGTCCTCGGCGGTATAGTCCATGCTGCCCCACTCCTTGCCGTCGAGTCCTTCGATGGCGATGGGCTGCAGACGCGTCCATTCCTCGTAGGGGGGCTCGGCCACGGCGAGGGCGATGCCGCCCTTATCACCGCCGTTTTTGGAGGGGAATTTCCAGAAGGAGAGATAAGCCTTGCCGTCGTCATCTACAAAAGCCCCGCCGGAGAAACAGCCCTCATCCCCCTCAAGGCTGCCGATGGCATCGGGATGATGCCGCCAGTGGAGCAGATCTGTGGAGGAAATATGTCCCCAATGGAAGGCGTTGGTGGAGCGGCGGCGGTAAAGATACATCAGGTGATAACGACCGTCGGCAAAAAAAGCACCGTTGGGATCGCCCGGGCGGCCGTCATCATCCGCAATGGCGAAATGATAGGCGGGACGGTAGGGATCGGCGAGCATTTTTTCGCGGTAGGCGCGGACGGCGGCGATGGTTTCTTTCATGTCAGCAGGTCTCCTTATCCGGAAAAGATAGAAGTGCCCTCATCCGCCGGTGTTGCCCGGCGGATGAGGGTGGATTCTGTCAGGTTCAGATCTCGGGGATCTCGATCTCGATCTCGCGGCCCAGGTCGGAGGAACGGGCAATGCCGTCCAGAATGGCCTGGTTATAAAGGATCTGGGAAGAGGGGATGGGAGCGGGGGTGCCGTCGCGGGAGGCATCCAGGAAGGTGCGGATCTTGTGGTCGAAGAGATTGCCGCTGCCTTCCAGCACGGGCACCTGGGTTTCCACTGTGGTGGTGCCGATGGTGCGATAGATGGTCATGGGGCCGCCGATGGAACCGTTCCAGCAGTCGGTGGAGGGGATACGGAGGCCGCCCTTGGTGCCGAGGATGATGATGTCACCCGGGGTGTCGATGTGCATGGCCCAGGCAATACGGAAGTCGAGGATAATGCCGCCCTCCAGTCGGACAAAGGCTGCGGCGAAGTCATCCACGCCGAAAAGCTTGGCATATTCGGGATGACCGACGTAGTAGTTGGGATCCTTGCCGAAGAAGTCGGACTTATAGCCGGTAACGGTCAGAGGCTTGGGATAGCCGACGGCATTGAGGACCATATCCAGAGAGTAGCAGCCGATGTCAGCCAGTGCGCCGAGACCGGCGGTCTCGTTCTCAATGAAGGTGGTGCCGAAGGGGGTGGGGATACCGCGGCGGCGGCCGCCGCCGGTCTGAATGTAATACACGTCGCCGAGCTCGCCGCTCTCAACGATCTTCTTGACCATCTTCATGTTCTTGTCAAAGCGGGGCTGGAAGCCGATGGACAGAACCTTTCCGCTGCGCTTCTCGGCGCGGCAGATCTCAACGGCCTCGTCCAGCGTGACGCACATGGGCTTCTCCAACAGTACGTTGACACCGTGATCCAGCGCATAGATGGTGCAGGGGGCATGTTGACGGTTGTAGGTGCAGACGCTGACGCAGTCCAGATCCTTTTCACCGTCGATCAGGGCGTTGCCGCTGTCATAGTGACGGGCACCCTCAATACCCATACGCTTGGCAAAGTCCTCGGTCTTGCCGGGAACGATATCGGCGAGGGCGACGATATCCACATCATCCATGCGCAGATAGCTTTCGGCATGGGATTCTGCGATCCAGCCGCAGCCGATGATACCGACACGCATGCGGCGGCCGGTCTTGCGAGTTTCAACGGCGGCTTCGTTTTTAAAGGCATCGAGCCCGGAAATCTGAGCCATTTTTCAATCTCCTTTACAGGAAGTATTTTATGGAATAATCATAGCTTTTCGGGAGAGTTTTGTCAAGAGAAAAAGCCAAGTTTGGCGCGATAAATGATGAAGACGGCCAGGGCGATCCATGCAATGAGAATGGCGGGAACGCCGAGGGTGAATTTTTTGTGCAGCGTCTTGTGACGAAGGGTGTACATGGCGATGAGCGCACCCACGGAGCCGCCAAAGGCAGCGAGCAGCAAAAGGGTCTTTTCGGGTACGCGGCGGCGGTGCTTGCGGGCTCTGCGCTTATCGGCAGCATAGACGATATAGGTGACGAGATTGAGGAGAAAAAGGGCTCCGACGGTCCACAAAAGCAGTACCTTTGGCATGTATACATACACCTCCCAAACGGTTTTTCTGTATTATAACATACTTTGCCTGCCGGAGGAAAGAAACGCATTGCAAATTGCAGATCCGAAGTGTATAATTTCCTTAAAGATGTAATTTCTCGGAGGATGGGACAGTGACGGAGAAAAGAACGCGCCCGCTGCGGGTGCTGCAGTTTGGCGAGGGCGTTTTCCTGCGGGCCTTTGCCGACTGGATGATCGACGTGGCAAACGAGACAGGTGCCTTTGATGGAGACGTTGTCATTTTTAAACCCAGAGCGGGCAAGCTCTCCAATGCCTTCCAAAGGCAGAAATGCCTCTACACCGTTGCCCTCCGGGGAAAATCGGAGGGGAAAATCGTGGATAGCCGCCGCGTCATTACCTGTGTGCGGGACTGCATCTCTCCTCATGAGACATCGGAGGCTTTTTCTGCCCTTGCAGAGGAGCCGGAGCTGCGTTTCTGCATCTCCAACACCACAGAGGCAGGCATTGCGCTGGATCCTTGTGACCGGGATGACGGTATTCCCGCCACGTTTCCCGGAAAAGTGGCAAAATTCCTCTATCTGCGCTGGCGGCATTTTGCCGGGGCGGCGGATAAGGGCCTGATTTTTCTGCCGACGGAACTGATTGAAGAAAACGGTGCCCGTCTGCGGGAATATGTGCTTGTGCTGTCCGAGACCTGGGGTTATCCGGCAGATTTCATTGCGTGGGTCAGGGAGGCCTGTGTCTTTGCAAATACCCTTGTGGACCGCATCGTTACCGGAAAGCCGGAGGAGGAGCTGATTCCCTATGTGGATGCACTTCTTGATGCGGCGGAGCCCTTTGCGCTTTGGGTCATCGAAAGTGAGCGGGATATCTCCGGTGAGTTCCCCTTGCACAGGGCGGGGCTTCCGGTGGTTTTCTGCCGGGATCTGACCCCTTACCGGGAACGCAAGGTACGAACCCTGAACGGCGCGCATACATCAAGCGTGCTGCTCGGGTGGCTGCTTGGCTGCGAAACGGTGGGCGATTGCCTGCGGGATGAGGATATGCGTGCCTTTATGGAGCATGCGGTCTTTGACGATATTGTTCCCCATGTTCCCCTGCCCCGTGCGGAGGCGGAGGCCTTTGCCCGGGCGGTGTTTGAACGCTTTGAAAACCCCTTCCTGCGCCACAGTGTGCTGGCTATTTCCCTCAATTCCGTATCCAAATGGCGTGCCCGTGTGCTGCCGAGCCTTAAAGATGCCTATGCGGCGGGGACGGTTCCTGCGGCGCTGGTCTTTTCCTTTGCGGCGCTGCTTGCTTTCTATACTGCGGCGGCGGATGGTGAGGCGGTGACCGCCGACGGACGGGCCTACACCGTTCGGGACGATGCGGCGGTGCTGGCTTTCTTTGCGGAGAATTGTCGGCTGCCAACTGCAGAATATGTGCGCAGAGCTGTTGAAAAAAAGGAATTCTGGGGTGAAAATCTCGGAGAATATCCCGGCTTTGCCGAGCTTGCGGAAAACTATCTTGCGGATATCCGTGCCCACGGTGCCCGCGCTGCACTGCGGGCGTTTTTGGAGGGTATACAATGAAATCGGCCCATGTGATTTGCGGGAAGGACAATGTCGCCGTTGCTCTGCGGGATCTGACCGCGGGTGAGACTGCGGCGGAGGTTTGCCTTGCGGAAAATATCCCGGCAGGACATAAGTTTGCCCGCTGTGCCATAAAAGCCGGGGATCCGGTCATCAAATACGGCGAGTCCGTTGGTCGGGCAACGGAGGATATTCCTGCGGGTGCCCACGTTCATTCCCACAACCTGAAAAGCGGTCTTGGCGGCCCGGGAGAATACGTCTGGCAGCCCCGCGCAACGGAGCTTCCGGCAGCGGATATGCCCGGATTTATGGGCTACCGTCGGAAGGACGGGCGTGTCGGCATCCGCAATGAGGTGTGGATCATTCCCACCGTCGGCTGTGTCAATGCAATTGCGCGCACCGTTGAAAGCCGCTGTGCACATATGGCGGTGGGAAGTGTGGAGCGCATCGTGGCCTACAACCATCCCTACGGCTGCTCACAGCTTTCGGAGGATCATGAAATGACCCGCCGCTTTCTTTGTGCGCTCATTAACCATCCCAATGCCGGTGCCGTACTGGTGCTGGGCCTTGGCTGCGAAAACAACCATATCGCCGGGATGCAGGAGCAGCTCGGCGCATGGGATCCCGATCGGGTGGCCTTTCTCAACTGTCAGGATACGGAAGACGAGCTCTTGGCGGCGGAAACGATCATGGAGCGGCTTTGCGCCCATGCAGCGAGTGCGAAGCGGGAGCCCTGTGCCGCATCCGACCTGGTCATCGGTCTGAAGTGCGGCGGCTCGGATGGGTTTTCCGGTATCTCGGCAAATCCGCTGCTCGGTCGACTCTCCGACCGCATTATCGCCGCCGGAGGCTCGGCTATCCTCACGGAGGTGCCGGAAATGTTCGGCGCGGAGCATCTGCTCATGGCCCGTTGCCGTAATGCGGAGACCTTCCGCGATACCGTGGAGATGATCAACAGCTTCAAAAGCTATTTTATGCGCTACGGCGAGGGGGTGGATGAGAATCCATCCCCCGGCAACAAGGCCGGAGGCATTACCACGCTGGAGGAAAAGGCGCTGGGCTGCACCCAGAAGGGCGGCACGGCCCCCGTGGCGGACGTGCTCGCCTATGCCGATGCGGTGCGCAGGCCCGGTCTGTCCCTTTTATATGCGCCGGGAAACGATTTGGTCGCATCCTGCGCCCTGGCGGCCGGCGGCGCGCAGATGGTGCTGTTCACCACGGGGCGGGGAACGCCCTTCGGATGCCCGGTGCCCACCGTCAAGATCTCCAGCAATACGCCACTTTATGAGAAAAAGCGCCGATGGATCGATTTTGATGCGGGCCCGCTTCTTTCGGGTGCGGATCCGGAGTGCATGGCAGAGTCCTTTGCGGAATATATTCTTTCTGTGGCCTCCGGTCGGGAAACGCTCTCCGAGGAGCTTCCCAAGACCGATCTTGCGATTTTTAAGGACGGCGTGACCCTTTAGAATTGCAAATTCACAGCGAAAGTGATATGATATAAGGGAAGAAAAGAGGTTTTGCCATATGAAGATCGTTTTGCAGCGGGTCCGCAGTGCCTCCGTCACCGTGGAGGGGGAGCGCATCGGCGCCATCGGCCGCGGATTCCTGCTGTTTATCGGTGTTTTTGCCGAGGATACTCAGGCGGAATGCGAACGTCTGGCCAAAAAGATCGCAAACCTGCGCATTTTTGAGGATGCGGCGGGAAAGACCAACCTGTCCCTTGCGGATGTGGGAGGGGAGATCCTTGCCGTGTCCCAGTTCACACTCTGTGCCGACTGCCGTAAGGGCAACCGTCCCTCCTTTGTCGGCGCGGGCGATCCTGTCCATGCAAACGCCCTCTATGAGGATCTTGTTGCCCGCCTGCGGGCGGCGGGCATCCATACCGAGACGGGCGAATTCGGTGCGGATATGCAGGTGGAGCTGTGTAACGACGGCCCCTTTACCCTGGTTCTGGAATAAATTCTACGGGGAGGAAGCGCGAATGATCCATTTTGAGACCCTGAAAAAGGAAGCCTTTGACAGTTTTACCGATCAGCTCTTTGCCATTATGGCGGAAAACATGTCCGTTTATGTGGAAAATGAGGCGGGCACGGAGGCGGGAAAGATGCTTTGGGCGGCAAAGGCGGCGGAATCCCTCAAAAGCCGCAGCCGCCGCATGGTGCTCATCCGCTCGGATACGGAGCTTATCGGCTTCTTCCTCTACGACATCCGTGACATGGCGCTGGTCATTGAGGATATGCAGATCAAGCCGGAGTGGCAGGGAAAATCCAATATTTTCTGGATGCTGTTCAACTTCATCGCGCCGGAGCTTCCCGAGACCCTCAAATACATCCGCACAAAGACCAAGAAGAAAAACACCAAGGCCGACGGTGTTATCCGTCATCTCGGCATGAGCGTGGTGGGGGAGACGGAGGCAAGCTACTTCTACGAGGGCAAATTCTCCGACTTCCTGCGCTGGTTCAATCGGAAATAAGAAAAAAGATACGCGCCGAAAATACTTTCGGTGCGTATCTTTTTTCGGGGAAATGTGTTATAATAAACAGAACGAATTTTCGCAAAAAGGAGGGCTTCGCTTTGGGCGATTTCAAGCTTTCATCTAAATTTGCCCCGACGGGCGATCAGCCTGAGGCTATTGACGCCCTCTGCCGGGGACTGGATGCCGGGATCTCGGAGCAGACGCTCTTAGGCGTTACCGGCTCCGGCAAGACCTTTACCATGGCCAATATCATCGCCCGTCACAACCGTCCGACGCTGGTGCTGGCTCACAACAAGACTCTGGCGGCCCAGCTTTGTGCAGAATTCCGGGAGTTTTTTCCGGAAAATGCTGTGGAATATTTCGTATCCTACTTTGATTATTATCAGCCGGAGGCGTATATTCCCTCCACGGATACCTATATCGAAAAGGATTCCTCCACCAATGAGGAGATCGACCGCCTGCGCCATTCGGCCACCTCTGCCCTCTTTGAACGGCGGGATGTCATTGTAGTGGCTTCTGTTTCCTGCATTTACGGTCTCGGTGACCCGGTGGATTACGGAAAGCTGGTCATTTCCCTGCGCCCCGGCATGCAGATGGAGCGGGATACCCTCATCCGGCGGCTGGTGGCAAACCGCTTTGACCGCAACGATGTTGCCATCGGCCGCAACCGCTTCCGCGTGCGTGGCGATACGGTGGAGCTCATGCCCTCCTGGTCGGAATCCCGGCTCATCCGGGTAGAATTCTTCGGAGATGAGATCGACCGCCTCTCGGAGGTGGATCCCCTGACCGGCCGCCCCATCCGCACTCTCAACCACGCCGCCATTTATCCTGCAAATCACTTTATTACCACCGATGACAAGATGGAGATCGCCCTGAAGAACATCGAGGCGGAATTTATCGAGCGGGAAAAGTATTTCCTCGACAACGGGATGTATCTGGAGGCGGAGCGCATCCGCCAGCGCACCACCTACGATCTGGAGATGATGCGGGAAATCGGCTACTGCAGCGGCATCGAGAACTATTCCCGTCAACTGGACGGCCGTGCCGCAGGCACACCTCCCTGGACGCTGATGGACTATTTCCCCAAGGATTTCCTGATGTTCGTGGACGAGTCCCACGTGTCGCTGCCGCAGGTACGGGGCATGTACGCCGGCGACCGCGCCCGCAAGGAAAACCTTGTGCGCTACGGCTTCCGCCTTCCCAGCGCTCTGGACAACCGCCCCCTGACCTTTACGGAATTTGAGGAGCGCATCCATCAGGTCATCTACGTTTCCGCCACCCCCGCAGAGTATGAGACCACCCGATCGGGGCAGATCGCGGAGCAGGTCATCCGCCCCACCGGGCTTCTTGATCCGGAGGTGGAGATCCGCCCGGTGGAGGGACAAGTGGACGACCTCATCGGCGAGATCCGTCTGCGGGAGGAGAGGGGCGAGCGTGTGCTCGTCACCACCCTGACCAAAAAGATGGCGGAGGATCTTACCGCCTATATGGAGCAGATCGGCATCCGGGTGCGGTATATGCACCATCAGGTGGATAATATGGAGCGCATGGCTCTTATCAGGGATCTGCGCCTTGGAAAATTTGACGTGCTCATCGGCATCAATCTTCTGCGCGAGGGTCTGGATATACCGGAGGTTTCCCTCGTTGCGGTGCTGGATGCCGATCAGGAGGGCTTCCTCCGTTCGGAAACCTCCCTTGTGCAGATCATCGGCCGTGCGGCCCGAAATGCGGAAGGCCGGGTTATTCTCTATGCCGACCGCATGACCGATTCCATCCGCGGCGCGGTGGAGGAGACCGACCGCCGCCGCAAGATCCAGCGGGCGTATAACGAGGCCCACGGCATCGTGCCCAAGACCATCATCAAGGAAGTGCGGGACGTGCTCTCCATCGGGGCTGCCGAAGAGCAGCAGGATCCCGATGCGGCTCCCATGACGGAGGAGGCGCGCCGCGAGCGCATCGCCGCCCTGACGGCGGAGATGAAGACGGCGGCACAGAACCTGGAGTTTGAATATGCGGCGGAACTGCGGGATCGCATCATCCGCCTGCAGGACAGAAAAGAGCCCGGAAAGGGCAGACGCAGAGGCAGAAAATGAGAGAGAATATCGTTGTCCGCGGTGCGCGGCAGCACAATTTAAAGAATATCGACGTGGAGATCCCCCGGGACAAGCTGGTGGTCATCACCGGCCTTTCCGGCTCGGGAAAATCCTCCCTGGCCTTTGATACCATCTATGCCGAGGGCCAGCGGCGGTATGTGGAATCCCTGTCCTCCTATGCCCGCATGTTCCTTGGACAGATGGACAAGCCGGAGGTGGACTCCATTGAGGGGCTTTCCCCGGCCATTTCCATCGACCAGAAGACCACTTCAAAGAATCCGCGCTCTACGGTTGGCACAGTAACGGAGATCTATGATTATCTGCGTCTTCTCTGGGCACGGGCGGGCACGCCCCATTGTCCCAAGTGCGGCAGGGAGATCGCACGGCAGACGGTGGATCAGATCCTCGACAAGCTGATGGCTCTTCCCGAGGGAAGCCGCATGACCGTGATGGCACCCATCGTGCGGGGCCGCAAGGGAGAATATAAAAAGCAGTTTGAATCCGCCGCCCGTGCAGGCTACGTCCGTGCCCGGGTGGACGGCAATATGTACGAGCTGACGGAAGAGATCCCGCTGGATAAAAATAAAAAGCATTCCATTGAGATCGTCGTAGACCGTCTCATTATGCGCCCCGACGTTCGCGGACGGCTGGCAGATTCCGTGGAAACGGCCTCCAATCTCGCCGGCGGTCTCGTTATCGTGCACGTGGACGGGGAGGACATGCTCTTTTCCCAGAACTATGCCTGTGAGGACTGCGGCGTGAGCCTTCCGGAGCTGGAGCCCCGGCTTTTCTCCTTCAACAATCCCTCCGGTGCCTGCCCGGAGTGCTCCGGTCTCGGCTTCCGGATGGAGATCGACCCCGAGCTCTTTATCCCCGACCGCGACAAAACGATCGCAGAGGGTGCGATCGTAGCCAGCGGCTGGAATTATGCTGATCGCACGGGCATGTGCAAAATGTATTTTGATGCGGTGGCCGAGCATTACGGCGTTCCGCTGGACGTGCCGGTCCGCGAACTGACGGAGGAGCAGCTTCGTCCCTTCCTTTTCGGAACGGGGGGCGAGAAGCTCAGAATGAGCTACCAGAATTCCCGCGCAAGCTCGGTCTATACCGCCGCCTTTGAGGGCGTGGTCAACAATCTCAAGCGCCGCTACAACGAGACGCAGTCGGATGAGATGCGTGCCCAGATGGAGCAGTATATGACCAGCGTGCCCTGCTCGGCCTGCGGCGGCCGGCGCCTTTCCCCGGCGGCGCTTTCGGTGACGGTGGGCGGGATGACCATTGCGGAATTCTGCGAAAAGAGCGTTGCGGAGGCTCTGGAGATCGTCCGCGAACTGAAGCTCTGCGGCAAGGATGCCGTGGTGGCGGACAAGATCCGTAAGGAGATCCTGGCACGGCTGGATTTTCTGCGCAGCGTGGGACTTTCCTACCTCACCCTTTCCCGTACGGCGGCGACCCTATCCGGCGGCGAGAGCCAGCGCATCCGGCTGGCTACCCAGATCGGTTCCTCGCTGGTGGGCGTGCTCTACATTCTCGACGAGCCGAGCATCGGTCTGCATCAGCGGGACAATGAGCGGCTGCTCCGCGCCTTGCGGGAGCTTTGCGATCTTGGAAACACCCTCATCGTGGTGGAGCACGACGAGGATACCATGTTTGCCGCCGACCATATCATCGACGTGGGCCCCGGCGCGGGTCTTTCGGGCGGAGAGATCGTTGCGGCAGGTACGGCGGAGGAGATCATGGCCTGCCCCGATTCTCCCACCGGCCAGTATCTTTCCGGACGGAAGTTTATTCCCATCCCCGAAAAAAAGCGGGAGGGAAACGGCTGCGTTCTCACCGTTCGCGGTGCCGCAGAGCACAATCTCAAGGGCATCGACGTGGAATTCCCCTTAGGCAAGTTTATTGCGGTGACGGGTGTTTCCGGATCGGGGAAATCCTCGCTGGTCAACGAGATCCTTACCCGCCGGCTTTCGGCAGAGCTCAACGGTGCCCGCCGTTCCTGGGGCAAGCACGACCGCATTGAGGGCATCGAAGCGCTGGATAAGATCATCAGCATCGATCAGTCCCCCATCGGACGCACGCCCCGGTCCAATCCGGCTACCTATACCGGCATTTTCAACGATATCCGTGAGCTTTTTGCCGCCACGCGGGAGGCAAAGGCCCGGGGATACGGACCGGGACGCTTCTCCTTCAACATCAAGGGCGGCCGCTGCGAGGCCTGCGCCGGCGACGGTATGCTCAAAATCGAAATGCACTTCCTGCCGGATGTCTACGTTCCCTGCGATGTCTGCGGCGGTCAGCGCTACAACCGGGAGACGCTGGAGGTGCGATATAAGGACAAAAATATCGCCCAGGTGCTGGATATGACGGTTGCCGAGGCGCTGGAGTTCTTCTCTGCGGTGCCGAAGCTTAAGCGCAAGCTGGAGATCCTGGACCGTGTGGGTCTTTCCTATGTCAAGCTCGGTCAGCCATCCACCACCCTTTCCGGCGGTGAGGCGCAGCGCGTCAAGCTCGCCACCGAGCTTTCCCGGCAGTCCACCGGCCGTACCCTTTACGTGCTGGACGAGCCGACCACGGGTCTGCATATTGCCGACGTGCAGCGTCTGCTGGATGTGCTCAATGAGCTCTGCGACCGCGGAAATACCATTCTGGTCATTGAACACAATATGGAAATGATCAAATGTGCCGACCATATCATCGACCTCGGCCCCGAGGGCGGAGACGGCGGCGGTGAACTCATCTACGCGGGCACGCCGGAGGATTCCGTATACTGTGCGGAATCCCATACCGGACGGTGTCTCGCGGAATATTACGCCCGCCATCCCGGACAAAAAACGGAATAATGCATAAATTTGCCCTCCCGAACTTATACTTGTACAG
>JAFQKV010000066.1 GCA_017414715.1 Clostridia bacterium
GCGCCGCCGCCTTTTTCAGCGCAAGGGTGTGGACCGTGATATTGCCGGGATCCAATTCGATGACCTTGCGGACAGAGGAAAGAAAGCCTTCCGCCGTATCCCCGGGCAGCCCTGCGATCAGATCCATATTGATGACCTTGAAGCCGGCCTTTTGTGCCGCCTCATAGGCTTCATAGATCTGCTTTACATCATGGCTCCTGCCGATGCGGCGCAGGACCTCGTCCGACATGGTCTGAGGATTGATGCTCATGCGGTCAGCGCCGCCGGCGCGGATGACCTGCAGCTTGTGGAGATCCAGCGTATCAGGTCTGCCGCCCTCCACGGTGAATTCCAGACAGCGGCCCAGATCGAAATGCTCGTTGACTGCCGCCAAGAGCCGCTCCATCTGCCGCGCGTTCAGGGTGGTGGGCGTACCGCCGCCCATATAAAGGCTGCGGATCCGATAGCCCGAAGCCTTCAAAAGCGTTCCTGTATGCGCGATCTCACGGATCAGAGCATCCAGATACGGCTCTAAGTGATGTCCGAATTTTTCGATGGACTGGCTGACGAAGGAGCAGTATGCACATCTCGTGGGGCAGAAGGGGATGCCGATGTACAAGGAGAGATCTTTCTCCTGCAAAAGTCCTGCCGCCTCGATGGTGTGGCGGGAGCAGTCGATGGCGAGCCTGCGGCGCTCAGGGCTCACGAAATACACATCCCGCAGCATCCGGTCGGCGCTCTTCTCCGTGCCGCCCTCCTGCATATGCCATGTGGAGAGCTTGGTTGGCCGCACCCCGGACAGAGCGCCCCATGGGGGCATGATGCCCAAGACCTCAGTGGCGGCAAGGAAATACGCCTGCTGCAGGATCCTTCTGCGCAGACGCACATCCTCTCCCTCCGCAAGGGTGATCCTGCGGACGGCTCTTGCCGTTTTCCCTTGCCATGTGACCTTGGCAGCCGCTGTGATCCATTTCTCTCCCACAGACAGAGAGGACACCGCGCCGTCTCCCTCTCCAAAGGGCTCGGTGACAGTATCGGTAGGCTCATCAGGGAACAGCTGCAATTGCAGTTGCTCCACGGCGTAGAGCTCTGTATGGCCTTTCAGGTACAGCTTCATTCCTTGGTAGCCTCTTTCATATAAGGGTTGTATGCCCGCTCACGGGCGATGGTGGTCTCACCGCCATGGCCGGGCAGGACGGTGCAGTTTTCTTCCAGCTTTGACAGCCGTCCAAGAGACGCCATCATCTGCTCCCAGCTGCCGCCGGGGAAGTCAGTACGGCCGCAGGAGCCTGCAAACAGCGTGTCTCCTGCAAAGACGGTATCTCCCGACCGCAGGCACACGGAGCCGGGAGTATGCCCCGGCGTGTGGAGCACCGTGAAGGTCATATCACCAACGGCGACCGTATCGCCTTCGGCGTAGGTCTTGTTCCAATAAAGTCCTTTGGCCAGTTCTCCGGTCATGGTGGTATCGCCCTTATGGAGATACACATCCACACCATACTCCCGCACCAGAGCCTCCACCGCGCCCACATGGTCGAAATGTCCGTGGGTCAGCAGCACCGCTTTGGGAGTCAGACGGTTATCCTTCAGCCACTCCACCAGCCGCGCACCCTGTGCACCGGGGTCGATGACGGCGCAGATGCCGCCTTCGGCTGCCACATAACAATTGGCCTGCAGAGGGCCAAGCGGCAAAACTGTGATATTCATCATCTTTCGGTCCCTCCGTCACGGCTTCGCCGTGCCACCTCCCTTTCACAAGGGAGGCAAGAGGCAACTTACGCACCCGCACCAAACGCGGATTGGGGCGGGTGCGTGAGCACCCACCCTGTTTGCAACGTTTGCGGGATGGTTTATTTTTTGGAATAGGTATTCATCGCGCGGGTAAACTCCCCTTGGGCGATGAGGGCGGCGGCGTCGCCCGCGTCCTTAAACACGGGGTCGAGCACCTTGCGGTCCTCGGCCGAAAACGTCGACAGCACCCATTTGGCGAGGTCGTAGTCGGGGTGCGGCTTTTGGCCGACGCCGACGCGCACGCGAGCGAACGCGTCCGTGCCGAGGCAGGCGATGATATCGCGCAGGCCTTTTTGTCCGCCGTCACTGCCGCTGTTGCGAATACGCACCTTACCGAGCGCGAGGTTGATGTCGTCGGAGATGACGACGATCTGCGACGGGTCGAGTTTGTAAAACATCGCCGCTTCCTGCACGGCAAGACCGCTTAAGTTCATCAGCGTTTGCGGTTTCATGAGGAGCACCGACGTGTCGCCGATCTTGGCGCGGGCGGTCAGCGCATGAAACTGTGCGCGGTCGATGGTGACGCCGAGCTTGTCGGCGAGCGTATCGATGCTCAAAAAGCCCGCGTTGTGCCGCGTATTTTCATATTGGCGCCCGGGATTGCCGAGTCCGACGATGAGAAAATCGATCGGGCCGGCGGCTTTTTTGCGAAAGATCATAACAAAAGACAATCCTTTTTTCTGAAGTCTGCCTCTATTATGGTACAAAATGACTGTGAAGGCAAGCAAAATTTGAAGAAAAACGGACAATTTGTGAAAAATTCCCGTCTTTTTTTAAAATGCGTAAAAAAATACTTGGAAATTGAGAAAACCTATGCTATAATGAAGCGTGACGCGGTGCGCCTTGACGGACGCACTGTCCCAACATCAGTCAATCTTATAGAGGAGGCTATATAAATGTCTACTAAGTATGTGTACCTGTTCTCTGAAGGCAACGCGACCATGCGTGAGCTTCTCGGCGGCAAAGGCGCGAACCTGGCGGAAATGACCGCGATCGGTCTGCCCGTGCCCCAAGGCTTCACCGTCACCACCGAGGCTTGCACCCGTTACTACGAGGACGGCCGCAAGATCGATGACTCCATCAAAGCGGAGATCCTCGAGAACATCGCGAAAATGGAAGAGATCACCGGCAAAAAATTCGGTGACAAAGAAAACCCGCTGCTCGTTTCCGTGCGTTCGGGCGCCCGTGCTTCGATGCCCGGCATGATGGATAC
>JAFQKV010000067.1 GCA_017414715.1 Clostridia bacterium
CCTTACTGCGAAATGTGATCACCGTGGGCTTCAAGCATCCCGGCGCCGTTACCTGGGATGAGGCCATCGAGCGCGGCAGCAGCGTGCCTGTGGAAGAGGTATGGCGTCTGGCGGCCAATGTATCGCCCCATGATGTGTGCAACATGCAGTACACCTCCGGCACCACCGGTTTCCCCAAGGGCGTTATGCTCACCCATTATAACGTCGTCAACGACGGCAAGTGCATCGGCGACCGTATGGATCTCTCCACCGCCGACCGCATGATGATCCATGTGCCCATGTTCCACTGCTTCGGTATGGTGCTGGCCATGACGGCCTCCATGACCCACGGCGTCACCATGTGTCCGCTGCCCTATTTCAATCCCAAGTCCTCCCTTGCCTGCATCAATCAGGAGCGCATCACCGCCTTCCACGGCGTTCCTACACATTTTATCGGCATGCTGGAGCATGAGGACTTTGATAAGACCGATTTCTCCTATATGCGTACCGGCATCATGGCGGGAAGTCCCTGTCCCATCTCCGTCATGCAGGATGTTGTCAACAAGATGAATATGAAGGAGATCACCATCGTCTACGGCCAGACGGAGGCATCCCCCGGCTGCACCATGTCCTCCACAGACGATCCCCTGGAGGTGCGTGTCGCCACCGTTGGCCGTGCACTGCCGGAGATCGAGTGCAAAATTATCGATCCCAACACCGGCGAAGAGGTTCCCGACGGCGTGGACGGCGAATTTGTCGCCCGCGGCTACAACGTGATGAAGGGCTACTATAAGATGCCCGTGGAAACCGCCCAGGCCATCGATGCCGACGGCTGGCTGCACACCGGCGATATCGCCTGCCGCAACCCTGACGGCAATTTCCGCATCACCGGCCGCCTGAAGGATATGATCATCCGCGGCGGTGAGAATATCTATCCCAAGGAAATTGAAGAATTCATCTACACCCACCCGAAGGTCAGCGACGTGCAGGTCATCGGTGTGCCCGATGAGCAGTACGGCGAGGCCATCATGGCCTGCATCATCCTCAAGGAGGGCGAGACCATGACGGAGCAGGAGATGATGGACTATGTCCGCGCCCACATGGCTCGTATCAAGGTGCCGAAGTACGTGGAATTTGTCACCGCATTCCCCAAAAATGCCGCCGGAAAGATCCTCAAGTACAAGATGCGTGAGCAGGCTGTGGAAAAACTTGGTCTGCATAAGGCTGCCAGCATCGAAACTGCGTGATTTTGCTGGACATTTCGCAAATAATGTTATATAATTAATTGATTAAGCAGTTTACAATTTCGGTCGCCGCCCGCCGCAAGGGACGGCTTGCGGAAAATACCGCAAAAGGAGTTAATATGCTGGATATCAAGATCACAAAAACCACTGCACCCAAGGCCCGTCCGGCGGACGAGTCCAAGCTGGGTTTCGGCAAGGTATTTACCGACCACATGTTCCTTATGAACTACACCGAGGGTCAGGGTTGGCACGATGCCCGCATCGTTCCCTATGAGAATTTCTCCCTGTCTCCCGCTTCCATGGTTTTCCACTACGGTCAGGAGATGTTCGAGGGCCTGAAGGCCTACCGCGGCAAGGACGGCAAGACCCGTCTCTTCCGTCCTATTATGAATGCCCGCCGCACCAATGCCACCAACGAGCGCCTCTGTATTCCCGAGCTTCCCGAGGAGGATTTTGTGCAGGCTGTCAGCGCCGTTGTCAAGGTGGATGAGGACTGGATCCCCACCGCCCCCGGCACCTCCCTCTACATCCGTCCCTTTATTATCGCCACCGACGATTTCCTCGGTGTTGCGCCCTCCAAGACCTATCTGTTCTGCATCATTCTCTCTCCCTCCGGTGCCTACTACGCCAGCGGTCTTGCTCCCGTAGGAATCTGGATCGAGGATGAATACGTCCGCGCCGTTCGCGGCGGTATCGGCTTAGCCAAGACCGGCGGCAACTATGCGGCATCCCTCGCCGCTCAGGTCAAGGCCCACGACGGCGGCTATTCCCAGGTCCTGTGGCTGGACGGTGTGGAGCGCAAGTACATCGAAGAAGTCGGTGCCATGAACATCTTCTTCAAGATCGACGGCAAGATCGTCACACCCATGCTCAACGGCTCCATCCTGCCCGGTATCACCCGTGACTCCGTCATCCACCTCTGCAAGAGCTGGGGCATGACGGTGGAGGAGAGAAAGGTCTCTGTGGATGAGCTCATCGAGGCACAGAAGAACGGCAAACTCGAGGAAGTCTTCGGCTCCGGCACCGCGGCGGTCATCTCTCCCGTCGGCAAGCTGCGCTACATGGACGACGTGATGACCATCGGCGACGGCGGAATCGGCCCTGTCAGCCAGAAGCTCTATGACACCGTCACCGGCATCCAGAACGGCACTGCCGAGGATCCCTTCGGCTGGGCTCTGGTGCTTGACTAAACGATGGGACCCAGACGCGTTACCCTTTTTGCCGGGCATTACGGCAGCGGCAAGAGCAACATTGCCGTCAATTATGCCCTGAAGCTCGCAGGGGAGGGGTATCCGGTCCGACTGGCGGATCTGGATATCGTTAACCCTTATTTCCGATCCAAGGACAGCGAAGAAGGACTTCGTGCCGCCGGCGTGGAGGTCATCTCCTCGGAATTTGCAAACACAAATGTTGATGTCCCCGTCATTCCCGCAGAAGCCTATGCCATGACCGATGACCGAGCTTCCTATTTCGTGGCGGATGTCGGCGGAGATGATCAGGGTGCCCGTGCCCTCGGCCGCTTCGCGGAGCAGGTGGTGTCGGAGGGAGATTACGAGATGTTTCTTGTCATCAACTGCTACCGGCCCATGACCCGTACGGCGGAGGACGTGCTCCAAATGAAGCTTGAGATCGAAGCGGCGGCAAAGATCCCCTTTACCGCCATCGTAAACAACTCAAATCTCGGTGTTGCAACCACGGCGGAGACGGTGCTGGATTCCGTGCGGTTTGCGGAGGATTGTGCCCGCCTCACGGGTCTTCCGTTGAAAATGACCGCCGTCTGGGAGGACATCGCCCCCGAGCTTACGGATAAAATCGGGAACCTGCTACCTATGAAGCTTGCAAACCTGCAGATCTGGTAAGAGAAATACTCCGAAAGGATGAAAAAATATGGCAAAAGTTACGTTTAATTCTGATGCCTGCAAGGGCTGCGGACTTTGTGTCGGCGCCTGCCCCAAGGGCATTGTCAAGCTTGCGGATAAGATCAACGCCAAGGGCTACCATCCCGCCGAGGTGACGGACATGGATTCCTGCATCGGCTGCGCCTCCTGCGCCCGCATGTGCCCCGACTGCGTCATCCGCGTAGAGCGATAAGAAAGGAGAAAAACCCATGGCTGATAAAGTACTCATGAAGGGTAACGAAGCTCTGGCGGAAGCGGCGATCCTGGCCGGCTGCCGTCATTACTTCGGTTACCCCATCACACCGCAGACTGAGGTTGCGGAATATATGGCGAAGAAGATGCCCAAGATCGGCGGTGTCTTTCTTCAGGCCGAGAGTGAGATCGCGGCCATCAACATGGTCATCGGTGCTGCCGCTGCCGGCAAGCGCGTGATGACCTCCAGCTCCAGCCCCGGAGTTGCCCTGAAGAGCGAGGGCCTGTCCTACCTCGCCGGCTGTGACCTGCCTGCCCTCATCGTTAACGTTCAGCGCGGCGGCCCCGGCCTCGGCGGCATCCAGCCCGGTCAGGCTGACTATTTCCATGCAACCCGCGGCGCCGGCCACGGCGATTTCCACATGATCGTCACCGCTCCCGCCACCGTGCAGGAGATGATCGATCTTGTCGGCAAGAGCTTTGACCTCGCGGACAAGTACCGCATGCCCGCCATGCTGCTGGCCGACGGCACCATTGGACAGATGATGGAGCCCGTCACCCTTACAGAGAATACTTCCGCCCCCGTGGAGAAGCCCTGGGCTGTCACCGGTTATGACGGAAGCCGTCCGAGAAATGTTGTCAACTCCCACTTCATCCAGCCGGAGGATCTTGAAAAGCTCGTCTTCTAGCTCTATGAGCGCTATGCGAAGATCGAGGCCGAGGAACAGATGGCCGAGGAGTACATGACCGATGATGCGGATATCATCCTCGTTGCCTACGGTGTTGCTGCCCGCGTCTGCCGCAATGCCATCAAGGCCGCCCGCGCAAAGGGCCTGAAGGTCGGTCTCATCCGGCCCATCACCCTGTGGCCCTTCCCCAAGAAGGTACTTTCCGCCGCCGCCGACAAGGCGAAGGCATTCATCTCCGTGGAGCTTTCCATGGGCCAGATGATTGAGGATATTGAGCTTGCGACCCGCTGCCGCCGTCCCGTGCTGCTCTGCAACCGTACCGGCGGTATGATCCCCACACCCGCCGAGGTGCTCGCCAAGATCGACGAGGCCGCAAAGATCGGAGGTTAATTCACAATGGTCGTTTTTGAAAAAACCAAGGCGCTGACCGATACGCCTTTCCACTACTGCCCCGGCTGCAACCACGGTATCATTCACCGTCTCGTTGCCGAGTGCATTGATGAGCTCGGCATTCAGGCCAAAACCATCGGTATTGCCTCCGTCGGCTGCTCTGTCTTTTCCTACAATTACTTCAACTGCGATATGGTGCAGGCCGCCCACGGCCGTGCCCCCGCCGTTGCCACCGGCGTCAAGCGTGCCGATCCCTCCAAGATCGTATTTACCTATCAGGGTGACGGCGATCTGGCTGCCATCGGTACTGCTGAGACCGTCCATTCCGCCGCCCGCGGCGAGAATATCACCGTCATCTTTGTCAACAACGCCATTTACGGCATGACCGGCGGCCAGATGGCCCCCACCAGCCTCCCCGGCCAGGTGACCCAGACCTCCCCCTACGGCCGCGACGTGAACACCGTCGGCTATCCCGTCAAGGTCTGTGAGATGCTCTCCCAGGTAGACGGTGCCGCCTATCTTGAGCGCGTGGCCGTCAACAACGTCAAGAACCTGATGGCTGCGAAGAAGGCGATCAAGAAGGCCTTCCAGAACCAGATCGACGGCAAGGGCTTCTCCCTGGTCGAGGTGCTCTCCGCCTGCCCCACCTACTGGAGCATGACCCCGGAGAAGGCACTGGAGCGCGTTGCAAACGAGATGATCCCCTACTACCCGCTGGGAGTATATAAGGATAAGTACGCAGAGGAGGCAGCGAAATGAGCAAGACAAGTCAGCTTCTCATCGCCGGCTTCGGCGGTCAGGGTGTCCAGTTCTGCGGAAAGTTCCTGGCTATGGTCGGCCTCAACGAGGGTCGCGAGGTCAGCTATCTGTCCTCCTACGGTCCCGAGGTTCGCGGCGGCACCTCCAACTGCAGCGTTATCATCAGCGATGAGGCCGTCGGTTCCCCCATCGTTACCGATCCCGAGATCCTTGTTGCCCTGAACCTGCCCTCTCTGGACAAGTTTGAAAGCCGCGCCGGTCCCGGCGCAAAGATCTTCGTGGATTCCTCCCTTATCGACCGTAAGGTCGAGCGCGTGGATACAGAGAATTTCTACATGCCCGCTACCCAGATGGCCTCCGACAACGGCCTTACCGGCTTTGCCAACATGATCATGCTGGGATATCTTGTCCGCAACAGCGAGGTCGTCTCCTATGACGAGGTACTTCGCACGGTGGAGAAGATGGTGGCCGGTAAGAAGCCCGGACTCCTTGAGAAGAACCTCAAGGCGCTGGATCTCGGCTACAACTATAACGACTGATAAAGGAGAACTCCGCCGTGAATGCACAATTTAAGGAAATCGGCGATCGCCTGACCGATCTTCGCGAGATCAATGAGATCAGCGTAGAGAAGATGGCGGCACAGCTTGGCGTCACTCCGGAGGAATACCGCGATTACGAGGCGGGAAATACCGACTTTTCCATCAGCTTCCTTTGCAATGCCGCGGCCATCCTCGGCGTTGATGTTTTTGACCTGATGGGCGGCGATTCCCCCAAGCTTTCCACCTGCACTGTTGTAAAATCGGGCAAAGGCTTCATGGTGCGCCGCAATCACGATTATGATTACAGACATCTTGCCTTTACGTTCCGTGATAAGAAGGCTGAGCCCTTCCTGATCACCGTCGTCAACGGCGGTGTCCCCACGCTGCACGCACATGACGGTCAGGAATTCAACTACGTTCTCTCCGGACAGATGGTTTTCTACATCGGCTCCGTTTCCTACGAGCTGGATGCCGGTGACAGCGTGTACTTTGACTCCTCCATTCCGCATTGCATGCAGCTGCGTGCAGGCGCGGAAACGAGCGACGATACCCCGGCACAGTTTATTGCCGTTGTACTGAAATAAAACAGGCGGATTGACGAAATGCCCATTTACGAGACCTATACCGGCTGTCATCGGGATGATTTTACCTCTCTTGCGGATGCACAGAAGAATTTCAAACTGACATGGCCGGAAAACTTTAACTTTGCCTACGATGTCATCGATGTCCTTGCTGCCGAAAAGCCCGATAAGGAGGCCCTTGTTTGGGTCTCCCGGGACTTTGAGGAAAAGCGCTTTACCTTCCGTGATATTTCCCTGCTTTCCAATAAAGCGGCGAATTACTTCACCGAGGTTGGCCTGCGTAAGGGCGATTTTGTGCTGCTCGTTATGAAGTGTTCCTGGCTGTTCTGGCCGGTGCTCATGGGACTGCACAAGATCGGTGCTGTTGCGGTTCCGGCATCCAAGATGCTGACCCGCAAGGACTATGTCTACCGCGCCAATGCCGGTCGGCTGACCGCTGCGATCATCACCGGTGACGGAGACTGCACCGAGCAGTTTGATGCCGGTCTGGATGCCTACGAGACCGTGAAGTACAGGTTTGTCGTTGGCGACAAGGAACCGGTTGGCGGCGGATGGCTGAATATCGAGGCCGGTATCCGTGCGGCGAGCGACGAATGGACACGCCCCACCGGCGATGCGGCCACCCGTGCAGATGACATCATGATGATGTGCTTCTCATCGGGTACCACGGGATATCCGAAGATGATCGCCCATGATTTTACCTATCCCCTCGGCCATATCATGACTGGTGTGTTCTGGCACCGCGTGGTGGACGGCGGTCTGCATTTCACCATTTCCGACACCGGCTGGCAGAAAGCCTTTTGGGGCAAACTCTACGGTCAGTGGTTCGGCGAAAGTGCTATCTTTGCCTATGATTTTGAAAGTTTGACGGAAAGAATATCCTGATGCTTATCGAAAAGTATAAGATCACCACCTTCTGCGTTCCGCCGACGATGTACCGGATGATCCTGCAGAATGACGTTTCCAAGTACGATCTGTCCTCCGTCACCCATTGCTGTACGGCGGGTGAGGCGCTGAACCCCGAGATCTTCAACCAGTGGAAGGAATACACCGGTCTTGAGATCCACGAGGGCTTCGGCCAGAGCGAGACGGCAGTCATGCTCTGCACGGTCTATCCCTGGATGAAACCCTGCCCGGGCTCTATGGGACTTCCTGCTCCCGGCTGGGACGTACGCATCCTTGATGAGGACGGCAACGAATGTGCCCCCGGTGTGACGGGTGAGATCTGCGTGCGTGCCCCCTCCAGAGAGGAGCGTCCCCGCGGCCTCCTGACCTGCTATTACCTCAACGATGAGGCAACAGAAGAGGCGTGGCATGACGGTTTCTACCATACCGGTGATACCGCCTTCCGCGATGAGCGCGGACTGTACCACTACGTGGGACGAAACGACGATGTTATCAAGTCCTCCGGCTACCGCATCGGCCCCTTTGAGGTCGAGAGCGTTCTGCTGGAGCATCCGGCGGTGCTTGAGGTTGCCGTTACCGGCATTCCTGACCCGGTGCGAGGCTTCTGCGTCAAGGCGACCATTGTCCTGCAGAAGGGCTACAAGCCTTCAGACGAGCTGGTCAAGGAGCTGCAGAACTACGTTAAGAAAAATACCGCTCCTTATAAATACCCCCGCGTGGTGGAGTTCTGGGACGAGCTGCCCAAAACCTTCTCCGGTAAGATCCGTCGTACGGAGATCCGCCAGAAGGACATGGAAAAATACGGAAAATAAGAAAAATGAGACATTCGGATGAATGTCTCATTTTTTATGCTTCCAGCTTTCTGTAATCGATTTTTCCAAGCCTGGTGCGGGGAAGCTCCGGGAGAAATACATATTCCCGGGGCAGGGCATAGCGGGCGATATTCTCCGCCGCATAGGCGGCGATCTCCGCTTCAAGCTCCGGTCCGGGGCGTACGCCGTCGGTCGGAACGATGCAGGCGCGGATGCGCCGGATGCGGTAAGGGTCGGGAACGCCTACGGTGCAGACGGCGGAGACCTTCGGATGTGCGGCGAGAATATGCTCAAGCTCCCGGGGGTAGACGTTGTAACCGGAGGTGACGATCATACGCCTTAAACGTCCGCGGAAGTAGAAAAATCCGTCGGCATCCATGCGCCCGATATCGCCGGTATGGAGCCAGACGGTACCGTCATCGTCCTTATGCAGGGTCTGTGCGGTTTCCTCCGGATCGTTGAGATAGCCAAGCATTACGGTGGGGCCTGAAATGCAAAGCTCGCCGTCCTCGCCCGGCGGGAGGGGATCCTCCGTGCCGGGAGTGCAGACCCGGATACGCATATCGGGGAAGGGGATCCCGATAGAGCCGGGGCGCGCTTTGCCAACGGGCGAGAGGCAGCAGGCGGCCACACATTCCGTGGCACCGTAGCCCTCACGAAGCTCGACGGATGCGCCGTGGGCTGCCAGAAATGCGTCAAACCGGGCTTTCAGATCGGAGGGGAGGCTGTCACCGCCGGAATAAACGCCGCGAAGAGAGGCAAGATTTGGACCCCGACGTACCGGAGCCCGAAGAAGTGCCTCAAACATGGTGGGAACGCCGGTGATATAGCTGGGTGAGCGGTGCAAAAGCCGCATAAGTGCTGTGGATGAGAAGCGGGGCAGCAGCATGACCGTGCAGCCGTGGATAAAGGCGGCGTGAAAGCCGATTCCGAGACCGAAGCCGTGGAAATTGGGCAGAACGGCGATCATCCGGTGTCCGCGCGCATGGTCAAAGTCGTTGGCTGCCATGGTCTGCAGACCGGCGGCATTGAAGGCACTGGCGGAATGCAGGATCGCCTTGGTTATACCCGTCGTTCCTCCGCTGTACAGGATAACGGCGGGAGCATCTCCGTGTTCCCGCAGGGGAGGGAGAGCAATGCCCCTGCCGCCGTGAAGAAAATGCTTCCAATGTATGACAAAAAGCTTCTTTGTGCGGCGGCGGTATTTCGTTTCCTGTAAGATTCTGTAAAAGGGACGCAGTAAGAGGGGCAGCGCATCGCTGATACGGGTGGTGACCACGGTGATGTCCGGACAGGCGGCACAGAGCCTGGGTGCGAAGCTGTCCAGCGTCACGGCAATACGGCTGCCGGAAAGCGCGGCGTATCGGCGGAATTCTCCGGCGGAGGATAGGGGATGCACCATGTTGGCCACGGCACCGATGCGGTCGGCGGCGTAGAAAAGCTCAGCGGCCTGCGGGCAGTTGGGCAGCGCAAGCATCACCCGGTCACCGGAGCGAAGACCGAGGGCAAGCAACGCCCTTGCCGCTGCATCAATGCGCTGCATAAAACGGCGGTAGCTCACCCGGTTTCCCTCGAATTCCCATGCCGCCGTTTCGGGATACTTTTCTGCTGCCTGCTGTACCAGCGCATACATGGAGCAGTCGGGATAAGAGATCCCGGGCATAGTATGAGCCATCAGTACTGCAGGGGAAGGTTGAACTCACGGGTGCCTTCCATGAACACAACGGTACGCCGGGCCCGGGCAACCGCGGGCATCGCAAGGGTTTCCCCGCAACGGAAGGGACCCGTTCCGGGGCCGCCGCGGCCGAGATTTTCCCAGCACCATTTGGGCGCTGTGAAGATGCAGAAGTCCGGAGCGGCAAGGGTATACACGCTTTCATCGACACCGGCCTGCCCGTGATGGGCCATCTGGCAGATATCACATTTCAGCCGATCTCCGTACATGGCCGCAAGCTCATTTCCGCCCTCGACACCGAGATCGCCAAGGAAGAGCCAAGTCTGCCCGGCGGCGGTCAGGCGGAAGACGATGGAGGTGTTGTTGACGGGATTGGGGATAATGTTCTCATTCGGTACGCGAAGGAATTCTGCCTCGATGCCGTCCAGCTCAAAGCGGTCGCCGATGCAGACGGGCACGTGGCGGGCAAAGGCCATGTCATCGTAGAAAAAACGGTTGTAGGCATCGCGGAAGCGGCGGTACCAGCTCTTGTCGATGCAATTGAAATGACGTTCGGCAAAATCCTCGGAGGGGAAATTGAAATAGAAATTCCGCACGCCGAATTCGCTGTTGAAGTTCTCCACCATGCGGCAGAATTCGCCTACGTGGTCGGAATGAATATGGGTAAAGATCCAGGCATCCACATAAGGACGGCCCTTGCCGGTGATGCGCTGGAGCTCCTTGAAGAGATACCCCTCGTACTCGGGTGCGCAGCCGACAATGTCGTCAAGACCGCCGTCGATGACAAGGGTCTTGCCGCTGTCGGTGACAAAGACAAAGCCCATGGTGAGCACGTCGGGATGGGGGGAGAGAATGTGCAGCTTCATATTTCTCTTACCGCCTTTCTTCTATATTGCAAAGGGGAAGATCCCACTCGGCATTACCGGTGTGGCATGCCACGATGTGCTGGGCTGCCCTGATCTCCGGCAGCGAGCGGGTGTGCAGGATGCGCTCGGGCTCGGTATTATTCCAGCACCAGGTGGCGGAGGAGAAAATACAGATGCCGGGGGCGGCGTGAGCATAAACATTGTCGCCGACACCTTTTTGGCCGTGGTGTGCCATCTGGCAGATATCACACTTTAACCGGTCTCCGTAATAGGAAACCAGCTCATTGCCGCCCTCAATACCAAGGTCACCGAGGAATAGCCACGTCTGCCCCGCCGCTGTGAGGCGGAAAACAATGGAGGTGTTGTTCAGTGCGTTTGCGGTAATGTTTTCCGTGGGAACACGGAGGATCTCCACAGAGATCCCGTCCACATCAAAACGGTCGCCGCGGCAGACCTTGAGGTGACGGTCATAGGCGGTCGGATCCCGATGAAAGGTGCAGTAAGCCTTGCGGAAGCGGCGATACCAGCTCAAATCCTTGGCAACGCTGTGCTTCTTCAGAAAGGCCTCCGAGGGGAAGTGAAATGCGAATTTGCCGACGGTAAATTCGCCGTTGTGGTTCTCTGCCATGCGGCAGAATTCACCCACATGGTCGGAATGGATATGGGTAAAGATCCAGAGATCCACATGGGGACGGGGAGAGCCGGAAAGACGCTGCAGTGCGGGGAAAAGACTGCCTTCGGTATCGTGACTGTAGGCATCCAGACCGCCGTCAATGACAACGAGCTTTCCGCTGTCGGTACGGAAGACGTAGCCCATACCGAGGGTCTCAGGATGGGGCATATGCTGATAAAAAAGCATGGAGAATACCTCCTTAAAGACATGCCGGATATACAAAACTACTATACCAAATATCTGCCCGTCTGTCAAACCAAAGCGGTGAGAAATTGACAAAGGAAGGTAGAAAAGGTATAATATAAGCAATGCATTGTGACGAGGAGATTATCCTATGAATATCATCAAAGCGCTACGGGATATGGCCGCGGCGGGGTTTATCCTGTCCGGGCTTCTGCTTCTCGGTATTCGCCTGTATGAGAGTGCCCATATATACGGAAGCGTGCTCATCTGCCTGACGCAGGTGCTTTTCCCTGTGCTCTGGCCTGTGACGCTGGGGTTCCTTATAGCCTTTGCAGTGCTTGCGCTCATCCTCATAATCATCCGTGCGGTCGACCGCAGAAAACGGGAGCGGATGGCAGTATGAAGGAAGAGAAAACCAATGCCATGCGCATCATGGAACGCGAGGGCGTTGCCTTTGAAGCGCTGAGATACGAATGTACGGAATTTATGGATGGCGTACACATTGCCGGAATGATCGGATGGCCGGAGGAGCAGGTTTTCAAGACCCTCGTTGCCCTCGGCGCATCGAGGTCTCCGCTGGTTTTCGTCATTCCCGTGGCGGAGGAGCTGGATCTCAAGGCTGCCGCCCGGGCGGCGGGAGAGAAATCCGTACAGATGCTGCCCCTTGCCCGTCTCACGGAGGTGACCGGCTATATCCGCGGGGCATGTTCGCCCATAGGCATGAAAAAGAGCTTCCCGACCTTTGTGGAGGAGACGGCGCAGCTCTTTGATGTTATTACCTTTTCCGGCGGAAAGCGGGGGCTGCAGCTGGTGTGCGCACCCGACGAGCTTTTGCGCATCACCGGCGGGGCGTATGCGGCGCTTACCGTATCGTAAGGAACAAGAGACGGAGAAAAGCTTCTCCGTCTCTTATTTTCGTTTACAGCAGGAATTCATCCCCGTCGTGGGCGATAACAGCGGGGTAGGGAAGCGGCGCAAGTGAGGCAAGAAATTTGTCCTCTCCGCGGGTGTACTGCCACTGGAAGCCGGGCACATTGTGCCAGCGGTCTGCCACATGGATAAAGATCAGCCGGTCAAACCTCGAGGCACGCAGGGCATCCACAGCAGCTTCGGGCTGGTAATGGGTCGCCTCACACAGGCAGAGGTCAAAATGCTCTTCCCGGGCAATGGCGGGATAGTCGGAAAAATCAGCGCGCAGGTCGCCGGTATGCAGGATACGCTTTCCTTCCTTTTTGAAATCAAGGATGAGCGCATAACTGCAGGGATCGCCCTCCGTGCGGCCGCGGGTGCGCAGATGGCAGGTGGAGACAGCCGTTACCGTGAGGTTATCATCCTCATAGACTTTGCCGGCACCGTAGGAACGGTAGCAGAGCAGTGGGTTGTCGGCATCCTCGTGCACCGCCCGCATCCACGCCTTCAGCGGCGCAATGGCGGCTTCCTCCGGCAGATGCAGGGTGAAGGTCTCCGTGCAGTAGTTGTAGCCCTTGATGATCTGCTTTAGAAGGGCGGATAATCCGCCGGCATGGTCATCGTGCATGTGTGTGATGAAGGCGGCGCGAAGGCGGGGGAGAGGAATGCCCTTGCGGCGCAGCAGCGCCTCCGCGGGTGCACCGCAGTCCACAAGATAAACCGTTCCATCCGTTGTCTCGTAGGCGGTGGAGGACTTGAAACGGCAGAAGGTGGAATCACCGTGTCCGGTGCCGAGGGTGTAGATGCGCATGGCAGTCAGTTTCCTTTCTCGATGGAGTAAAAACCGATATCCGTGAGATAGTCGGCAAAGTATCTGCTGTAGATCTCCGCGCCGGCTCGGTTGAAATGGATGCGGTCGGCAAAATGGGCATCGGTAAGGCCGATGGCCTCTGCCGAGGCGGAAAGATCGCAGAAGGGAACGTCCAGAGAATCGCACAGCGCTTTGACGTCGGCAGAGGCGCGGTCAAGCACGGGGTTCAGAGGAATATAAGAGGGTGTCATGGGAGCGGAAACGAAAAGAAGCTTGATGCCGCGCTCCTTACAGAGTTCTGCAATGCGGCGGATATAGTCGCATTGGGTTTCGGAGAGTCCCTCGTAGGTTTCCGGTTTTACGGTGTGCTGTGTGGTCATTTCAGCTACGTCCACCACCCGGTCACCGAGGCTGAAATAGCCCCGATCCTCATAGGTGCCGGAGGTATCCACCGCCTCCTCGGTCAGCCCAAGGGAGAGCTGCAGGTTATAGATCCCGGCGTTCTTCATGCGGTAGAAGGGATTGAACCAGGTTTTTAGGAGAAGCTCCCGCTCCTCCTTGGTAAACAGGTCGAAGAACATCCGGATCTTCTGCCGGCAGAGGGGCATGGGCTTGAAAATGAGGGTGGACTGGGTGTGGTCATGCTCCTTTGCGGCGAAGCCGTAGTAGATATCCATCACCACGTAGTCGGGATCCTGCCGCTCCAGCGCGGCGCAGAGCAGGTGATAGGTGGTGTCCGGCATCTGGGAGGAGGCGCCGAGATTGAAGCAGGTCATGCCGGGAAGCTCCTCTTCCATCACGGAAGGGATGACGGAGCACATCATGCGGGAGGAGCCGATAAAGAGGGTGTTGAGGCTGTTTTTCTCCTGGGAGAAGAAATCGGTCACCATATTGTCCTGCACGCGCCAGGATTGCTGCTCCCGGTGATGAAGCGCGGAGATGGTGAAATAGCCGGCAACGGTGACGGCAAGGAGCAGGGCGAGAAAGCCGACGAGCTTTATAAGGGCACGCCGATCAGAACTGGAAGTAGATGAACTGCGATTCATTGGCACTCACCCCCAATCCGAGAATCAGAATGCATAAAAGCAGGTATACCGCCCAGCGTATGGCGGGACGGCGGGTAAAGACACGGCGGAAGGGTGTTTCGCGGTCGATGCAGATATCGGCAAAGAGAAGCACCGCAATGGCAAAGAGACCGACGAGGATCTCGGTGGTCTTTCCGGTGGAGAGAAGACCGTCGAGGGGGTTTGTGCAGATGCCGCGGAGGATGGTCAAAGCATCGCTCATGGAGTTTGCGCGGAAGAAGATCCAGGAGATACAGATGAGCACGAAGGTGCAAAGCATGGCAGCCGCCCGGCGAAGCCCGGTAAATCGGTCAAGATGCAGAAACTGCCAAAGCCGGTCGCGCAGTTTTTTTGTGTGCAGACCGATGACCTGATAGATACCGTTGAGAAGTCCCCAGAGTATAAAAGTGAAACCCGCACCGTGCCAGAGACCGGATACGCCGAAGGTGACGAGAAGGTTCAGATCCCTCCGCGCGGGCTTGCACCGGCTGCCGCCCATGGGGAAATAAAGGTAATCCCGGAACCAGGTGGAGAGGGAAATGTGCCAGCGCCGCCAGAATTCCGGTACGGAGAGGGAAAAATAGGGGCGGCGGAAGTTTTCCATCAGGCGGAAACCCAGAATACGCGCTGCACCGATGGCGATATCGGAATAGCCGGAGAAATCGCAGTAGATCTGGAAGGCAAAGAATACGGTGGCGAGCAGGTACGCCCCGCCGCCGTGAGCCGCGGGATTGTTGTAAACCGTGTTGACGACCAATGCCAGCTGATCGGCCACCACCATCTTTTTGAACATGCCCCAAAGCATGTGCCGCAATCCGACGGTGAGGTTTTCGCCGTCAAAGCGGTGCACCTTGTCAAACTGCGCAAGAAGATTTGCGGAGCGTTCGATGGGACCTGCCACCAGCTGGGGGAAGAACATGACGAAAAGGGCAAAGATATGGGGGCGGCGCTCGGGTGCCTGACCGCCGCGGTAAACGTCAAAGCAATAGCCAAAGCTCTGGAAGGTGAGAAAGGAGATGCCGACGGGCAGTAGAAGATCCAGCACCTTGGGGCCGTAGGAAAGGCCGAAGAAGGTGCCGAGGCGGGAGGCCGTTTCGGAGAAGAAGTTGAAATACTTATAGAAAAACAGCGGCAGGAAGGACAGGATCAGAGAAACGATCAGTATCGCCGTCTTTTTTTTGCCCGTGCTGCGGGCAAGAAGAAGTCCCGTGAAGTAATCAAGCCCGATGATGTAGGTGCAGAGAAGGATATACTTCGGCTCGAAGGCCATGTAAAACCAGCAGCTTGCCGCGAGAAGCAATACCCAGCGGAACTTATGCGGCAGAAGAAAATACAGCAGGGCGACGATGGGGAAAAAGATGAGAAAACCGATGGAATTAAAGAGCATGTCCGTCCTCCTTTCCAAAAGCATCAACACAACAATTATACAATATAAGTAAGTGGTTTGCAAGGGTTGACCGCGGACGCGAAAAAACGTATAATTGTATACTGTAGAGTTATATGCAAATGCAAAGGAGCGTGGCGGCATGGAAGGCTATGAATACAGTGCAAGGGCTCGGGCAAAGATCAATCTTTCCCTGGATGTCGGCCTTCGCCGTCCGGACGGCTATCATGATCTGGAATCGGTGATGCATACCGTCTCCCTTTGCGATGACGTATATATGAATCTGCTGCCCACGGGAGAGATCCGAGTCCGCAGCAGTATCCCCGGCATGCCGGAGGATGAAAAAAACCTCGCGGGCAAGGCGGTGCTTGCCTTCAACGCCGTTGCCGGGCAAAAGACGGGTGCGGAGATCTATATCGACAAGCGCATTCCCTCGGAGGCGGGGCTCGGCGGAGGATCTTCGGATGCCGGAGCCGTGCTGCATTTATTGGGAGAGATATTCAAAATCCCGACGGAGCTTCTGCTGCAGGCAGCGGTGCGCGTCGGTGCGGATGTGCCCTTTACCCTGATGGGCGGATGTGCCCTGTGCCGCGGTATCGGTGAACGCATGGAGCCCCTGCCGACCATGACGGATTGCAGTATCCTCATTGCGAAGCCGCCGGTGGGGGCATCGACCCGTGCGGTGTTTGCAGCCTTTGACGAGGATCCCGTTCTGCGGCAGGATACGGCTGCCGTGGCAGCGGCACTGCAGGCCGGTGATCTTGCCGGGATTTGTGCTGCTCTTGGAAACGGACTTGCAAAAGCTTGCTTTTCCGCGGCCCCGGAAGCGGAGGAACCCGTGCGGCTCATGCGGGCCTTCGGTGCAGAAGGGGCATGCCTGTCCGGTTCGGGAACTGCGTCCTACGGCATTTTCCGGGATAAGAATACAGCGGCTGAGGCCGCGGATAAGCTGGCCGCATCGGGACTGCGGGTATTTTTGACGGAGCCTACCGCATAAGAGGTTAAAAAGTCGTCCATACTTCGTGCAGAATCAGAAAATGAGGTGTGGCACTATGAAAACGAAGCTGTTTGTCAGGACGCTTGTCTTATGCCTGTGTCTGTTGGTTTCCGCTGTTTTCTCCGCGGCGGCAGAGGGGGCACAGCTTTCCGGCTCTCTCATCCGCCTGCATGTGGTGGCGGATACCGGGTCGGAGGAGGATCTGCGGCTGAAGAATGCGGTGCGGGATGCTATCCTCGCGGAATTCTTCTCCGAACCCATGGAAAGCCTGCAGGCAGAGCGGGATCGCGTGGAGGGTAGTCTTACGGAGATCCGACAGCTCGCGGAGGAAACCCTGCGGGGACTGGAGGCAGACTGCAATGTGCAGGTTTCTTTCGGGATGCGCTATTTGCCGGAGAAGGAGTACGAAAGCTTTTCTCTGCCTGCGGGCAGGTATGAGACCCTGACGGTGACCATCGGACGGGGAAAAGGCTCCAATTGGTGGTGCGTGCTGTATCCGCCGCTTTGTGTTGTACCGGCGGCGGCCCTGCAGGAGACGGCGGAGAATGCCGGAATTCCGCAGGACGGATATGAGATGATGACCGGAGATGATGAAGAGATCCGTTTCCGGTTTAAAATACTGGAGATTCTGACGGATCTTGACGAGAAGATTTTTGGGAGGTGAGCGTGAAACATGGTCCGCATGGTGCTTGGCCGCAGCGGCAGCGGAAAAACTGCCTTTGTTGTGAATGAACTTGTCCGGCGCACGGCAGAGGGCTTGGAGGGCGCATATCTCATTGTGCCGGAGCAGTATTCCCACGAAAAAGAACGTGAGCTTGGCGCCGCGGCGGGAGATGCAGCCTCCAGATGTGTGGAGGTGCTCTCCTTCAAGCGGCTGGCCCGCCGCGTTTTTGCCGAAGTCGGCGGTGCGGCACGCCCTATGCTGTCCGATGGCGGACGGCTGCTGGTCATGCGAGCTGCGGTTAAGACGGCGGCTCCCGATCTGCGGGCCTATGCATCCGCTGCCGCGCGGACAGACTTTCTGCCGAGGCTTTCCTCCGCCATTGATGAGCTCATCCGCTACTGCGTGACACCGGAAGAACTGTCGCGGGCTGCCGGGACTGTTCCCGAAGGAATGATGCGTGCAAAGCTCACAGATCTTGCCCTTATCTACACAGCCTACATTGCGTTGACCTCCGCAGGTGCGGCCGATCCGAGAACAGAACTGACTGTTGCTGCGGAGAGATTATGTGAAAGCCGTCTGTTTGCCGGGAGGCATATATATGTGGATGGCTTTGCAGGCTTTACACCCCAGGAATGGGAGATCCTTTACAAGCTGGCCGGAGAGGCGGAGACGCTGACGGTGTGTCTCACCGCGCCTTCGGGAGAGGCACCCTTTGAGGGGCCGGACGCGACGGTGCGCCGCATGGAGCGTGACTGCAGCCGCCGGGGAATCCCGGTGGAATATGTGCGTCTGACGGAAAATCAACGTGCCCGAAAGCCGGCTATAGCCTTCCTTGAATCGGATTTTTTCCGCCGCGGCGCGGAAAGCTTTGCCGGCGACTGTGCCGGAGTTGAGCTGATTTATGCGCCCGACCGCCGGTGTGAATGCCTTGCGGTGGCGGCGGAGATCCGTCGCCTGGTCACCGATGAGGGGTACCGTTACAGAGAGATTGCTGTTATGAGCCGCGATCATGCGGCTTATGAAGCGCTGCTTGAGGGCACCCTTGCGGATTTTGGTATTCCGAGCTTTGCGGACACTACCCACCGCATGGCGGACGGGTGTGTTTACCGGCTTTTGCATGCGGCGCTGGAGGCCGTGCTCAAGAATCTGGACAGTGACGCAATGCTCTTGGCACTTCGCAGCGCTCTTTCCGGCTTTCCGGAAAAGGCGCTGGATATGCTGGAGAGCTATGTGCGTACGTGGCGTATGCCCGGTTGGAAATGGGCGGATGAAAAACCGTGGACAGCCTCACCTCAGGGACTATGCGCTGTTATGTCGGAGGATGATGCCCGCCACGTACGCCGCATCGACTGTATGCGCCGCAAGGCGGCGGCTCCCTACATAGCGCTGCATAAGGCATTGCAGCGCGGCGGTATGGCACCGGAACTCTGTGCCGCTGTGTATGCGTTCACCGAAGAGATCAATCTGCAGAAGCATCTTCTGCGGCGGGTGGCAGAGCTTCGCCGCAGGGGAGATGTACGCGAGGCGGAGGAGCTTTTGCAGCAGTATGCCGTTTTCTGCGACAGCCTGGATCAGGTGGTCAACGCCGGTGCGGAGGTGCGGTATACCGCCCGTGAATTTGCCGATGCCCTGCGCCTTGTGATGGGTGCGGTTTCCATCGGAAGCATTCCCGACTCTCTGGACAGCGTGGCTGTGGGAGAGGCGGGACGTATGCGCATTTCTGCTCCCCGGGCGGTGTTTATTCTCGGTGCCAATGACGGCATCCTTCCCGCGGCACCCCGGTCGGACGGACTTATCGGCGATGCCGAGCGTGAGGCTCTTGCGGCTGCAGGTGCCAGACTTCAGCTGGCTCCTCATGGCTATGATGCTGCTGCGGTGGAGGACTTCATTCTTTACAGTACCGTTGCCGCTCCCTCGGAGCGGCTGTATATCCTTGTGCCCGAGAAGGACGAAACGGGCAATGCGCTGCGCCCGTCCTATGTGCCGGAGCGTGTCCGTGCGCTGCTTCCCGGGGCGGTCTGCCGCCGCGCACGGAATGAGGATGCCCTGACCTTCTGTTCCCGCGGTCTTGCGGAGCTTGCCGCCGGGGAAGGGGAACTGGCGGAAAACGCCCGCGCCCTCCTGCGGGAGGATGCGGACGCTGCTGCCCGCATGGAGCGTGTGCGGCGCTATCTTGCACCGGATATGCCTGTGGCGGACATGGTGCTCAACCATGCCCTCTACGGTGAGCGGATGTATGTTTCTGCAAGCCGTATGGAGAAGTATTCCAACTGCCGCTTCCGTTATTTCGCAGAGGTGGGCCTGCGTGCCCGCGAACCGGCAGCCGCAAAGTTTTCTCCGCCGGAATCGGGTGTATTGATCCATTATGTGCTGGAGCATGTGGCCCGCGAGGTGCGTGCCGAGGGCGGTTGGCGCGAGGCAGACGCCGAGAGCCTTCTCGAAAAGACCCGCAGACATGCGGCAGAGTTTCTGGACGGTCCTGAGGGGATCCCCGAGGAGGCCCGGAGCGCCCGCATGATCTATTTTATCCATCGGGTCATTGCCGATATCTGCGAGATCGTGCAGCGGATGCACGAGGAATTCCGTGTATCCGATTTTGAACCCACGGGCTTTGAAATTGACCTTGCCGAGGGCGGTGCCCCGGTGGTTTACCGCTTTGGAGGCGACGAGATTGTCATCACCGGCCGCGTGGACCGTGTGGACACCTGGGAGAGGGAGGGAAAGCGTTATCTCCGTGTGGTGGATTATAAATCCGGAACAAAGGAAATGAATTTTACCGATATCCGTGCAGGTCTCTCCGTGCAGATGCTGCTGTATCTCTTTGTGCTGGCGGATCGTTTGGGCGAGCTCCCTGCCGGCGTGCTCTATTCCCGTGCCTCCATGCAGGGGATCGCGGCGGAGCGCAGTCTCAGCGAGGAAGAATATGCCCGGGAACGGGATAAAAAGCAGCGCCCGACCGGACTTGTGCTTTCCGACGAGGCGGTGCTTGAGGCCATGGAACGGGACGTTGCTCCCGGTGAGAGCGCCCGCTTTGTCCCGGTGGATATGAATAAGGATGGAACGCCGAAAAACAGTGATTCCATCCTTGAAGCCGAGGAATTTGCGGCCCTTCGCCGCCATGTGGACAAGCTTCTGCGGGATATGACGGCAGAACTGCGGGCCGGTATTGTTACGCCAAACCCCTATGCTAAAAAGCAGAAGGATGAGCGCGCCTGCCGGTATTGTGCCTTTGCCGCGGTATGCCGCTTTGATGAGGCGCGGGAGAATTGCAGTCCGCGATATCTTGAAAAAACAGATAAAAAGGAATTCTTTTCCGGCATGAAAGGAGAGTGACCGCTTTGCCTGCGTGGACAGATGATCAGCGAACAGCATTTACATATCACGGAGGTCAGCTTCTGGTTTCCGCTGCAGCGGGATCCGGCAAGACGGCGGTCCTTGTGCAGCGCATCCTTTCCCGGCTGACGGATGAAAGCGTGCCGGAGGAGATCGGACGTTTTCTTGTTGTGACCTTTACCAATGCCGCCGCAGCGGACATGAAGGACAAGATCCGGGACGAGATATCCCGCCGGCTTGCCGCGGATCCAAAGGACCGTCGGCTTGCCCGGCAGCTTGCCATGCTTCTGCAGGCGAGCATCGGAACGGTACACAGCTTTTGTTTCCGACTCATCCGGGAGAATTTTCAAACCCTCGGTCTGCCGGCGAATCTGCGCATCGGCGGAGAGGCGGAATGCGCAGCTCTTGCGGAGAAAGCCATGGAGGAGACGCTGGAGGCGGCTTTTGCGGAAGGATCCCCTGCGTTTCTCGCCTTTGCCGACCAGCTTTCTGATACGAGAGACAACGGCGGTATTGAAGAACTGATCCTTTCCTGCTACCGGGATCTCATGGCTGCACCCGATCCTGAGGGAACTGCGCGCCGAGCCCTTGAGCAGTACGGCATAGGGGCAGCATGTGTTGAACAATCCCCGTGGGGAAGGGAGGTGCTCCGGCATCTTGTCGCCGCTGCGGAGGACAGCGCTCTTGCCTATGCCGGTGCCATCCGTTCGGTGGAAGCATCGGACGGCTTTGATAAATATTTGCCGCTGCTGCAGGATGAGCGCGCAATGGTCGAGAACGTTGCGAAGGCAGCTGCGCTCGGCTGGGATGCGGCGCGGGATGCCCTTGCGGCGCTGGAGTTTATCCGCCTGCCTTCCGTTCGCGGCGATGCGGGGGAGAAAGAACTGGTCAAGCGCGTCCGCGAAAACGCGAAAAACCTGAAAGATTTTCTGGCCAAGCAGCTCTCCGAGGACGAAAAGACCGTTCGCGGGAGTATCTCCGGTCAACGACCGGTGGCAGAGGGGCTTCTTTCGGTTACACTTGCGTATGCTCGCCGCTTCCGGGAGAAAAAGCTTGAAAAAAACATTGTGGATTTCACCGATGTTGAGCAGGAGGCCTGCCGCCTGCTTGTGGAGCGCATCGATGGGGAGACGGGTGAGGTCACGCCCACAGAGGCGGCACTGGATATCGGCAGACGGTATGCGGAAATCATGGTGGATGAATATCAGGACACCAACCCGCTGCAGGATGCTATCTTTAGTGCGCTTTCCTCGGAACGAAAGAATCTCTTCATGGTTGGTGACGTAAAACAGAGCATCTACCGATTCCGTCAGGCAGACCCCACCGTTTTCCTCGAAAAATACCGTGCTTTTGCACCGGTTTCCGCTCCGGATGACTGTGGCGAACGCAGACAGAGCCTTTCCTGCAATTTCCGGTCCCGTGCGGAGGTGCTGAACTCGGTCAATGCCGTGTTCGAAAAGATTTGCATACCGGCTTTTTCCGAGATCAGCTACGGAAGCGAGGAACGACTCTACTGCGGAAGACCCGACGTAGCAGATGACCGCTTCCGGTCCGAGCTGCACATGGTGGATACAGAATCGGATGACGGCGAATGGTCGGAGCCGAGAGCCATTGCCCGCCGCATCACCCAGCTGCTGGAAGAAAAGCTTCCCATCAAACGTAAGGATGGCAGCATATCGTTCCTTGCACCGGGTGATATTGTTATTCTTCTGCGTGCTGACGGTGGACGCGCCGCGCTCATCGCCGCGGAGCTTCACGCAGCGGGGATCCCCTGCCGCGTGGAACAGGACAACGGTTTCTGCGAGACGCTGGAGGTTCGCACGGCGCTGGGCTGCCTTGAGGCGCTGCACAATCCTATGGAGGATATCGCCCTGCTTTCCTATCTTCGCTGTCCCGGTATCGCCATGACGGCGGAGAAGCTTGCATATATCCGGTCAAAAAGGAAAAAGGGTCCCTTTTATGATGCGCTCTGCCTTGCCGCGCGGGAGGACAAGGAATGTGCCTCCGCGCTGGAGACGCTGCGGGGGCTTCGACGTGAGTCACGGGAGCTTTCCCCCAGCCGCATCCTGCGCCGAATCTATGATGTGCTTTCCCTGGCAAACGGGTTCCGCGCGATGAGCGGGGGCGAAATGCGCCATGAGAATCTTATGACGCTTTGGGGACACGCCCGTGTGTTTGAAACCGACGGAGAGGGCGGTGTGCACGAATTCTGTGAATACATGCATCTGATGAAGGAGCATGCGGAGAAAAGGGAGCCGCAGACCGGAGGAAACGCGGTTTCGATCATGACGATCCATCGTTCCAAGGGACTGGAGTTTCCGGTGGTCGTACTTGCGGCAGCCGGCAAGGCATTTAACGAGGACAGCCGCAAATCACCTGTATTGCGGCACCGGGAGCTTGGCATTGGTGCCCGACGGAAGGATATCCGCCGAAGGCTGACCTTTTCCACACTGCCCCGCGATGCGATTGAGCTGCGTACCCAGCGGGAGGACCGTGCGGAGGAGCTGCGCGTGCTCTATGTTGCCATGACCCGTCCGCGGGAAAAGCTGATCATTTTTACCTCGCCGCCGCATACGACGAAGCCCTTCAAATGGATGGAACGGCTGAGGCTTGACTATGCAGCCGCGGGTATCAGCGCATATCGGCTTTCGCAGGCCGCGGGTGCGGGAGACTGGCTTTGGAGCGCGGTTCTTGCCGAAAGTGACGGTGGGCTGGCGGATTTCGGAAGCAGAGTGACAGAGACCGTATCCGGTCATTTCCGGTTGGTATGGAATACCTGCGGCGAGAATGCCGTGACGGAGCATCCGGAGATCGCTGAAGATTCGGAATCGCCGGGAGTATTTACTGTTTCTGCCGATGAGCTTCGGCGCAGGGCCTTTTCAGCCTATGCCCATCCCGCCGCTGTGACAGCACCCGGTAAGGTCACGGTCACAGAATTGAAGGGAAGAGAGAAGGACACGGAGCTGGATTCTCCGATCGAACGCACGGATGCCCTTGGATGTCCGGCTTTCCTGAAGCATAGCAGGGAAATTAGCGGCGCGGAACGCGGTACCGCGGTCCATATGCTGCTTTCCCGGCTTGATTTTGCACGGACAGATGAAACGGATATCCGCGAGGCAATCAAAAAACTCGTCGCGGGAGCGTTTATCGAAGCTGCGGCAGCAGAGACCATCGAAGCTGTCCGAATCGCTGATTTCTTTGCATCGGAGCTTGGTAAACGCATCAGGTCGGCTCCGGAGGTGCTGCGGGAATTCAAATTCTCGGTACTTGTCCCGGCGGAATCTGTGTTTGACATGGGCGGCGAGACGGGGGAGCATATCCTCATGCAGGGCGTCGCCGACGCGGTCATCCGAACGGACAATGAGCTGATCGTCATCGATTATAAGACTGATCGTCCCTTTGGAAGCACCGATCTTGCGGCATGGCTTCGCGATAAAACGGAAGTCTACCGCCGGCAGGTGGAGCTGTACGCCGATGCCCTCGCGCGCATTTTCGGACTGCCCGTGCGGGAAACCTGGCTGTGTTTTTTATACACGGGGGACAACATTTGCCTGAAAGGAAAGGATGCCGAATGAAAGCCTGGCTGATCTGCAATTCCTATTTGAAAAGTGCAAAGTTTGAAGAGATCTATCGGCTTCTTTCGGTCGCAGGAGAGAAGCTCGGAATCGACATAGCCTTGTGTGGCAACGCAGAGCTTCTGTTTCCCATTCCGGACCGAAACAGGGAAGAACTGCCGGATTTTGCCCTCTTCTGGGATAAAGATATCCCCCTCGGGCGGAACCTTGAGGCCCGGGGACTGCGCCTGTTCAATTCTGCGGCTGCGGTGGAGGCCTGCGATGATAAGCGGCGCACGCAGCTCATGCTCGCGTCGGCAGATATTCCTATGCCTGCGGCCATCAACGGGCCGATGACCTATGATCCGGCGGGGATCCGGGAGCTTTCTTTTCTGCAGAGTGCAGGGGAAATCCTTGGCTGGCCGATGGTCATCAAGGAGGCTTTCGGGTCTTTTGGCATGCAGGTTCATCTTGCCCGCAGCCGATCGGAGGCGGAGCAGATCGTTTCCACCTTTGGCAATCGCCCCTTTCTCATGCAGCGGTTTATTTCTGCGGCGGCGGGACGGGATGTGCGCATCAATGTGGTGGGTGGAAAGGTTGCAGCCTGTATGGAACGCCGCAGCCGGAACGGAGATTTCCGATCCAATGCAACCCTCGGCGGTATCGTTGCGCCGGCGGATCCTCCGGAAAGCGCAAAAAGGCTCGCTGTCCGTGCGGTGGAGGTGCTGGGGCTTGATTTTGCCGGGGTGGACGTGCTTTTTGATGACAACGGTGCGCCGATGATCTGTGAGGTCAATTCAAATCCGCATTTTGCCACCACCCTTGCCGCCACCGGCGTGGACCTTGCGCCCCTCATCCTGCAGCACTGCAGAGAGAAAACGGAGGCGGCCAAATGACCGGTTGGTTGATCTACGATGCCTTTGAGGCGGAGCGTAACCGCGCCTATATCGATTGTTATTTTTCCTCTGCTGCCCGGCGGGACGTGCGGCTTTTGCTGTATCTTACGGAGGATATGCGGTGGGATGACCGGCTGCAGATCAACGGCCGGGATGCGGAGCTTCCGGATTTTGTCATCTGCCGCCGTCCGATCCCGGAGCTGACGGAAAAACTGGAATCCCTTGGCGTTCCCGTTTTCAACAATTCCCGTGTCAGCCGTATCTGCAACAATAAATATCTTACCTCCCGTGCGGTGAAGTCCCTTGGTGTTCCTGTGGCGGAGGAATACTGGCACGGAACGGGGCTTCCGCCTGCGGCACCGCACATCCCCTGCGTTGCGAAGCCTGTGGACGGGCACGGCGGCCAGTGCGTGTTTCTTTGCCGCGACGCGGCGGAATACGCCGGAGCGGCGGAGACCCTTGCGGAGCATGAATGTGTCCTCCAGCGGCCCGTTTCCGACCTTGGACGCGATCTTCGGGTGTACGTGCTGGGACGTGAGCCCGTCGCAGCCATGCTTCGCATATCCGATGCGGATTTTCGTTCCAATTTCTGCCTCGGAGGCCGGGCGGAGCGCCATGAACTGACGGCAGAGGAGCGCGAATATGTCCGCCGGATCGCGGAGGAATTCGATTTCGGCCTTGTCGGCATTGATTTTATCTATGACGGCGGACGGCCTGTGTTCAACGAGATCGAGGACGTGGTTGGAGCAAGGATGCTCTATTCGCTGACGGATATTGATATTGCCGACCGCTATCTCGGCTTTATTCTGGAAAAATTAACCCGTTAAAGGAGAAAATTACAATGATCAAGCTGTTTAATTTCTGCGTGGAGGATGAGGTTCGTCTCGGTGCGGAGTGTGAGGGCAGATTTGTCGACCTGACCGCCACCATGATCGCCCTCGCCATGGAGGAGGAGCACATTCCCACCACCACGGACGAGGTCATCTGGACGGAGGTGCTGCCGGAGATCCGCGCGCTGGCAGCCCGTCCGGATGCTGTACCCATCGTGGGAGCAATCCACTTTGCACCCTCCCTTTGTGAGCCGGAAAAGATCCTTTGCATCGGTAAGAATTACCGCGAGCATGCCGCCGAGATGGGCGGCGAGCCTCCCAAGACCCCGGAGGTTTTCTCCAAGCTCCCAAACTGCCTCAACGCCCATGGCTGTGATATTCTCCTGCCCGCAACGGCAGAGAAGTATGACTACGAGGCGGAGCTCTGCGTGGTCATCGGCCGCGAGTGCTTTGACGTCTCTGTCGAGGAGGCGGAGAACTGCATCTTTGGCTACACCGGCGGCATGGATTTCTCCGTCCGTGAGGTACAGAAGCGCCAGAGCCAGTGGCTGCTCGGCAAGTGCTTTGACGGCGGATGTCCCTTAGGCCCTGTGATCGTGCCCAAGGAAGACATTGATGCAAGGAATCTGCGCATCCGCTGCCTGGTCAACGGTGAGGAGCGTCAGTGCTCCAACACCTGCATGATGATCTTCTCTCCGGCGGAGCTTGTTTCTTATATTTCTCAGTATATGACGCTCTTCCCGGGTGACTGCATCCTCACCGGTACCCCGGCCGGCGTGATGATGGGATATCCTGCGGAAAAACAGGTATGGCTGAAGGACGGAGACGTCGTTGAGGTGGAGATCGAGGGCATCGGAACTCTCCGCAACACCATGAAAAAGAAATGAAAATATTTTTCCGTTATACGCAAATTAGGGGTTGACTTTCCTGAAAAAACGTGTATAATATAGTGGTCCCTTGAGGGAGACCACGGACGATTAGCTCAGCTGGTAGAGCACTCGCTTGACGTGCGAGTGGTCAGCGGTTCGAACCCGTTATCGTCCACCAGAAAAGCACAAGCCAAACGGCTTGTGCTTTTTCTTTTTTCTGCTATTCCGATAACGCATTATTGCGCATCGTCTGTAATGGTGAACAATTCGTTGGGAGTGCAGGAAAGCAGATAGCAGATGGTTTCGATATTTTCATAGCGTATGGATTTGGTTTCGTTATTGATCATACGATTGAAATTCTGGTAACTCATGCCTAACTGCTTATACAGCCAGTACTTTGTTTTGCCGTTCTTTTCCAGTAACTGCAGGACGTTTAATCGAATCATGCGATATCACCTCTACATATCTTATGTATTTATGTGATATTATCGCATTACTCCGCTTTACATATAGACTAATACATTATATAATGTAAAGAGACTATGCTGGAGGGAGATGCTGTCGATGGAACATGGCGATGCAGAGCTTTGGCCGGGGAGGCGTGGAGAGCGATGTCCCGGGAACGGCAAGACGAAAGGTATTGAGTGCCTCTGTGATGAGTGTGATTTTATGTTATGCTGTTTGGATACACATGATGATGCTGAGTGTATAAACTGTACGACTCCAAACTGTCCGCGCAGAGAGAAACAAAAATGAGAAGATCCCCCGGCAGTTCATTCTGCCGGGGGCAGTCTGTCGAAAAAGTCTGCCAAGTGCAGACTTTTTTGCATTTATGTGGTAAAATAAAATAGGGTGATGAAAATGCTGGAACGCGGGAAAATGGATCGAAACGCGATAGAGATCGTAGGAATAGATAGTCTGGTTCCGAAGGAACATCTGCTGCGAAAGATTGACACAGCAGTGGATTTCAATCGGCTGTATGAAATGGTAGAGCCACTGTACAGCGAAAATAATGGGCGTCCCAGTATAGACCCGGTATAGACCCGGTGGTGCTGTTCAAGATGGTCCTCATCCAGCACTTATATGGATTGCCTTCGCTGCGGCGAACCGCAGAAGAAATCAGTTTGAATGTGGCATACCGGTGGTTTCTCGGCTATACCCTGCAGGAGGAAACACCGCATTTTTCCACAGTAAGCTATAACTTCCGGAACCGCTTTACCGCGGAGACCGTGGACCAAATTTTTGGTTGGATCCTGGAAGAAATCGCAGAAGGGGGGTATTTGTCACCGAAAGCAGTATTTATAGATGGTACACACATAAAAGCGAACGCCAACACGAAGAAGGCTGTTAAAGAGCAAATACCGGTGGCATCCAAGCATTATGCGCAAGAACTGATGGAAGAAGTGAATGCGGACCGGGAAGCTCACGGGAAAAAGCCGTTTGATGACGACGATGAAAGCGATCCGCCCGCAGCACCTAAGAAACGCAAAGATAACACGTCCAAAAAGAAGCTGGCCCGCCGGAAGAAAGAAAAAACACGAACCGTGACCCGTAGTGTGACAGATCCTGAGTGTGGTATGTTCGTAAAGGGCGACCACAAGCGCCAGTTTGCATATGAAGCCCACACCGCCTGCGACAAGCATGGATTTGTGTTGGAAGCGGTTGTAACCCCGGGCAACGTCCATGACAGTGTTGCCTTCGACGAGGTATATGACAAGGTAACTGAGCGGTTTCCGGAAGTAGAGACCGTAGTTGCAGACAGTGCTTACAAGACGCCTCATATCTGCAAAAAAGTATTTCGAGACAAGCGGGTACTTTCCACAGCCTACAAACGACCTCAAACCATGAAGGGAGGCCATGAGTGGTGGAAGTACGTTTATGACGAATTCTATGACTGTGTGATCTGTCCGGAATTCCAGATCCTGCATTACAGCACAACAAACCGGGATGGTTACCGCGAGTACAAGAGCGATGCGAAGATCTGCGCCAACTGCCC
>JAFQKV010000068.1 GCA_017414715.1 Clostridia bacterium
AATTCATAGAATTGATGATGTAGAGGATAAATGGGTTGTTGTGCCTGAAAATATATCATTTACAAAAGATGAAATTATACGGCAAGTTGCATTTCAAGAACATTTTTTTAAAACGGAAATCAGAATGTAATTTTCAAAAATATGTAGGGGTTCAAACACATTAGCCTAAAAACTTAAAGTGCATCGAATTTGTACACCCTTTCCAAGATAAAAGGCATACCCAGTTCGGGTATGCCTTTTGTCTTTGACGGGAAACGGGAGGTACACCTGAACCACCGCGCCCTTGCTCATTTTCGATCCCCTCCCACTTTTTTCCCAAATTTCCTTGACTTTATCGCTTTAGCATGGTAAACTATTGCATATTTACCCTTAGGAGATGCTTATCATGCCTGCAAATCTTGTCACCATTCTTGTTACCATTGTGCTGTATCTGGCCATGATGGTCGCGATCGGAGTTTGCTTCTCCAATCGCAACCTGAGTTCCGGCCAGTTCTATCTCGGCGGACGCTCTCTCGGTCCTCTGGTCACCGCCATGAGCGCCGAAGCCTCCGACATGAGCGGCTGGCTTTTGATGGGTCTGCCCGCCGTCGCGCTGATGACCGGTCTGCCCGAGGCCGTCTGGACGGCCGTTGGCCTCGCCGTCGGCACCTACATCAACTGGCTTGTTGTGGCACGGCGCCTGCGCGTTTATACCCAGAAGGTGGATGCCTTTACCCTGCCCGATTTCTTCAGCCGCCGCTTCGGGGATAAAAAGAAGATCCTTACCATTATCGCGGCACTGTTCATCATTATCTTCTTCGTTCCTTACACAGCTTCCGGCTTTGCCGCCTGCGGTAAGCTCTTTGCCTCCCTCTTCGGCATTGACTACGTGCTTGCCATGGTGCTGAGCGCCGCCGTTATCATCCTTTACTGCGCCCTCGGCGGCTTCCTCGCCGCTTCCACCACCGACTTTATTCAGTCCATCGTTATGACTATCGCCCTTTTCGTGGTTGTTGGTTTCGGTGCGGTCACCACCGGCGGCTTCGGCAGCGTCGTCGCCAACGTGTCCTCCCTGGACGGCTATCTGGATCTCTTCCGCGGTTACAACGTCGCCTCCGGTAGTGTTATGAGCTACGGTGCTCTGCCCGTGGTCTCCACCCTTGCATGGGGTCTCGGTTACTTCGGCATGCCCCACATCCTGCTGCGCTTCATGGCCATCAAGGATAAGGAAAAGCTCGCCCTCTCCCGCCGCGTCGCCTCTGTATGGGTGGTCATCTCCATGGGCGTTGCCATCCTTATCGGTGTCATCGGCTATAGCCTGATGAAGAACGCCGTCGTTCCCACTTACGGCTCCGCCTCCGCCGCCGAGACCATCATCGTTGATATCGCAAAGATCATCAGCGGAAACGGCATCCTGCCTGCCATCGTGGCCGGTGTCATCCTTGCCGGTATTCTCGCGTCCACCATGTCCACCGCCGACTCCCAGCTGCTTGCCGCCGCCTCCAGCATCTCCCAGAACCTGGTGCAGGAGGTCTTCGGCATCAAGCTTTCCAACAAGGCCTCCGTGTGGCTGGCCCGCATCTCCGTTGTCATCATCTCCATCGTCGCCGTCTTCCTTGCCCGCGATCCCAACAGCTCCGTCTTCAAGATCGTTTCCTTTGCCTGGGCAGGCTTCGGTGCCGCCTTCGGACCGCTGGTGCTCTTCTCCCTGTTCTGGAAGCGCACCACCAAGTGGGGTGCCATCGCCGGTATGGTCTCCGGCGGTGCCATGATCTTCATCTGGAAGTTCGTTGTCCGCACGGCTTTTGCCGGCACCTGGCTTGACATTTACGAGCTGCTTCCCGCCTTCCTGGTTGCCTCTTTGGTCATCGTTGTGGTCAGCCTCCTCGGCAAAAAGCCAGAGGCCGAGATCATCGAAACCTTTGAGGCCGTCAAAGCGGAAAACTAAGTTACCTCCGGACATAAAAAGTGGCTGACCTTTGCGGTCAGCCACTTTTTTTACTGTTCCGTTTCTTTTTTGCGGATCTCCCGCAGAAGCCGGAGGAGCAGCGCCCCGGCCAGCATCGCCGCGAGGGCATTGACACCCACGAAGTTGAACCAGATGCCGTCCAGCTCAAAGCCCCACAGGGCCCCGAGCAGGATCACGGGGAACACAAAGGCCGTCGCCACAGACATGACCGTGGCCTGCAGCGGTTTCCCAATGGCGCTGAAAAAGCTCTGTGTCGTCACGGCGATCCAGCGGAAGAGATAGGCAAAGCAGAAGATGCGGATCGCATGGGCGGACATGGAAAGCAGCCGTACGTCCTCCGCGCTGACAAACCACGAGGCCACTGTTTCCGGGCAGAAAAAGAGGAAGGAGGTAGATACCAGACCGATCACCGCCGTTCCGGCAAACGCACAGCCGGCGATTTTCTTCACTCTGCCGTAGTTTTTCGCGCCCCAGTTAAAGCCCAGCGCCGGGGAAAGGGAATCGGCGATACCGTACAGCAGCGGCCAGCAAAGATCGCTTGCATACATCAGCACCGCATACACCGCCACCGCCGTGGTGCCGCCGCCCTCACCGAGCAGCTTCAGGCCGAGGGTCATCAGGGAAATATTGACCAGAATGGAGGTCACTCGTCCCGAAATATTGCTCAAAAACACCGGAGAGCCGCAGGCGGCGATCTCCCGGAGCATGGCAAAGCTGAAGCGAGGCCGTGTAAACTTCAGAAGCGCCTCTCCGCGGATAAAGGGGATCATGGCGATAACGGCACAGGCCGACATGGAAAGAGATACCGCCAGCGCCGAGCCCACCACGTCCATATGACGGACCAGCAGCAGGAAGGCAAGCAGCCCCATGGTCACGAGATTTGACCCGATGTTGATGATCATACTGGTTTTGACAAAGCCGCTGATACGCAGGAAATTATCCGCCGCAAAAAAGAGGGTGGCCAGCGGACCGCAGGCCGCGCAGGTACGCAGATACTTGACGGAGGTCTCCAGCAGCTGCCCCTCCGCGCCCATCATCCGTGCCAGAGGCTCCGCCGCAAAGAACATGATACTGCCCATCAGCACCGCCGCAAGAAAAATGAGGATGACCGCGCAGGAAAAAACGTTGTTTGCCGTTTTATGATCGCCTTTCCCCAACGCAATGGATATAGGTGCCGACGCGCCCACGCCGATGAGGTCCGCAAGAGAGAAGTTGATCATCACCAGCGGCATAGCGATGTTGATGGCCGCAAAAGCACCCTCGCCGAGGGTCTGTCCGATAAATATACCTTCCACAACGCTGTAAAGCGACATGGCAAACATGCTGATCATACCGGGCAGCGCCACCACAAAAAACAGCCGCCACGGCTTCATCGCGGCATACATTTCTTCCGTCGGTGTTCTCATAGAAAAATCTTTCTCCATTCAAGCCCCCTCTCCGGGGGGATATATATAACCTTATATAGTATAGCCGTTATGCCGGCAAAGTCAAGCAATAAAAGAGAGAAGCCTGCGCTTCTCTCTTTTATTGCACGTATTTCTCAGATATCCAGTTCGATGGGCTTATCCAGCTCCTCGGACACGTATTTCCCATCCTTTTTGCGCTGGCGGACACATTCCGTCAGCAAATATTCGATCTGCCCGTTGACCGAGCGAAAATCGTCCTCCGCCCAGGCGGCAATGGCGGCGTAGAGCTTTGCCGACAGCCGCAGAGGAACCTGCTTTTTCCCGCTATCCATCAATACAGACTTCCGGAATTGACCACGGGCTGAGCATCGTGGTTGCCGCAGAGCACCACCAGAAGATTGGAGACCATAGCTGCCTTGCGCTCCTCATCGAGATGCACGATCTCTTTCTCGGAGAGGCGCTCCAGCGCCATTTCCACCATGCCGACGGCACCGTCCACGATCATCTTGCGGGCATCGATGATGGCAGAGGCCTGCTGACGCTGCAGCATGACCGCAGCGATCTCGGGAGCGTAGGCAAGGTAGGTGATGCGCGCCTCAATGATCTCAAGTCCTGCGGCCGCCACCTTCTGCTGGATCTCATCCTTGATGCGGTTTGCCACCACCTCGCTGGAGCCGCGCAGGCTGCCCTCGTCGGCCACACCGTCGCCGGTGGTATCCACATTGGGGGCGATATCATAAGGATAGATGCGGACAATGTTGCGCAGGGCACTATCGCACTGCAGGGAAAGATATTCCTTGTAGTTATCCACCTCGAAGACGGCCTTCGCGGTGTCCACCACACGCCAGATGACGGCGATGCCGATCTCCACGGGGTTGCCGAGGCAGTCGTTGATCTTCTGGCGGCTGTTGTTGAGGGTCATCGCCTTGAGGGATATCTTCTTGCTGACCATCTCCGCCTGCTGCGCACCCGCAGCGCCGGCCGCGATGCGCTTGGGTCCGTTGTCTACATCGCCGCTCTGGTTGAGCTTGGTCTTCGCCGCGGGGTTGACGGCGGTGCAGAAGGGATTGACAAAGAAGAAGCCGTCCCCCTTCAGGGTACCGACGTATTTACCAAACAGGGTGAGCACCAGCGCCTCCTGCGGACCGACGACCTTGAGACCCAGCGCGGGGATCCAGCCAAGGCACATCCAGATAACGCCGAATACCAGCAAGGGCAGTCCCAGAAGCCCCATTCCCTCGTCCATCAGAAGCCCGCCGAATATCGTCGCCGCAACAGAAGCCAGCCACAGCACGATGATGAGAAGCATCACGGTCATGCCGTTTTTCTTCTTGTTCAATACGATCTCTTTCAACTCTGTTTCCTCCAGTTGTTTCTTATTGATATCTAAATGATATCATATCGCCATCTTGCTGTCAAGCAGTTTTCTGCAAAAAATTCCGGACAGCAGTTCTCTGCTGTCCGGAAATGGATATACCCGTTTTTTCTTTATTCAGTGACAACTTCCGCCTCTGCAGCGTTCTTCTTGGTGGACTCAATACCGTTCAGGCAACTGTCCTCAGCTTTGTAGCCCTCGCTTACGGCAATGATTTCACCGTTGGTGGCCTTCAGGCGGAAGCGGTACTCGCCGGCCTTGTCGGTATAAACCTCAAACTTGGGGTGTTTGACAGTCTCATAGCCTTCCTTGGTCTGGTTCTCGATGCCGGCAACGGGGGCATTCTTCTGCACGCTCTCAACGCCGTTCTTGCAGGCGGCAAGGGTGGTGTAAACCTCCGAGGTGGCAACGACCTGTCCGTTTCCGGCCTTCAGATCAAACTTGAAGCCCGCAGCGGTCTCACGAATAACAAACTTTCCCATGTTTCTTTCCTCCTGTTTTAATAATTAGGTGTATGTTTATTATATAGGTTATTTTGCAGGATTACAAGGGGGTTATGCCAAATTCATCCGAACCTCACCGCAAAGCCGGTGCACGCATTCCACATCGGGTGCATCGGTACCCGGCAGCATGACGGAGGCAGCGCCCATAGCCATGGCGAGCCGCACCGTCGCTTCCGGATCCAGCCCCCGCTCCGCCGCAAAGGCCAGGGCAGCCACCATGGAATCGCCTGCACCGACGGTGCTCTTCACCGGCACCGAAAGGGGATCCGCGGAAAAGCTGCCCTCCTCGGTAAGGAAGATCGCCCCCTCGCCGCCGCGGGAAATGACCACGCGGCCGACTCCCGCCGCACGCAGCGCCTCGCCCGCCCGCAAGAGTGCCGCGGGATCCTTCGCATCCACCTCCGCAAGGGCGGCAAGCTCCTCGTGGTTGGGCTTGATGAGCCAGGGCTTCTCCTTGAGACCAAGGCGAAGCGCCTCGCCGTCCGCATCCAGAATGACCCGGGCACCGCAGGCGGAAAAGCGGGCGCACCAGGCGGCGTACAGCCCTTTATCCGCCCCGCGGGGCAGGCTTCCGGAAAGGATGACGGTATCCCCCGGGCAAAGCTTCTCCGCGATGCGCTCCCGCAGGCGCGCAAGCACCTCCTCCGGAACCTCCGGCCCGGGCTCGTTGATATCGGTGTTTTCGCCCCGCACCGGATCGGCGATCTTGAGGTTTGTCCGGGTCTCGCCCGGCACCTCCTCGCAGAGCACACTTATTCCCGCGCCTTCCAGATATTCCCGGCATTTCCGTCCCGCACCGCCCGCAAGGATGACTGCCGCCGTGCTTTTCTCTCCCAGCGCAAGCAGACAGCGACTGACGTTGATACCCTTGCCGCCCACGTCCTCCCGCAGGCTTTCAATGCGGTTGAGCGTCCCGGCGCAGAAGCCGGATATGACCGCCGTCTTGTCGATGGCGGGATTTAACGTAACTGTATAGATCATCGTTTTCTGCCTCCCGGATAGTTCCCTTTTATTGTACCACTCCGTTCCGCATTTCGCAAGAAAAAAGGCAGAGGGCGGCACGCCTGCCGCCCTCCGGGGATATCATCTTATTTTCTGCCGCAGCCCTTGTCGTAGCCGGGGTTGCAGGCATAGAGATTGCGGGAATTGAGATGATCCTTGACCATACCGAGAGCCTCGCCGAAGCGCTGGTAGTGCACGATCTCCCGCTCCCGCAGGAAGCGGATGGGATCGATGACATCGGGATCGTCCATCAGACGGAGGATGTTGTCATAGGTGGTGCGCGCCTTCTGCTCCGCGCCCATATCCTCGTGCAGATCGGTGATGGGATCGCCCTTGGACTGGAAGGTGGAGGCACAGAAGGGCATACCGCTGGCCGCCTGCGGCCAAACGCCTACGGTGTGATCCACAAAATAATCCGCAAACCCCTGGGCCTTGATCTGCTCCGGGGTCAGGTCACGGGTGAGCTGGTGCACGATGGCGCATACGATTTCGAGATGTGCAAGTTCTTCCGTGCCGATATCGGTCAGAAGCCCCGCCACCGGGCGGTAAGGCATGGCAAAGCGCTGGGAAAGATAGCGCATGCTGGCACCGAGCTCGCCGTCCGGGCCGCCGTACTGGGTGATGATGATCTTGGCCGCCGCCGCGTTGGGGCATTTGATCTTAACGGGGTACTGCAGCCGTTTCTCATAGGTCCACATTGCTTACGCCTCCTTTTCCCAGGGCCAGGGGCCCTCCACCCAGTTCCATCCGTTGCGGCCGCCGGCGCTGTAGGAGGGAATGGGACCCACATTCATGCGGTATTCCTCCAGCAGTGCCTCCCGCTTCTTCCGCAGGGCCACATATTCGGCCAGCGCCTCCCCGTTTTCGGGGTGGGTATCCAGATAGAGCCGCAGTTCATCCATGGCAAAACTTACCTGATCGATGGCACCGAGCAGGGTACGCGCATTTCCGTTTGCGTTATACACGGCGCACCTCCCGTCCCGCCTCAAAGGGCAGATCCAGCGCCTCAAAGAGTGTCCCCCGGCAGAGCGCCTTCTCCAGGGGATAAAGCTTTTCAAACCGTTGGGAGGGCACAGTCGCAAAGGCCAGCGTCAGATTGCATCCGCCGGCATTGTTCTGATACATACGTTGTCTGCATCCTTTCCGAAAGCATTGATGGAAGCGGCCGCCTCATACCATTCTATGCCCCGAACACCGCCGCAGCGCATTTACGGGCGGCGCGGTGATTTCCATGCTCTTTTTTGGATGAAAGGTTGTATTTCCACCGGGGGTTTGTTATAATTCTCCTGAAAGGACAGTTTCGTCCGCACACTTTCCAACTTTTGATTCTGATATATTTTCGGAGGTAACATCTCATGGGTGAATTCAACGGCATGCCTTACAAGAGCCTTGGCGGCAGCGGCCTGAAGGTGTCGAGTGTCGGACTGGGCACGTGGAAATTCGGATATCCGGAAACGGGGGATGCCTCCCGCGTCGGCCGTGAGGAGGCCTTCCGCATCTTTGATCGGGCACTGGAGCTGGGTGTCACCTTCTGGGACACCGCCAACCGCTACAATTTCGGCACCGGCAACTCCGAGCGCGTGCTCGGCGAATGGTTTGCCGCCCATCCCGAAAACCGCCGGGATATCGTCCTTGCCACCAAGCTTGCCGGCGAGATGGACGGAAAGACCCCCAACCATGCCGGGCTTTCCCGCACCAACATCATCGAGTCGGTCTATGCCAGCATGGACCGCATGAACCTTGACTATATCGATCTGCTCTATTTCCACTGGCCGGATCCCACCACCCCCCTCGAGGAAAGCCTGGAGGCGGTGGAGGATCTCGTGCGGGAGGACATCGTCCGCTATTTTGCCGTATCCAACTATACCGTTGACGGCATCCGGGATATCCTGCGTATCTCCGGGCAGATGTCCCGCCGCTGCCGTCCCGTAGCCATTCAGAACCGCTACGATATCATCGCAAAGGAAGCCACTGACAAGCCCGGCGTGCTCTCTCTCTGTGCTGAAGAAGGGCTTTCCTATATTGCATGGAGCCCCCTTGCCTGCGGACTGCTCACCGGCCGCTACAACGATCCCGCCGCCGTCGGTGCCGGCAACCGTCTGGTGGATGAAAACACCCTTGCCGCCTACGGCCCGGAGGTCTTTGAAAAGCTCCGCGCCCTTGCGGAGATCGCCGCCGCAGAGGGCGTTTCCATGGCGCAGCTCACCCTTTCCTACATGATGACCCTGCCCGGCATGGGTCCCGTCATTCCCGCCGCCTCCACCGTCGCCCAGCTTGAGCAGAACGCTCTCGCCGGCAAATATGTGCCCTCGGACGAGGTCTGTGCCCGCATCCGTGCCATCGTCGGCTGAAAAAGGAGTTTTGTATGAAAAGCTTTGGTTTTGAGCGCATCCTCACCTCGGGAGATTATGACCACCAGCTGACCTGCGTAAACGTTTTCTCCTGCGATTCCCGGGAGATCCTTTACGATACCCGCACCCGTGGCCGGGATCAGGATGCCTCCGTTATCGAATCCGTCAACTGCGAGAGCGGCGAGATCCGCCTCATCTACAAAAACGATACCGGTGCCAGGGGCGCCGTGGTCACCTGCCATCCCACCGAGCGCAAGGCCTGCTTCATCAAGGGGCTGGATCATCCGGAGATCAACGGAAAATATCATCTCACCTGTCGTCAGGGCGGCATCGTGAGCCTCGACGACATGTCCGACTTCTGCAATATCGATGCCCGTGACGTTCATGCCCCCTACACCCCCGGCGCGCTGCGCGGCGGCTCTCACGTGCACGTTTTCTCCCCGGACGGAAAATATATCAGCGACACCTACGACGATGCCGTCTGCCACCGCCTTGGTATTGAGCACGACGGTCCCGAGGGCGAGGCAAACCTGCGCAACGTGCAAATAAACATCCTCGGCCGCCCCGTCTCCGTGCCCGATCTGCCCGGCAACCACAGCGGTTCCGCCTTTACCTACGTTGCGGCGCGGCTCCATTCCGATCCGAAGCCCGGCTCCGACGAGATCCGCACCTGCGAAGAGGAGACCTTCATCGGTCAGAACGGCTATGTGGATGCCGGCGGCATCCGCCACGCCCACGCTCTTGCCGCCATCGGCGAGGTTCGGAATGCCGACGGTGAGCCCGTGCAGGAGGTCTATATCATCCATCTGCCTGAGGGGGATATCCGCGACGGTGACGGTCCTCTCGTCGGTACCCCTACCACCCGTCCGCTGCCCCCTGCCGGCTGTGAACAGATCCGTCTGACGCATCTTTCCGAGCGGAAGATCCCCGGCATCCGGGGCACCCGCCACTGGCTGCGCACCACCCCCGACGGCCGCTGGGTGGCCTTCTTTGCCATGGATGACGACGGTATCCTGCAGGCCTTCAAAGCGGATACCGCCACCGGCCGCGTGGTACAGGTTTCTCACAACACTTTCAGCGCCCAAAGCCAGATGACCCTCTCTCCCGACGGTCTTTTCATGTACTACGCCGCCGGCGGAAGCCTCGTGCGCACCCACATGGAGGAGGGCTATACCGATATTCTCCTCGCCCCCGGTGGGCACCCCATCAACGAAGGCCCCGTCGTTGTCTCTCCGGACGGCAAGTGCATCGCCTACACCCGTATCATTCCCGGTACGGTGATGCGCCGTCAGCAGATCTGCACCTTTACTCTCACCGACTGATGCCAAAGTCTCCAAATCAGAAGCTGAAGCTTCTCTGGCTGGCAAAGATCCTGACGGAACGCACCGACGAGGAGCATCCCATGACCCTTGCAGAGATCACGGATGCCCTCGCCGCCTGCGGCATATCCGCCGAGCGCAAAAGTCTCTATGACGATATGGAGGCCCTGCGCACCTTCGGGCTGGACGTTATCAGCACCAAGGGGCGCCGCACGGGCTACTATATCGGCGCGCGGAAGTTCGAGCTGCCGGAGCTCAAGCTCCTCGTGGACAGCGTGCAGTCCTCCCGCTTTATCACCCGGCAGAAAACCCTTGCCCTCATCGAAAAGATCGAGGGGCTGGCAAGCATCCATCAGGCCCGCGGTCTTGCCCGGCAGGTCTATGTGCGCAACCGGGTCAAAAGCATGAACGAGAGCGTTTATTATAACGTAGACGAGATCTCCGGCGCCATTCTTGACAACCGCCGCATTACCTTCCGCTATTTTTCCCGCAACGCAAAGCGGGAACGGGTCTTCCGACGGGAAGGTGCCCTCTACAAGTTAAGTCCCTTTGCCCTCATTTGGGATGATGAAAACTACTATATGCTGGCCTATGACAGCGACACCGCCCGCTTCAAGCATTTTCGCGTGGATAAAATGGCCGATATTTGTACGGCAGATGAGCCGAGAGAGGGCCAGGAGGCCTTCGGGAAGCTCGACATGTCCCTCTATACCACCAAGACCTTCGGCATGTTCACCGGCGAGGAGCGCCGGGTACGCATCCGCTTTGCCGCTCATCTTGCAGGTGCCATCATTGACCGCTTCGGCGAGGACTGCACCCTCATTCCCCGCCCGGACGGTGATTTTGATGCCGCGCTGGACGTGGTGGTCAGCCCCCAGTTTTTTGCCTGGGTCTTCGGCTTCGGCCGCGAGGCCGAGATCCTCTCCCCCGCCAACGTGCGGGAAAGCTTTGCCGCCTATCTTGTCGGCATCGGAGCCCTGTATTTACCCTGAAAAAAAGACGGAAGATGCGCAGCATCTTCCGTCTTTTCCGTTCGGTATTATTTTCCCGTATCCCGGCTGCTCTTCACGATGCTGAATACCAGCACCGCCGCACCGAGCACTAGCATATTTGCGCCGAGGGCCGTGGCTGCCTGCCGAGCAAACACGCCGATCAATCCGCCGCCGATACCGGCAGCGACGGTATACGCCACTTTTCTCACTTTCTTATCCTCCGCAGCAAAAAACTCAGAATTTGATCTTTTTGTCCAAAAGCTTCGCCGTCACCACAAAGATGATGAGACTTGCAAGGGACTGCAGCGCATTTGCAGGCGTGTAAGACAGAGCCACCAGGGGCTCCCCGGAAAGAATGCAGTCACCGACAAAATAGCCCGCCACATTGACAATGCCTGCCGCGATACCGGCAATGCAGAAGCTTGCAAGGCTCTGCTTTTTACGCAGGATGGGAGATGCCACCAGCGCCATCAGCGCCTTGGTCACCACGGTGATGGGCGCATAGGCGGCATAACCGCCGGCAATATCCGCAAGACCGGCACCAACTGCGGCGGCAGCCATCGCCCAGGGGGCAGGCAGCCATAACGCCGCAAGAGAAATGGCCGCATCACCGAGGTGGACATAGCCGCCCGGGAAGGGGATCTTGATAAAGAAGGTCAGACAGAAGATGACCGCCGCAAGCATGGAGGTACGGGCAATAATCTTCACCGTGTTTTTCATTGTTTTTTTCTCCTCTTGTATGCTTTTTTATCAGATACGCGCCCCGAAAATTCCGGTGCCGACACGAATCAGTGTACTTCCCTCCCGAATAGCAGCAGCCCAGTCGCCGCTCATGCCCATGGAGAGGGTATCAAAGCCCCATTCCGAGGTATAGGTCTCATAGATCCCGCGGGTTTTTGCAAACCACGGCGCGGTTTCCTCCGGCGTGCCGCGGGGCGGCACGCACATCAAGCCCCGCAGGCGAAGGCCGGGCAAAACCCGGACGGCGGCGAGAAGCTCCGGCAGATCCTCCGGCAGGCAGCCGGTCTTGTTCTCATCCCGACCGATGTTGAGCTCCGCAAGGATCTCCTGCGTGATGCCCAGCGCTTCGGCACGGTCGGAGATCGCCTTGGCCAGCCGGGGAGAATCCACCGACTGTATGAGATCGCACCGCCCCACCAGAAATTTCACCTTATTGGTCTGCAGATGGCCGATAAAATGCACCGGTTTTCCGGCATAGGCCCCGGCATCGTACTTTTCACAGAATTCCTGCACGCGGTTTTCCCCGCAGGCATCCACAAAGGGCAGCACGGCGCGCACCCGCTCCGCGCTCTGTACCTTGGTGGCGGCAAGCACCGTAACAGATGCCGGATCGCGTCCGGCATCGCGGCACACCGCCTCCACCTCCCGGCGGAGAGACTCCGCCCGGGCAATGATGTTTTCTTCCATAATGTCTGTCCTACAGCTTCACATTCTTCAAAATGCGCTCAATGCGCACACATTTTCCGTCGTTGTCGCCGATCTCACAGAAAACGCCGGCGATGACGGCATCTCCCTCCGGCCAGGTCTTGCCCGAGAAGGCCTTTCCGTTGCGGAACTGCTCCAGCGCCCAGGCAGGATCCACGCCGATGACGGAGTTTTCCGGGCCGCACATGCCAAGATCGGTGATATACCCCGTGCCGCTGCGGATCTGCTCATCCGCCGTCTGCACGTGGGTGTGGGTGCCTACAAGAAGGGACACCTTTCCCTCCAGCACATAGCGCATGGCGATCTTCTCGGAGGTGGATTCCGCGTGAAAATCCACCAGCACGGTGCTGCAACTCTTTTTCAGCTCACAAAGCTCCTTTTCCACCGCAAGAAAGGGGTTATCCGGATTGTAATCCATGCCAAACCGGCCGGAAAGCACCAGAACACCCACTTCTCTGTGCCGTGCCTCAAAGATCCCGCTTCCCCGTCCGGGCAGACGGGGAAGATTTGCCGGGCGCAGGATTCGATCATCCCGATCGATACGGTCGAGGATCTCCCGCCGGTCAAAGGCGTGGTTGCCGAGGGTAATCACGTCCGCCCCGGCGTAGAAAATGCGGTCGGCCTGCGCCGGCGTCATGCCGACACCGGCAGCGTTCTCCCCGTTGACAAGGGTGAGATCGGCGGCATAGGTACGCCGCAGCTCCGGCAGCACCTTTTCAAGCCCCCGCAGGCCTGTCTCGCCTGCCACATCCCCCATAAAGAGAATATTCATCGGTTTTCTCCGTTTCAGGAATATAAACGGCACCGCCCGGATCATTTTGGGCGGTGCCGCATTCATTTTTATACCTTATTTTGCGTAGTCGACAGCGCGGTTCTCGCGGATGATGTTGACCTTGATCTGGCCGGGATACTGCAGCTCGGCCTCGATCTTGTTGGCCACATCGCGGGCGAGGAGCACAAGACCGTCGTCGCTGACTTCCTCGGGGCGAACCAGAATGCGGATCTCGCGTCCTGCCTGTACGGCAAAGGACCGTTCGACACCCTTGAAGCTGCAGGCGATCTCCTCCAGCTTCTCCAGACGCTTGATGTAAGCTTCGATATTCTCGCGGCGGGCACCGGGCCGGGCGGCGGAGATATCGTCGGCGGCATCGACCAGGCAGGCAATGACGGTGGTGGGCTCTACATCACCGTGATGGGCTGCGATGGCATGGATGACCTCGTCATGCTCACGGTACTTCTTGGCAACATCCACACCGATATCAACATGGGAGCCCTCGACCTCGTGGGAGAGGGCCTTGCCGATATCATGCAGCAGGCCGGCGCGCTTTGCCAGCATAACGTCGGCACCGATCTCGGAGGCCAGATGACCGGCAAGGTGAGCGACCTCCAGAGAGTGGCGCAGCACGTTCTGGCCGTAGCTGGAGCGGTAATGCAGCCGTCCGATAAGGCGGATGAGCTCGGGATTCATGCCGTGGATACCAACCTCCAGCATGGCGCGCTCGCCTTCCTGACGGATGGTGTTCTCCACTTCCTTGCGGGCCTTCTCCACCATATCCTCAATACGAGTGGGATGGATGCGGCCGTCGGAGATGAGCTTCTCCAGCGCAAGACGGGCGATCTCGCGACGGACGGGATCAAAGCAGGACAGGGTGATGGCCTCGGGGGTGTCGTCGATGATCAGATCGACACCGGTGAGGGTCTCCAGGGCGCGGATGTTGCGGCCCTCGCGGCCGATGATACGGCCCTTCATATCGTCATTGGGCAGAGGCACAACGGAAACGGTGGCCTCGCTGACGTAGTCGGAGGCGCACTTGGAAATGGCCTGGGAGATGTATTCCTTGGCCTTGGCCTCGGCGGTGTCCTTCAGATTCTGGTTGATCTCGCGGATCTTGAGGGCAGCCTCATGCTCCACGGCGGACTGCAGGGTCTCCAAAAGGTAACGCTTGGCCTCCTCCTGGGAATAGCCGGAAATCTTCTCCAGCAGATCGAGCTCGCTCTTCTTCAGCCGCTCGGCCTCCTCGCGGACGGCATCGGCATCTTTCAGCTTCTGCTCCAGCTGGGCCTTCTGAGCCTCCAGATTGTCATACTTGCGCTCCAGCAGCTCATCGCGGGACTGGAGACGGCGCTCCTGCTTTTGCAGCTCAACGCGCTGCTCCTTGATCTCGCGCTCGGCCTCGTTGCGGGTACGGAGGATCTCCTCCTTGGCCTCGACAAGGGCTTCGCGCTTCTTGGATTCGGCGGCCTTGACGGCCTCATTGACGATGCGGGTGGCTTCTTCTTCTGCGCCGCGGATCTCTTTTTCCGCGACCTTCTTGCGGTAGGCAACGCCGGCAGCAAAACCGACGATCGCCGCAACGGCAGCCGCTGCGACAAGGATCAGTATCCAGATTGTTGTATCCATCGTTAGAACGTTTTTCCTCCAAATCTATATAAATGCAATGGTACTTATACATTTTACAATACGTGCCCTCTCCTTGTCAAGAGAAAGACGGGGATTGTTTGCCCCGCCTGCACAATATATGCAGATTTTGTCCGCGCCCGCCGCAAGACATTGTGTTTTGTCGCATTCCGTCAAAAACAAAGGAAGGATCTTACCTCATTCCCCTTGCAAAACCGTGCGTTTCGCGTTATAATAGTATCCGCAAAATCCGTGCGGGAGTAGTTCAGTGGTAGAGCACCTGCTTCCCAAGCAGGCTGTCGCGGGTTCGAATCCCGTTTCCCGCTCCAAAATAAAAAGCAGGCCTCGCGCCTGCTTTTTTATTTTGGAACGGGAAATGAGTAAGAAGAAACCGCGTCCGCTTTTTTGCGTGGGCATCCTTGATGCCCGACCTCCATGCCTTTTGGCGGTCAGCAAAAAACGGTCATCCTGTCGCAGACAGGATGGGGTTCTCGAATCCCGTTTCTTTTCAATGAAATAAAACTCTTGCGGGATTTGTCAAATACGCTTTGCGCGTGAAATACTGCTTCGTAATGTGAAATGCCTGCGGGTGCGGGGGGATTTACTTCTTTTCACTTGATGCGACAGTATTAAATTTCACAATGACAGCAGGTCATTATTTCACATCCGAAGAATATTTCACTTTAAAGGAACGGATCTTATCATATTTACAGTGCAAATAAATCACACGGCTTGTCGTATATCATATCGCGCAGGCGATATTTCATTGAAAATATGCACTATTTATGATATAATCAATTCAGGAAATAAGCATTTGACGAAGGAGTATGATTATGAAGAACTGGGTAAAATACTTGATTGGCATGGTTGTTTTTGGGCTTGTTTATGCATTAATATTATATCTGTTTAAAAGCTTGGGTTGGAAAATGGTTGTTGGTGCTTCAATAATTTATGGTGTGTTGAATATGGTATTCGATAGAATTGCTAATAAAACCACAAAAAAGAAATAAGAAGATTCCAATTTGTCGAACTGCTCGGTGCACTACTTTCAGTCGTTCTTTCGCAAAATAAAAAGCAGGCATCACCTGCTTTTTATTTTGCATTTTCATCCTAACAGAGCCTGAAAATCCTCCCGCTGGCGCAGGGGATCGTAGCACCGGTTGTTCAGGCCGCGAATAAAATCGTCCAGATCTGTTACGGCGGAGTCAGATGCCGGTTTTTCCTTTGCGATCCGGTTAAAAAACGGCGATGTAAATGCAAAATTCGTCTGCTTTCCGTACTTGACCATTTTCTCCGCATGAAACCGTGCCTTTTCAAGCTCATGCACAGCTTCGTCATACCGTTGCTCACGGCACAGGATCTGCGCCTTATTTACGGCATTATATTGCAGTATATTGTGATAATACTGATAATTTCCATCCGGAAAGAGGGTACGCAGAATGTCTTCTACGGCGTCACAGCGTTCGACGGAACCTTCTCCAAATTTGAGGTAGAACAGGAACCTGTTGAGATATGCCTCAGCGATTTCCTGTCCAAGCTTGATTTTTTCCTCACCCCGCAAACACCACAGCAGCAATTCGTTGCGTTTTTCTTCGTCATCATGCTTCTTTGCGTATTCCAGCGCAGCTTCTTTCCGGCCGAGCATGCAAAGGGCTAAAACGATCCCGTGCAGCGCTTTGTTATACAGTTTTCGATCGCTGCTGTTTTCCAGAACAAGGTTATAGTGTTTTACGGAGCTTTCAAGAAGTCTGGTATATTCCGCATTGTCCTGTGTCGGGATTGCAACGTAGTATTCCGCAGATGCAAGCCACTCCACATATTCCATATTCCCGGGATATTCGGCGACGGCACGGCAGGCGATCTGATAATTTGCCTCTTTGTCGTCGTGCATCCAGTATTCGTGAAAAGCCGCATCGAATTCGGCTTTTCGCAGGTCTTTCTGATACGTGTCCATCCCCAGCAGATAGTCGGTCGTTACCTGAAAAAGATTTGCCAGCGGCGGCAGCAAGGAAACATCCGGCATTGCAACGTCATTTTCCCAGCGGCTGACCGCCTGCGGTGATATGGAAAGCAGCTCGGCAAGACGCTCCTGAGTCAGGCCGGTATCGTGGCGCAGTTTTCTGATCTTCTCTCCAAATGACATAGGAAGTTGCCTCCTTTGTGTTGTTTTTCGGGCCCATGCCTATGATACAGGAAAGTTTTTCATCTGTCCATGCATCACTGGTTGAGAGAAGGTAAATTCAAAATAGAGTCCCGGGGGATATCTATTTTGTACCTGTTGCGGTAAACAATAACCGCGCTTCTTTTTCTGTTGAAAATCCGTCATCGCAGCCGTATATTCTCCTTGACTTTCCCCTCTCGCGCGCGTACAATGAAACCAAGATCAAACCTTGAGGTGAACATCATGGACTTTTCTCCCATTTCCGATTATATTGAAAGCTTTTTCCGCACCGAAAAAGGCGTGCATGCCTGCGAGATCGAGATCCGCCGCAGCCACGAGACTCTTTTCCGCTACCGCACCGGCTATTTCGATGCGGCAGACACCGTACCTCTGCAGGGTGATGAGCTCTATTTTCTCTATTCCTGCTCCAAGCCCATGACCTGTGCCGCCGCGCTCCAGTTGGTGGAGGCCGGCAAGCTCGGGCTGGACGATCCCGTCAGCCGCTATCTGCCGGAATTTGCCAATCCCTATCTTCTGAAGGATGATCAGCCCGTCCCGGCAACGAAGGTCATGACCATCCGCCATCTTTTCACCATGACGGCGGGACTTGACTACAACTTCCAGACCAAGCACATCCGCGGTCTTCTGGAGGAGAAGCCCGACGCCTCCACCCGCGAGATCGCTTCCGCCATCGCACGCGCCCCCATCTCCTTTGAGCCCGGCGAGCGTTTCCAGTACTCCCTGTGCCACGACGTGCTTGCGGCGGTCATCGAGGTCGTCTCCGGCGAGCGTTTCTCCGAGTATCTGCGCAAAAACATTTGGGATCCCCTCGGTATGACCGACACCGGCTTTGCCCTCACGCCCGAGGTGCGCGAGCGGCTCTGTGCCCAGTATAGCTACAACAAGAAGGACGGCCTTGCCGGCGTTCCCGGCACCAACATTTTCATCGTCTCCCCGAATTATGAAAGCGGCGGCGCGGGCATCATCTCCAACGTGTCCGACTATGCCCTCTTTGCCGATGCCATGGCCTGCGGCGGTGTCGGCGCCACCGGCACCCGCATTCTCCGTCCCGAAACGGTGGACCTTTGGCGCACCGAGCAGCTCTCCGGCTTTACCATGAACCCCGCCTTCGGCTGCGCCGCCGGCCCCGGCTACGGCTACGGTCTCGGCGTCCGCACCCTCATCGACCGCTCCGGCGGGCAGAAGAGCTCCATCGGCGAATTCGGCTGGGACGGTGCCGCGGGCTCCTATATTCTGATGGACCCCGACAAAGAAATTTCCATCTTCTTTGCCATGCACGTCCTCGGCTGGCCCGGCCTCGTCGGCTGCTGCCATGCCCCCATCCGCGATCTCACCTACGAGATCCTCGGACTGTAATTTCATACGAAAACGAGCGCGGATCCCCCGGAGGTTCCGCGCTCCTTTTATTAAGCGATCCCCCTTGCGCAATGCCGGAACATATGGTAGAATGGCCTTGTGATGTGAGAAAATAAGAAGAACCCACCTTAAGAAAAGGGAGAAAAACGCATGGATTTTTTCAAAGTTCTTGAGCTTGTCGGCGGCCTGTGTCTCTTCCTGTTCGGAATGAACCTCATGGGCTCCTATCTGGAAAAATGCGCCGGCTCCCGCCTCAAGGGCATCCTCGGCCGTCTGACCTCCGGAAAATTCACGGGCTTTTTGACCGGTATGGCCGTCACCGCCGTTATCCAGTCCTCCTCCGCCACCACGGTCATGGTGGTCGGCTTCGTCAACTCGGGACTGATGACCCTGCGGCAGGCCATCAACGTCATTATTGGCGCGAACGTTGGCACCACCGTCACCGCATGGATCCTTTCCCTCACCGGCATCGAAAGCGGAAACTTTTTCGTGCAGCTGCTGAAGCCCTCCTCCTTTGTTCCCGTGCTCGCCCTCATCGGCATCCTGCTTTATATGGGCACAAAGAAAAACAGCCGCAGGGATGTAGGTGTCATCCTGCTCGGCTTTGCCACGCTGATGTTCGGGATGGAGGCTATGAGCGGTGCCGTTTCCGGCCTGCGGGACGATCCCACCTTTGCCTCCATTCTCACCATGTTTGACAATCCCCTCCTCGGCGTTGCCGCCGGTGCGGTGCTCACCGCCATTATCCAGTCCTCCTCTGCCTCGGTGGGTATCCTGCAGGCCCTCTCCTCCACCGGGCAGATCACCCTTGGCATGTCCGTTCCCATCATCATGGGTCAGAATATCGGCACCTGTGCCACCACCCTTATTTCCTCCGTTGGCACAAACCGCAACGCCCGCCGCGCATCACTGGTGCATCTCATCTTCAATCTTCTCGGCACGACGGCAATACTTTCCCTCTTCTGCCTCGCACGTGCCGTGCTTCCGCTTCCCATTCTTTCCGAAAGCGCGGATGCCTTTACCATCGCCGTCTGCCACTCCGCCTTCAATATCGCCTGCACGGTTCTGATGCTCCCCCTCACCCGTCTTCTGGAATTCCTTGCCCTGCGGCTTATCCCCGAGGACCCCAATGCCCCCGTTGAGAAGGTCATCGAGGTAGACGAGCGTCTCATGGCCACCCCCTCCATCGCCATCGCCCAGTGCCGCAGCCTGACGGCGGATATGGCCCGCAGCTGCATCGACTCTCTGCAGTCCGCACTCACCGCTCTGGAAAGCTACGACGATGCCCTGCGGGATCGGGTCTACCGTGAGGAAAAAGATGCCGACCGCTACGAGGACATCCTCGGCAGCTATCTCGTCCGTCTTAACAGTCATGATCTTTCCGAAACCGACAGTCTCGAGACCGCAAGCCTTCTGCACGTGCTGGGGGATTTTGAGCGCATTTCCGACCATGCCGTCAATGTGGTGGATGCCGCGCAGGAACTTTGGGAGAAGAACATCGCCTTTACCGGCGGCGCCCGGCGCGAGCTTGCCATTCTGACCGCCGCCGTCATGGAATGTGCCGCCGGAACGGTCTCTGCTTTCTGCTACGGAGATGCGGCCATGCTTGCCCGCATCGAGCCGCTGGAGCACACCGTGGACAAGCTCAAGGAAGAGCTTCGCGCCCGACACATTCACCGGATGCAGCAGGGCAGCTGCTCCATCGAGGCAGGCTTTATCTGGTCTGACCTCATCACCAACCTCGAGCGCGTCACCGACCATTGCTCCAACGTCGCCTGCTGCCTTGCGGAGCTGCCCCACAACTCCATGGACGTGCACTCCTACACCCGTAATCTGCGCCGCAACGATACGGATTTTGCCGCGCTCTGTGCGGAGTATGCCGAAAAATATGCTTTGGACGAAAAATAATACCACCGGAAAGGAGCAGGCTGCATGAATTCCATTTCCCTCTCGCGGTGCCGGCTCTTTGCCGGTCTTTCCGAGAATGAGATCGAAGTTTCCCTGCATTTTTTTGATGCGCGGGAAGAAACCTTCCCCCGCGGAGCGCTCATCTCCCTGCCCGGTGAGCCCCTCCGCCAATTCGGTCTGGTGCTTGCCGGGGCGGTGGAGGTCAGCTGCAGCGATTTCAGCGGCCGACTGATGCTTATGGCCAGTGTCGAGCCGGGGCTGACCTTCGGAGAATCCCTCTCCTATCTGGAACGCACCGCAGAGCTCACCATCCGCGCTGCCGCTGACTGCCGCATTCTCTGGCTCTCTCCCGCAAGGGTACGCGATGCCGCTCCTGCCGCCCCACTGGAGGCAGAGCTTTGCCGCCGTTTCACCGCCATGCTTGCAGAACGCGCTCTGGCGCAGAATGACCGCATCCAGATCCTTTCAAAGCCCACCCTTCGGGACAAGATCATCACCTTTCTTTCCCAGGCCTCCCGCCGGGCGGGCAGCGATACGGTCCGAATCGCCCTCGACCGCGAGGGGCTCGCCGCTTTCCTCGGCTGTGAACGCAGCGCCCTCTCCAGAGAGCTTTCCCGCATGCAGAAGGACGGCCTTATCACCTACCGAAAAAATCTGTTCATTCTGCACAAAGATGAACCGATTTAGCCATTCCGTTGCAACAGCAACGGAATGGCTTCGCTTTTGCGGGTATAATGAGGGTGTAAAATCAAAACCGAAAGAAGGTTATTCTCAAATGAAATTCACCCGCATCCTTTCCGCTGTTCTTCTCCTTGCGCTGTTCGCCGCCGTTTTCGCCGGCTGTGCCGTTACCGAGGAAGAAGTTACCCTCCGCGTCGGCGGCATGAAGGGCCCCACCACCATGGGTATGGTCAACCTCATCCAGGCCGATGCCGACGGCACCGCCGAGGGTGATTACGAATTCACCGTGGCCATCAACGCCGACGAGCTCACGCCCAAGTTCATCAGGAGCGAGCTGGATATTATCGCCGTTCCCGCAAATCTTGCGGCCAACCTCTATCAGAAGACCGAGGGCGAGGCGCAGCTTCTCGCGCTCAACACCCTTGGCGTGCTTTACGTTGTTGACAAGAACACCGGCATTACCTCCGTTGCAGATCTCAAGGGCAAGACCATCTATGCCACCGGCAAGGGAACGACCCCTGAGTTCACCCTGCGCCACATTCTGCAGAAGAACGGCATCGATCCCGACAAGGATGTCACCATCGAGTTCAAGAGCGAGCCCACCGAGATCGTTGCCCTGCTGAAGAGCTCTGATTCCGGTGTCGCCATGCTCCCGCAGCCCTTCGTCACCGTGGCACAGACCAACGTGGAGGGGCTGAAGATCGCCCTTGACCTGACCGAAGAATGGGAGAAGGTGGACACCGACTCCTCCGTGGTCACCGGCGTGCTGGTGGTGCGCAAGTCCTTTGCCGCCGAGCATCCCAAGGCCGTGGAGACCTTCCTTGCGGAATATGCCGCCTCCGTGCAGCAGATCAATGACGATCCCGCCGCCGGCGCGCCCCTGGTTGAGGAATACATCGCCGTCAAGGCCGCCATTGCCCAGAAGGCCATTCCCGCCTGCAACCTCGTCTGCATCACCGGCAAGGATATGCAGCCTGTGATCGGCGGTTATCTGGAAGCGCTTCACGCACAGGATCCCGCCGCCGTCGGCGGAGCCCTGCCCGAGGCCGACTTCTATTATGTCGACTAAGGCAGCGAAAAAAAAGAATACCCTCCTGCGGATCGCAGCCGTTGTCACGGCCCTGGTGCTGTGGCAGGCCGCCGCATGGCTTCTTGATTCAGACATTCTGCTTGCGGGCCCGCTTGAGGTGCTCGGCCGCTTTCCCTTCCTGTGGCGTGAGACAGATTTTCTGCCCTCCCTGTGGTTTTCCTTTTCCCGCATCATCGGCGGATTTCTGCTGGCACTCCTTCTCGGTACGGCGCTGGCAGCCCTTGCGGGCCGCTTCCGGGCCGTGGACATCTTTCTTGCCCCCTACATGGTCACCATCAAGACCGTTCCGGTGGCATCCTTCATCATCCTCGCCCTGCTGTGGCTCTCCTCCGCCGGGCTGTCGGTGTTCATCTCCTTTCTGATGGTGCTGCCCATCATCTACACCAACGTGCTCGGCGGCATCCGCAGCATCGACCCGAAAATGGAGGAGGCCGCGCGGCTCTTCCGCGTTCCCTGGCTCCGCCGGGTGCTCTATCTGTGGCTGCCCTCGGTCAAGCCCTACCTGCTCTCCGCCTGCAGCGTAGCCCTCGGTCTTTCCTGGAAGGCCGGTGTCGCGGCAGAAGTCATCGGCGTTCCCTCCGGCTCGGTGGGCGAAGCCATGTACGTGGCAAAAGTCCACCTCGATATGGTGGATCTGCTGTGCTGGACGGTGGTCATCGTGGCGGCAAGCCTGTTTTTTGAAAAGCTGTTTCTTGCACTCATGCGGGCTCTGTTCCGCGGATTGGAGCGCATATGAAGGATATCGTACTGAACCGCGTCTCCTTTGCCTACGAGGGCCATCCCGTGCTGGAGGATCTTTCCCTGACTCTGCCCGCCGGATGCATTACCTGTCTGATGGGTCCCTCCGGCTGCGGAAAAACCACCCTGTTCCGCCTGCTGTGCGGATTTCTGTCTCCCGACTCCGGCAGCATATCGGGTATTCCCCGCCGTATTTCCGCCGCCTTTCAGGAGGATCGTCTCTGCGAGGATTTCTCCGCCCTCTCTAACCTCCGCTTCGCCGTGGGCAGCCGTCCCGACCGGACAGAGCTTATTTCCCTTCTGGATTCCCTCGGGCTTGACGGAGATTCCCCCGCGCCGGTGCGCACCTTTTCCGGCGGCATGAAGCGCCGCGTGGCCATTGCCCGTGCCCTCGCCGCAGAGGGCAATCTGCTGCTGCTTGACGAGCCCTTCAAGGGGCTTGACGAGGAAAGCCGCGCCGCAGCGGTAAAGGTCCTGCTTGCCCGTACGGCCGGAAAGACGGTCTTTGTCATAACTCACGATCCCGCCGAGGCGGAGCTTCTCTCCGCGCCCATATTGGAAATGAGCCCCGGCGGACACATTTCATACAAATAATGCATGATTTCTCCGCAAGGCAGTTGCTATTTTGCGAATAATCGTGTATAATAACTTTTGGTGCCGGGAAACGGCACCGGAATAGGAGATTCAAAACTATGACCAACGTTACCAAAGCTTCCATCATCGGTGATGTTCTTGACAACGCCCCCGAAACCGCACAGTTCTTCCTTGAGATCGGCATGCACTGCCTGGGCTGCCCCTCCGCCCGCTCCGAGTCCATCGAGCAGGCCTGCGCCGTCCATCAGACCGATGCAGACGCTCTCGTTGCGAAGATCAACGCCTTCCTTGCTGCGAAGTAAGCTCTGAAAAGTACACAAAAAGCGCATCTCTCTGCGGAGAGATGCGCTTTTCTTATGTCTGTATGTATCTTTTCAGGGGCAAAGCAGCACCAATAAATCTTCCCGGGTCACTCCCGGAAAGGGAGAGCTCTTCACCGCAGCGGCAACGGCCTCCGCCGTAAACGGAATTCCCGCAAGCCGGGCGGCAAGGGAGTCGGCATCGCCGAAAATATCGCCGCTGAAGGTCACGCCCCGCAGGATCCCCGCTCTGAGGTCGAGATCCGCCCGCAGCTCCCCGCCCACAAAGCGGCGGCTGCGGGATAGGGTGCTCACGGGATCACGTCCGGTGAGGGTCTCCTCCCCGCGGAAAAGCTCGTCGGCGAGGGCATCGATGCGCACGCGGTCTTCCGTCGTCAGCACATATTTCTCTGCACCGTCGGCGCAGGCATCGGCAAGAGCGTCCACGAATTCCTCCACGGTGCGCTCCGGGGTGAATTCCCGCAGGTTGCACACCCGCTCCCGCACGGAGCGGATACCCTTGGTGGCAAGCTTTTCCTGCGACGGGGTGGTGGCGCGCTCAAGCACACCAAGATCGGAATCATACAGCAGCGTTCCGTGATGAACGCACATACCCTCGCGGATATACTGGGAATTTCCAGAAAACTTGCGGCCCTCCGCCAGCAGATCGTTGCGGCCGGAGATCTCCGCCGGATAGCCGAGGCTGCGGAGCGCCGTCTGCATACGGGAAAGATAGGGCGCAAAGGAGATCTCCTCCCCTGCCGGTTCAAGATAGGTATACATAACGTTGCCCCGGTCGGCATAGACGGCACCGCCGCCGGAAAGCCGACGGACGATGGCGATATTGTTCGCGGCGGTGAATTCAAGGTTTACCTCCGCCCGCAGGTTCTGATATTTTCCGATGATGACGGTGGGATCGGCCTGCCAGAGGACGAAGACCGTATCTCCCAGCTTCTTTTCCATGGAAAAATAGTATTCCAGTGCCAGATTCCAGGCAAGATCGTAGCAGTCGGTACGGATGAGAATCATCGGGCTGTCTCCTTGACCTCCAGTGCACGCACCGCCGCCTCGTCGGGGGTCACATACGCCGTCTCATAAACGTGGTAGATGACAAAACCCGGCTTAGCACCGGCAGGCTTCTTCAGATTTTTGACCAGGGTGTAATCCACCGGCACCTGCGCGCCCTGCCGCGCCTTGGAATGCCAGGCGGCGATCATGCAGGCCTCGGTAATGCTTGCGTTGTCCGGCTTTTCTCCCTCACATTCCAGAATACAGTGGGCACCGGGGGTCTTCTGGGTGTGCAGCCACAGATCAAAGCGACCCGCTGTGTGCAGGGAAAGCTGATCGTTCTGAATATTGGAGCGACCCACAAAAACACGCAGTCCCGCCGTGGTACGGTACTGCAGGGGCGGCAGTCTGACGCTCTTTTCCTTGCGGCGGGATGCCTTGCGTCTGATATAGCCCGTCTCCGTCAGCTCCTCGCTGACGGCATCGAGATCGGTGTCCGTCTCGGCGCGGGCAAGGGCATCCAGCACCGTCTCCAGGTAGGCACGCTCCCGACGGCCCTCGTCGATGATACCGGCAAGGATCTTCGCCGCGTTCTTCTTTTTTGCATATTCCTTGTAATATTTCTGGGCATTGTGCGCCGGAGAAAGGCGCGGATCCAGCCGGATGGTGACCTCTGCTCCCTCCTCGGAATAGGGATCGGGCAGCGTGACCGATTCCGCACCGCGGGGGATCATATAGAGATAGGCATTGAGGGTGTCGCCGCAGCGCAGCAGCCGCTCCCGATCCTCGGCGGCGGCATATTCCTCCTCCTGCAGAGAAAGCTTTTTGGCAAGCTTTGCATCGGCGGCGGTGATGATCTTCAAAAGCGAACCGCCCCGGCGCTCCATCCGCTCCGCCCGGTCACGACCGGCATAGAACTCGGATAACAGTTCACCGATACTCCCGCAATCGCGGGTGATCGCCCCAAGTCCGTACTGGCGGATAGGCACAACGGCATAATCCATCAGCTTCCCCGTCGATCTGTCACGCAGGATACACCCCTCAGTTTTGTCGGCTGCAAAGGCATCCATCATCCGACGGAAAGCAAATACGAGCCGGTCGATCCCGTCGGGATCTAGTGCGGAAAAGGCCGCGGTGGTGTCGCCGCAGGCCGTGTGGGCAAGCTCCCGGGTATAGATCGGAGTCAGTCCAAAGAAGGTGGAGGAAAACCATTTGTCAATACGCCCGGAGGGATTGGCTCCCGCAATCCATGCACGCAGATCTTCATCCGTCACGCATGTGGGATCCTTACGGTCGGGCAGGGGCGGATAGCGGTAAAAAAGTCCCGGCATCAGGGGGCGCAGAGCCCCTTCATCCGGCTCAATGCGGTGCAGGCAGTCGAGAATACGCCCCTCCGCATCGCAGAGAATGATATTCGCCGCCCGTCCCAGCGCCTCACAGTGGAGAGTCTTGACGGAGATATCGCCCATCTCGTCGCACACCTGAAATTTCAGAGACAGCAGGCGCTCGGGATACTCCGTGGTCTCCGCGCCGAGAAAGCGGCCGCCGAGAAGATGCTTCCGCAAAAGCATACAGAAATTCGGCGGCACGTCGGGGTTTTTGCGCGGCTCGGTCAGATACTGCACCCGGGGGTGATTGGCATTGGCCGAGATGAGCAGGCGCACCGTCTCGTGCCGACCGCGCAGGGTGAGCACCACCTCCCAGCGCTCCGGTTGGGCGATCTTATCCACACGGCACTCCGCGAGGCGTCCCGTGCAGTCTTTTGCAAATTTTCGTATGGCGAACGCATCAAAAGGCATAATAAGACCTCATATATCAAAAATATATCACGGGATCCCGGTCGCTCTCCGAGGTGAGGATCTCCGCGCCGCTCTCCTTAAGCCATTCCCGCAGGCGGGGCAGCACCACCGCCTCCGTGGCAAAGTGTCCTGCATCGACAAGGGTGATGCCCCACTCCTCGGCATCAAGAAACGCGTGGTGACGGCAGTCGGCGGTGACGAAGGCATCCGCCCCGCCGCGCACCGCCGCCGCGAGAAATTCCGAGCAGGAGCCGCCGCCCACCCAAACGCGGCGGATCGGCCTCTTTCCGCAAACGGCACGCACCCCCGGCGCACAAAGCTTTGCCTTCACCGCGCGGCAGAATTCCTCCGGGGAAAGGCTTTCGCAAAGCTCGCCCGTGCGGATCAGTCCGCTTTCCTCCGCCGCGGCGATATCCGTAAGTCCAAGTGCTTCCGCAAGGGCATCGTTGACACCGCCGGCGGCAAGGTCAAGATTGGTGTGCATGGCGATCAGAGAGATGCTGTTTTTCAGCAGAAGGGACAGCTTATCCGCCGCCGGATCGCCGCAAAGAAAGCGCTTCATGCCCGTAAACGGGAAGGGATGGTGGGTGACGATGAGGTCCACCCCCCGCTCCACGGCCTCCCGTACCACCCGCAGAGAGGGATCCAGTGCCACCAGCACGCGGCGCACCTGTGCCCCTCCGTCGCCCACGAGCAGGCCGGGATTGTCGTATTCCTCTGCCCGCTCCACCGGCGCAAAGGCATTGAGAAGTTCAAAAATTTCCTGTACCGTCATTGTTCCACCATCTTCCGGATGTATTCGATATGTGCGGCAAGCTCCCCGGCCTCGTCCTCCCGCCCTTCGGCGGCGCGCAGCCCCTCAAGGCGTTTTCCCAGTTCCGCAAAGACCCGCTCCACGTAAGGCTCCCGCTCCTCCGCCGACAGCGCCAGCAGTGCGGGGCTGAAATAGGGACACAGGGGCGATCTGTCGCCCTTTCCGTCCCATTCCGCCCGGAAAACCACGTAAAGATGTCCGCGGTCGTACACGACGCGCTCTGCAGTCACGGAAAAGCCCTGCCCGGAAAGCCACAGGCGCAGGGTGTCGGTGTGGGACTGGGGCTGCAGCACGAGGGTATGTCCACCGCCGGTGATCCACGGTGCCGCCTGCAGGATCTCCCGCATGGTGTCGCCGCCCATACCGGCCAGAATGACGCAGTCGGTCTCCTCCGGCGCGATGCCGGAAAGCCCGTCGCCCAGCCGCAGCTCGATGCTGCCCTCCAGGCCCGAGGCACGGACGTTTTCCTTCGCCGCAGAGAGGGGGCCCTCCCGCACGTCGGAGGCAATGCAATGCGCCGCGGTGCCGCTTTCCGTAAGATACAGCGAGAGATAGCCGTGATCGCAGCCGATATCCGCAACGCGTGCCCCCATCGGTACAAGTCCTGCCACGGCGGCAAGACGGGGGGAAAGCTTCATGGCATACCTCCTGCAAAGTTTCTTTTTCTTTGCTTATTTTACCACGAACAGAGCCGATTGGCAACGAAATCAAAAAAACTGCGCTGCGGAAATTCCGCAGCGCAGTTTTGACGGTTTGTTTTGTGGATCAATACATATCCATGCCGCCGGCAGCGGGAGCTGCGGGGGCAGCGGGCTCCTTCTTGTCGGCAACGAGAGCCTCGGTGGTGAGGACCATGCTGGCGACGGAGGCAGCGTTCTGCAGGGCAGAGCGGGTCACACGGGTGGGATCGACGATGCCGTTCTCGATCATGTCGCAGTAGACCTCGCGGTAAGCATCCAGACCGTAACCGACCTTGCGGCTCTGGCGGATCTTCTCGATGACCACGGAGCCGTCGATACCGGCGTTGGTGGCGATCTGCTTGATGGGCTCCTCGAGAACCTTGGCAACGGCGCGGACACCGGTCTTCTCATCGCCCTCAACGGTCTTGACGAGCTTTTCAACGGTGGAAATGGCGTTGACGTAGGCAACACCGCCGCCGGCGACGATACCCTCGGCAACGGCTGCACGGGTAGCGTTGAGCGCATCCTCGACGCGGAGCTTCATTTCCTTCATCTCGGTCTCGGTGGCAGCACCGACCTTGATGACGGCGACACCGCCGGAGAGCTTTGCAAGACGCTCCTGCAGCTTCTCGCGGTCGAAATCGGAGGTCGTGACCTCGATCTGGGCCTTGATCTGGGCGATACGGGCCTTGATATCCTCGGCCTCGCCGGCACCGCCGACGATGATGGTGTTCTCCTTGCCGATCTTGACCTGGCTTGCGCGGCCCAGCTGATACATGGCGGTATCCTTCAGCTCAAGTCCCAGCTCCTCGCTGATGACCTGGCCGCCGGTAAGGGTGGCGATATCCTTGAGCATCTCCTTGCGGCGATCGCCAAAGCCGGGAGCCTTGACAGCGACGCAGGTGAAGGTGCCGCGGAGCTTGTTGACGATGATGGTGGAGAGAGCCTCGCCCTCCACATCCTCGGCGATGATGAGCAGCTTGCGGCCGGACTGAACGATCTGCTCCAGCAGGGGAAGGATCTCCTGGGTGTTGCTGATCTTCTTGTCGGTGATGAGGATGACGGGATCGTCGATGACGGCCTCCATCTTGTCGGAATCGGTGATCATGTAGGGAGTGATGTAGCCGCGGTCGAACTGCATACCCTCAACGATCTCACTGTAGGTCTCGGCGGTCTTGGACTCCTCGACGGTGATAACGCCGTCGTTGGAGACCTTCTCCATGGCCTCGGCGATGAGGGCGCCGATCTCTTCGTTGCCGGAGGAGATGGCGGCGACGCGGGCGATGTCGTTGCTGTCCTTGACCTTGACGGAGTTGGCCTTGATGGCCTCAACGGCAGCGGCAACAGCCTTGGAGATGCCCTTCTTCATGATCATGGGGTTGGCACCGGCGGCCACGGTCTTCATGCCCTCGCGAATCAAAGCCTGGGCAAGCAGGGTAGCGGTGGTGGTGCCGTCGCCGGCGACATCGTTGGTCTTGGTGGCGACTTCCTTGACGAGCTGGGCACCCATGTTCTCAAAGGGATCGTCAAGCTCGATCTCCTTGGCGATGGTCACACCGTCATTGGTGATGAGGGGAGCGCCGAACTTCTTGTCGAGGACAACGTTGCGGCCCTTGGGGCCCATGGTGACCTTGACGGTATCGGCAAGCTTATCCACGCCGCGGCCGAGAGCACGGCGGGCTTCTTCATTATAAAGCAGTTCCTTGGACATTGTCTGTTACCTCCAGTGTAAAATCAGTCAACGATGGCGAGAATATCGCCCTGCTTGACAACGAGGAGCTCCTCGCCGTCGATCTTGACTTCGGTGCCGGAATACTTGCTGGTGATGACATGGTCACCGACCTTGACTTCCATCTTGATGACCTCGCCGTCCACCATGCCGCCGGGGCCGACAGCCACGACCTCAGCCACCTGGGGCTTCTCCTTGGCAGAACCGGTGAGGATGATGCCGCTCTTGGTGGTCTCTTCGCTCTCCACCATCTTCAGAACGACGCGATCGCCTAAAGGCTTCAGTTTCATTATGAATGTTCCTCCTTAGGATTTTTTACTGTAGGATTTTTTAGCACTCAAAGCTATCGAGTGCTAACGCAGTATATGATACCGCCAAATTCTTCCAAACACAATCTCCGTCTCCGAATGTCTCCGGGGCCAGTTTTTTGTTTTCAAAGAATATGTTTTCTTTTTCTTTTATTTACTCTTGTTTTCTCTCGCTTGCTCCCGTTTTCTTTCAATTCGTTTTTCGTCGAAATACATGTACAGGCAGCTTTTTATCATTCCGTTGTAGATCTTGCGTCTTTTTGTCGCCTTACGTCCGAAATTGCGTTCAAATTCCTCGTCGCAGGTGACCACGTAGCGGTCAAGATCGGGGCACCCTTCCGTCCGGCGGCCGAGGGTTCGGCAGAGCTCCGCCGCCGCATCCGCATCCAGCAGGCGCTCGCCGTAGGGCGGATTGGTGATGAGCACGCCGGGGTCCGGGGTGAAGTCATGCACGTCGATGCGGCGCACGGAGACCCCCCTGACGCGGGCAAGGCGGGCGTTTTCTTCAGTGCGCAGCACCATTTTCGGGTCGATATCGCTGCCGTAGAGCTCCAGCGGGATGTCGAGGATGCGGGCTTCCGCCGCCTCCCTGGCCTCCTTCCAAAGCGCAGGAGGCAGGAAGGCATATCGCTCACCGGCAAAATTCCGATAAAGACCCGGGGCGCGGTGGGTGGCGCGGAAGGCCGCCTCGATGAGCAGCGTTCCCGAGCCGCAGAAGGGATCGTAAAGGGGGCGGGAGCCGTCAAAATGGGCAAAATCCGCAATGGCGGCGGCAAGGGTCTCGCTGATGGGGGCATCGCCCGCCACGGCGCGGTAGCCGCGCTTGTGAAGCCCGTCGCCGGTGGTATCGAGATAGACCGAAGTCTCATCCTTCAGCAGGTGGAACCGCAGCGTGTATCTCGCCCCCGTCTCGGGCATCCAGGAGGTGTGATAGGCCTCCTTGAGCCGCTCCGCCACGGCTTTTTTGATGATGGACTGGCAGCTGCGCTCGGAGAAGAGCTTGGAGGACACGGTGTGTCCCACCACGATGAAGGCTGCATCCCGGGGCAGAAAATCCTCCCACCGGACGGCGCGCACCCCGTCAAAGAGCTCGGTGAAGGTCTCCGCCCGGAATCGGGCGGCAAGGATCATGACGCGCTCGGCGCAGGCAAGGCCGACATTTGCTTTGGCAATACCCGCGGGATCGCCGTCAAAGAGCACGCGGCCGTTCTCTCCCGTTACGTTTGCAAAGCCCATCCGTCGAAGCTCCGCCCCGACGGGGCCCTCCAGACCGAAATGACAGGGCGCGCAAAGTCGCAGTTTCATGGATTTCTCTTCTCCTTACATCTGATAACATTCGGCAAAAGCCCGGGTCTGCCGGCAAAGGGCAGACCCGGAGCTCAGGGTGTGCTTATTTTTCCTCCAGGCGGAAAAGTTCGCCCTGGCCGGGAGCCAGCCACAGCTCCAGCGTGACGGCGCCCGTTTCGGGATCGATCTTCTCCTCGGTGGGAACCTCCTCGCCGTCCAGACGGTAGGACCAGGTCTTTTGGGCCTTTTCATACCAGATCTGCAGCAGCACGGAATCCCGCACGGAGGTATTGACAAAGAAGACGTGGGTGTCTCCCGTGTCCTTGTGGGTGAAGGTGCTGACCACCACGTGGGGATCCTCCGGTCCTTTGAGCACCGTGAGGGCACGGATGTGCTCATCATGCTCGAAGGCGGGCTCCTCCTCGTGGGGCGGCGCGGGGAAATGGGTGACCTTTTCGCAGTCAAGCCGCAGGAAGCGGCTGCCCCAGCGGCCCAGAAGCTCACGGTTGACATCCCGGATATAGCCGTACATGGGGGTGCGTTCGCCCCACCAGTTGATGGGACCGAGGCGGTAGTTGCTCTCTCCGCCGCCGCCGAGGCGGGGGGTATCGAGGGTGAAATAGGAGATGGCCTTGGCACCGTAGGCAAGGGATGCGTTGACCTGGAAGCGGATGTCGTTATAGGTCTCCGGGCAGTAGGTGAAATGGGGCACGGAGCAGACGATGGTCCACATATCGATGCCGTTGGCCTTGGCTGCCTCCATATTGCTGCGGATGGTGTACCAGTAGTTGGGGTTGCACCACTTTCCGTCGGACACGGCACCGTAGTGGTCAAAGGTCAGGAAGCCGACACCGCTTTCCCTTGCAAACTGCTCGAGGAATTCGCGGTAGGTATCAAAGCGCAGCTTTTTCTCCACGCCGATGTAGTGGGGCTTCTGGTTGATGAAGGGCTCCTTGCCCGTCTCCTCCCGGACGATGCGGGCGCTCTCCACACAGGGCTCGTAGGCCTGCCAGCCGGGCTCGTCAAGAATACCGAAGGCGTAGACCGCAGGATGGTCGGCATAATCTCTCGCGGCGGCGCGGACATTCTCCCGATACTCCGGGGGCAGATGTCCGCCCTCGGGCGGCTGATCCTTGCTCAGGCCGTAGGTGTAGAGCATGACGCGGGGATCCTCTAAAATGACGTCGATGTCGTTCTCATAGCACCAATCCAGCAGCTCCCGGGTCTTTTTGACCCCCTCGGGCGTGGGGGCATCGGCACCCAGCAGCAGGCGGGTAAAGTATGCATCCTTCCAGTCTGCCTTTTCCCGGTCGCCGGCAATGGCGGCGTGGGCGCGGCCGCACCAGAAGTAGATGGGGAAGGTCGTTCTGTTGTATTCAGCCATTTTCTTCTACCTCACGATCCGATGAAGTTCTCCCTGACCGGGAGAGAGCCAGAAGCAGTCGTTCTTCAGGCGGGCAGGGCTGCCGTCCGGTGAGGCAACCGCGGTATATTCCCGTCCGAGGGCATCGTAACGGTGCACCTCCCGGGCATTTTCAAAGGTAACGGAAAGGGCAACGGATGCCTTGGGGTTTGCGTTGGCGATGAAGACATAGCTCTCGCCGGTGGCGGTCTCGCGGAACTCGGAGATGACCACATGCTGCCGGGGTAGTCCGCGCACCACGGAAACGGCGTAAACATTCTCGCTTGGGGTAAAGGGCTTGACGTTCATACGGGGCAGGGGGCGCTGATAAGTATAGGGAACAATGGGGAAATGGGTGACGCGCACCGGCTCAAAGCCCATGAACTTGTCCCCAAAGCGGATGTGCAGCTCCCGGCAGGCCGTGGAAAGCGCATCGTAAACAGGTGTCTTCTCCCCCCACCAGTTCAGCGGCGCCTCGGTATAGTTGGTCTCCTTGGCGCTCATGTTCGGGGGGGCCTGCAGGGTAAAGAAGGATATCTCCTTTGCGCCGTAGGCAAGCGCCATGCTGATCTGGAACCGGAAATCATCCAGTCCGAGGGTGCGCCGGTCAAAATGCTTGCTGGCAAGAATGGTGTGCCAGATCTCCGCACCGCATTTCTTTGCCACATCGTACTGGCACTGCAGAACGTGCCAGTAATCCTCATGGATGCGGTCACCCTCCAGGCACTGGGCATAGAAATCCTGCGAGAGGATGCCGGATTTGGAATCCTCCAGGAATTTTTTCAGATAGACATCATAATCCCGTACGCCGGTGTTCGACAGGAAGCGGGGATAATAGGGCAACAGATTGATGTAGCCCTCCTTGCCGGTCTCCTCCTTCGTGATGCGGGCGGCGGCGCACATGGCATCATAGTCCCTCCTGCCGGGCTCATCGCCTACATAGTAGCATCTGACGGCCGACAGATGTCCATAGTCGGCATGGCTTGCGCGGACGGCGGCGATAAATGCCTCCTCGTCAAGCACCGCAACGCCGTCGGCATCGCGGGTAAGGCAGCTGCCGTGCATAACACGGCGGTCATTGAGCATCACGGAAAGACCGCGCGCCTCGCAGGCGGCGATAAAGGCAAGAGCTGCCTCCTTCTCTTCCGCAGCACCGGTCAGACAGGGGGACGGGACGAGATTGATGCCCGCCTCCGCCACGGTATCCAGGTATTCCTGCGTGTGAGCTGCCATAGGCGGCGGACACCAGTAGGATACGGGATAACGGCTGTGTTCCATATTCCTTTTCCTCCCTTTGGGAAGCATACTTTTTCCGGGAGAGGCACGCATGCCCGTTCCCAGGCCTATTATACCCCACCGGCGCAGCAGATGTAAAGGCGGGAGGCATACTTTTTCGATATAAATTATGTACGGATATGCTTCCGGCGGTTGCCATTTTTCTTCTCCCGTGCTATACTTATGCTGTATCATTGTGTATGAGGACGGATTTGCATGGCGGTATTCTTCCAAAGCTTTGCGCGGCACTTCTCGCTGTACAATCTGATGGCCGCCCTGGGGCTGTGCGCCGCCCTGGTCTTTGCCCTCCGCCGGCTTATGGCAGACGACTTTAACGGACGTGCCCTGCACCGCATCACCGCCGCGGCGGCCGTCGCCTTTTTCGCAGGTGCCGCAGCCTCCAATGCTTTCAACTGGCTTATTTATCCGGAGCTTGCCACACTTCCGCTGCTCACCCGCATCCGCGCCGCGGGGATGACCTTTTATCCCGGCATGATCTGCGCCGTTTCTCTCTTTGCGCTTCTTCTGCGGCTGCTCTCGCAGCCCGTCCGTCGGGTATTTTTCCTGACCGTCCCCGCCTTTCCCCTCTTTCACGGCATTGCCCGCATCGGCTGTCTTTTTGCCGGGTGCTGCTACGGGCGGGAACTGACGGTCGGCACTTTTTCCTTCCGTTTCCCCTATCCTGTACTGGAATCGGCCTTTCTGTTTGCCCTTGTTCTCTTTCTCATCCGCCGCCGTCCGGCGCGTCCGCTTCTTGTTTACTGCACCGCCTATCCCCTCTTTCGCTTTTTTGCGGAATCCCTGCGGGGGGATGATCGGGGCGCGCTCCTTCCCGGAATCTCTCTGAGCGTTTCCCAGCAGATCTCTCTTGCGATCCTCGCAGGGGTTCTGGTATACATATCCATCCCTCACATCAAGGTTCACCTTCACTGTCACAGGAAAGGACGGTAATTTATTATGACCCGTAAACACATCTTCACCCTCTGTCTTTCCATTCTTCTGCTGGTCGCGGTGCTGCCCACGGCGCTGCTTGCCGCCGGCGAAGCCCTCGGCTTCACCGGCACTGCCGAAGGTTCCGGCTGCGGTGCCGGCTCTCTCAGCCTGACGCTGCCCGAATACGTCTTTGCCGGAGATACCATCAGCGCTGTTATCTCCAACACGGGTGAGCTGGAGGGCGAAGTGACCTTTACCTCTGCCGGCAGCCTTTCCCCCCTGCCGGATTACAGCATGATTTTCCTTGCCACCGGTGCAGGCAGCGGTACCGTTACCGCCGGCGGCACCGTCAAGGGCTGTGCAAAGTCCGAGGCGCTCTCCGTCGCTGCCTCCACCACCATTCTTGAGACCGTCATTCAGCTTGAGACCACCGTCACCACGCTGAAGGTCGGCGAAAGCCTCAAGCCTGTCTTCAGCTACAGCCGCACCCCGGAAAGCGATTCCATTCCCAACGTGGATACCCTGTGGGCCTCTGCCCTGCAGAAGCTCGTCACCTACGAGCCCGTGCTGACGGTGACCGGCACCTCCGTTTCCGTTTCCGGCAGCTCCCTTGCCGCACTGGAGCCCGGTGTCTCCGTCATCACCGCCACCGTGCCCGGCACCGATATCTCCACCTCCTTCTCCGTCAACGTCGTGGAAACCTCCGATGCCGTGCCCGTGACCACCCTCGCCGTGCAGTCCTCCGCCTCCATGAAGGTGGGTGACACGCTGACCATCACCCCCGTTTATGCTCCCGCCAATGCCACCAACGCCGCCGGAACCTGGACGCTCTCCAAGCAGAATATAGTCTCCGTTTCGGGCAACACCTTCACCGCCCTTTCCGCCGGTAAGGTCACCGCCACCTACATCCTTGCCGACAGCACCAAATCCGCCTCCTGCGTCATCACCGTGGTTGCGGGCGGCCCCATCGCCGTCTCCGGCGTGAGCCTGCCCAACGAAAAGCACATCAAGGTCGGTGATACACTTACCCTTACGCCCTCCTTCGTTCCCTCCAATGCCTCCAACCAGAACGGCACGTGGCTGCTCTCCGCCGAGGGCATCGTCTCCCGCTACGGCAATGACTTCACCGGTCTGAAGGCCGGTACCGTCAACGTCATTTTCCAGACGGAGGACGGCAGCAAGGTCGCCACCTGCAAGATCGTCGTCTCCGGCACCACCCAGATCACCCCCAGCGTCACCGGCATTACTGCGGTGCGCATCGACAAATCGGATATCGGCTGGATCGGCGAGGAGCTCTCCCTGAAGGTGGACTCCACCTACGATGTCAGTTTCTCCGTCACGCCTGCGGATGCCGACCGCTCCGCCCTCTCCTGGGCCAGCACCGCCCCCGAGGTTGCCACCGTTTACAACGGCAGTCTCACCGCCATGGGTCCCGGCACCACAAAGATCACCGTTTCCTTCAACGGCAAGGAGCTTGCCTCCTTTGACGTGACGGTGGAATAATTTTCTCCCACGGAGCAAAACATACATGCTTGAAAAACTGGAAAGCCTCCGCGCCCGGTATGAAGATCTGCGCAGGGAGGCCGACGATCCCGAACTTTATAACGATCCCGCCCGCAGCCGCGCCGTGCTCAGGGAGCAAAAGCAGCTGCGCCCCATTATGGAGATCTACGAGGCCTATCTGAAGGCCGAGGACGACCGCAAGGGTGCGGAGGAGCTGCTCTCCTCCCGTCCGGATCCGGAGCTTCGCGAGCTCTGTGAAGAGGAACTTCGGGCCGCGGAGGCTGAGCTTGCCCGCCTGTCCGATGCCCTGCGGCTGCAGCTTCTGCCCCGGGATGAAAACGACGATAAGAATGTCATTCTCGAGATCCGCGCCGGTGCAGGCGGCGAAGAGGCTGCCCTGTTTGCCGCCGTGCTTTTCCGCATGTACGGCATGTATGCCGATATGCAGGGCTGGACCTTCGAGCGTCTCGGCGCGACAGAGACCGAGCTGGGCGGCTTCAAGGAGGTCAGCGCCCGCATCGAGGCCGACGGTGCCTATTCCCGTTTGAAATACGAAAGCGGTGTTCACCGCGTACAGCGCGTGCCCGAGACCGAGTCCTCCGGCCGTATCCAGACCTCCACCGTCACGGTGGCCGTGCTTCCGGAGGTGGACGAGGTGGATGTAGAGATCAATCCCTCCGACCTGCAGATCGATACCTATCGCGCCAGCGGTGCCGGCGGCCAGCACGTCAACAAGACGGAATCCGCCATCCGCATCACCCATCTGCCCACCGGCACGGTGGTGGAATGTCAGGACGAGCGCAGCCAGTTCAAAAACCGTGAGCGCGCCATGAAGATCCTCCGCGCCCGTCTCTACGAGGCCGAGCAGGAGCGCCAGAATGCCGCCCGGGCCAGCGAGCGCAAATCCCAGGTGGGCACCGGCGACCGCAGTGAGCGCATCCGCACCTACAACTACCCCCAGGGCCGTGTCTCCGATCACCGCATCGGTCTGACCCTCCACAAGCTGGACAACATTCTCAACGGCCACATGGAGGAGATCATCGAGGCCCTCACCGCCGCCGATCAGGCAGCCAAGCTTGCCGCCTTCAGCGAACAATAACGACAAAAAAGAGGCATGAGCGCATTGCAGACCACACTTTTTTCCGCAAAGGATACCGATCAGCTTGCCGCCGCGGGAGCGCTGCTCCGCGCGGGCGGCCTTGTTGCCATTCCCACGGAAACGGTCTACGGTCTCGCCTGCTCAGCCTTCCGCCCGGAGGCCGTGGCCCGGGTCTTTGCCGCGAAGGGCCGCCCTTCCGACAATCCCCTTATCGTGCACATCTCCGATCTTTCGGAGCTTTCTCTCTTGTGGCAGGAGATCCCTCCGGAGGCGCTGCGCCTTGCGGAAGCCTTCTGGCCGGGACCTCTGACCATGATCGCCCGCAAACGTCCGGAGGTTCCAGGCGAAGTCACCGGCGGACTGGACACCGTGGCGGTGCGCTTTCCCGCACACCCCGCCGCACAGGCGGTCATCCGCGCCGCAGGCGTTCCCCTCGCCGCCCCCTCCGCCAATCTCTCCGGCTCGCCGAGTCCCACCTGCGCCGAGCATGTGCGCAGCGACCTTGACGGCCGTATTGAGATGATCCTCGACGGCGGTGCATGTGATTTCGGCGTGGAATCCACCGTGCTTGACCTCACCCGCCGCCCCTTTGCGGTGCTCCGCCCCGGCTCCGTCACACCGGAGATGCTGCGCGGCGTGCTTTCCGAAGTGATCACCGACCCCGCGGTGCTCCGCCCCCTCGACCGGGGCGAGACCGCCCGCTCCCCCGGCATGAAATACCGCCACTATGCCCCGCAGAGCCCCGTCACCGCCGTCAGCGGCCCGGGCTGCGGCTCTGCGGCCTATATCCGCGCCCACCTGCTCGAGGGCGGCGCGGTGCTCTGCTTTGACGAATTTCTGCGGGACTTTGCCCGCATCCCCAGCGTCGCCTACGGCTCGGAGACGGATGCCGCCTCCCTGGCCCGGGGGCTGTACGCCTCCCTGCGGCTGCTGGATAGGGAGCCCCACGCCCACATTTTTGCCCAGTGTCCCCCCCTGTCGGAGGAATATCTCGCCGTCACCAACCGGCTGTGCCGCTCGGCGGGCTTCCGCGTGATCCATGTGGATGAAAAGGGGGCGGAAATATGACCGTGATCGGGATCACCGGCGGCAGCGGCAGCGGAAAAAGCACCCTGTCCGCCCTGCTCCGCGATGAATTCGATGCCCTTGCCCTCGATGCCGACGGGATCTACCACGAGCTTCTCGAAACCTCCGCCGATATGCGGGATGCCCTCGTCTCCGCCTTCGGAACGGATATTCTTTCCAAGGGAAAGATCTGCCGCAAAGCTCTTGCCGCCGTGGTTTTTGCCGATGAAGAGGCTCTTGCGCAGCTCAACGCCATCACCCATCCCCGGGTGACCGACGAGATCGTGCGCCGGATGAAGAAAACGGACAAGGCCGTCTGTTGCATTGATGCCTTCGGCCTCATCCAGAGTGGTATGCACCGTATCTGTGACCGCACGGTCGGTATTATCGCCGACCGGGGGGTGCGCATCCGGCGTATTATGGCCCGGGACGGGCTGGACGAGGCCCAGGCCGCCGCCCGTATCGATGCCCAGGCACCGGAGGAATTTTACCGCACCCATTGCGATTTTCTGCTTGTAAACAACGGCAGCGCGGAGCAGTTCCGTAAGGATTGCCGCCGCTTCTGCCGAAAACTTTTTGGAAAGGAAACCATTGATCATGAGTGAGACCGCTTCCCTGCGGGATACCCTGCTGTACCAGAAAAAAAACGGCTATGACGCGCTCTCTTCCGCCGAGACCGTAGCCATGAACGAATACTGTGAGGGCTACAAGGCCTATCTCGATGCCGGCAAGACCGAGCGCGAGGCCTGCCGCGAGACCGTTCGCCTTGCCGAGGAGGCCGGCTTTGTGGCCTACACCGGCCAGGTGCTCCAGCCCGGCGACCGCGTTTATGCCGTCAACAATGACCGCTACTGCATCCTGATGATCGCCGGTGCCGCCCCCCTTTCCGAGGGCTTCCGCCTCTCCGTCGCCCACATCGACAGCCCCCGTTTGGATCTTAAGAGCGTTCCCGTTTATGAGGATTCCGATCTTTGCCTGCTCAAGACCCACTACTACGGCGGCATCCGCAAGTATCAGTGGGTAGCCACTCCGTTGGCCATGCACGGCACCGTCACCCTGCGGGACGGCTCCCGCGTGGAGATCTGCATCGGCGAGGAGGAGGGAGATCCCGTCTTCACCATCACCGATCTTCTGCCCCACCTTGCACAGGAGCAGGGCCGCAAGCCCCTTGCCGATGCCTATAACGGTGAAAACCTCAATGTGCTCGCAGGCTCCCTGCCCTATGCCGATGAGGACAGCGACCGCATCCGCATGACCTTCCTCTCCCTGCTTCATTCCACCTACGGCATCACCGAGCGGGATCTCATCACCGCCGAGATCTCCCTTGTTCCTGCCGGGCATGCCCGCGATGTCGGCCTTGACCGCAGCCTCATCGGTGCCTACGGTCAGGATGACCGTGTCTGCGGCTATGCCGCCCTGCGCGCCCTGCTGGATCTGGAGGGTACGCCCGACAACAACCTCATCTGCATCCTCGCCGATAAGGAAGAGATCGGCAGCGAGGGCATTTCCGGCATGCAGAGCCAGTTCTTCGATGCCTTTGTACGCCGCGTCTGCCATGCTGCAGGTGTCTGTGCAGACGGCTGCATCGCAAAGTCCCTCTGCCTTTCCGCCGACGTGGCTGCCGCCTACGATCCGAACTTCCCCGAGGCCTTTGAGAAACGCAACTCCGCCCTTGCCAACTGCGGTGTTGCTCTCGTGAAGTTCACCGGTGCCCGCGGCAAATCCGGCTCCAGCGATGCCTCCTCCGAACTTTTTGCCCGTATTGCCGCCATTATGGACGAGGCCGGTGTGGTCTGGCAGTCCGGCGAGCTGGGCCGCGTGGATCTCGGCGGTGGCGGAACGGTGGCGAAGTACGTTGCCAACCGCAACATTCCCACCATCGACGTCGGCACCCCCGTGCTCTCCATGCACGCCCCCTTCGAGGTCACCGGCAAGCTTGACTGCTACATGACCTTCAAGGCCTTTGATGCCTTCAACCGCGCCAAATAAATGCATAAGCTTCTCTCCCGCGTCCGCCGCTGTGCGGAGGACTACCGGATGATCGAGGCCGGCGACCGCATTGCCGTGGGGGTCTCCGGGGGTAAGGACAGCCTGTGCACCCTGCTTGCGCTGCATGAGATGTCCAAGTTTTTCCCCGCTCCCTACACGGTGACCGCCATCACCGTCACCGGCTTCCCGGGGATGGATTTTTCCCCTGTGGCCAAGCTTTGCGAGGAGCGGGACATCCCCTATATCACCACCGATGCCGCCATCTACGACATCGTCTTTGCCGCGCGGCAGGAGAAAAATCCCTGCAGCCTCTGCGCAAAGCTGCGGCGCGGCGCTCTCAACACCGCCGCAAAGGAGGCCGGCTGCAACAAGGTCGCCCTCGGCCACCATCTGGACGATGCCGTGGAGACCTATCTGCTCTCCCTGCTCCGGGAGGGGCGCATCTCCTGCTTCTCCCCCGTCACCTACCTTGACCGGACGGATATCACCGTCATCCGCCCCATGCTCTATCTTTACGAGAAGGACGTGCGCGCCGCCGCCCGGCGAAACGATCTGCCCGTGGTGCACAACACCTGCCCCCGGGACGGAGAAAGCGACCGTGAGGAGGTCAAGGAGCTTCTGCGTACCCTTGCCGGTACGGAAAAGGCCGTCAAGGAGCGCATTTTCGGCGCTATGCAGCGTTATCCGCTGCCCGGCTGGGCACCGGAACATCCGCCTCGCTCGCGGAAGGGCTCCATCCTTCCGTTGGAAGAATAACAAAACATATATCAGGAGGATTCCCATCATGTGCAAGAAAGTACGTGTAGCCATTATCGGCTGCGGCACTATCTCCAACTCCCACATCCGTGGCTACAAGGCCATCGAGGACAAGGTCGAGATCGCATACCTCATCGACATTCTCCCCGAGCGCACCGCCCAGAAGGCCGAGAAGTTCGAGCTGAAGGATGCCGTTCACCTGACCGACTACCGTGAGATGCTCAAGGACGAGACGGTGGACTGTGTCTCCGTCTGCCTTCCCAACCACCTGCACGCCGAGGTTTCCATCGACTGCCTCCGCGCCGGCAAGCACGTTCTCTGCGAGAAGCCCGCTGCCATGAACTATGCCGAGGCTATGGAGATGAAGAAGGCCGCCGACGAGACCGGCAAGATCCTCAACATCGGCGTCGTCAACCGTTTCAACGCCGGCGTTGAAAACCTGCGCGAGCTGGTTCAGTCCGGTGAGCTTGGTGAGATCTATCAGATCTACTGCTCCTTCCGCAATTACCGTTCCATCCCCGGCATGGGCGGCTGGTTCACCACCAAGGCCCTCTCCGGCGGTGGTGCCCTCATCGACTGGGGCGTTCATTTCCTCGACCTCATCAACTACATCATCGGCGCTCCCGCAGTGAAGACCGTTTCTGCCGTCTGTCACTCCAAGCTCGCAAACCCCATGGAGAGCTACGTCTACCGCAATATGCACGCCGGTCCTCCCGATTATTCCGGCACCTACGACGTTGAGGAGTTCGTCACCGGTCTGGTCCGCACCGAAGGTCCCACCCTCACCCTGAATGGCGCCTGGGCGCAGAATATCGACGAGGCTGCCATGTTCGTTGAGTTCATGGGTACCAAGGGCGGCGCAAAGCTGAAGTACGGTGACCATTACACCGTCTATACCACCCGCGACGGCGAGCTGGTCTCCGAGACCCCCGATTTTGAGATCCCCGACATGTTCAACAAGGAGATCGCCTGCTTCGTCGACAGTGCCATGAAGGGCGAGCACATCCGCTCCAACATTGACGAGATCCTTACCACCGTCCAGCTCATGGATGCCATCTATGCCTCCGCCGAGGCCGGCCGCGAGGTCGTTGTCAACGAGTAAGCTGCCATTATGAAGCTTCTTTTTGCATCCGATATCCACGGCGATGCCCGGGCCTGCGCGGCAGTACTTGCCCGGGCAGAGGCTGAGGGAGCGGAACGCATCGTTCTGCTGGGCGATCTGCTCTACCACGGCCCCCGCAATCCCCTGCCCCCCGGCTTCGGTCCCAAGGAAACGGCGGCGCTTTTGAATGAGAATGCCGAAAAGCTTCTCTGCGTGCGGGGCAACTGCGATGCCGAGGTGGATCAGATGGTGCTCACCTTCCCCATGATGGCTGCCTACGCCTGGCTCTCCGTTGACGGCCGCACCGTCTACGCAACCCACGGCCACCACAACGGCCACGACGATCCCCCGCCCCTCCGCGAGGGCGAGATCCTGCTGCATGGCCACACCCATCTGCCCGCCCTGGAGCGGCGGGAGGGCTACGTGTACTTAAACCCCGGCTCCGTCTCCCTGCCCAAGGGCGGAAATCCACCCACATATATGATATGGGAGGACGGCACCGTCCACCTCTGCGGCATGGACGGAGAGCGGCTCCGCACCCTGCAGCTCTGACAGATTTTCAAGCAAAAAAGCAGGAGGCTGAAGGGGTGCCTTCCATAAAGCAGGTTTACCTGCCGATAGAAAATCATCTTCGTAGGGGCGTTCGTATTTCGGCAAAGCCGAAATGGGTGAACATCCCGCGGGCGAACGCAGTTCACCCCTACGGAAAAAGGACAGAAAAATTCACGTTTTCTGTCCTTTTTCATATGCCCTGCAAGATATAGTGTGTTACACTTTTAGGTGTACTGTCGGGTGTAATATAGCCTCCCTTGTGTAAAGGGAGGTGGCTTGCGAAGCAAGACAGAGGGATTGTAAAAGCTAAAAGTTCTCGTAACACAATCCCTCAGCCGCCTTCGGCGTCAGCTCCCTTTACACAAGGGAGCCTTTGGTTTGTGCGCCCCGAAAGTCCGTCTTTTTTTCCTGACAAGCACTGCTTTTGTGGACACAAAAGCGAAGCCCCGCGCGAGGCGGGGCGAGAATCATTTATGATAACCGCAATTTTTAGCAACTTTTACGAGACCTACTTTTTCACAAACTGCTACTCCAAGAGGTGAGTCATCCTCGTCTGAGTTAGCGTTTCCAATGGTAGAATTATCTTTCAAACAAGTGTCAATCGCATACTTCCAGAGCAAATCAATAACTTTTTCTTCATTTGCTGAATTAATCGTAAAAACAGCTCCGATATCGTATTTTCTGAATTCACGAATTTGGTCAAGTGTAGGCATTGCAAGACAGACAAGCTCTCCATTTTCAAATACACCCATCGGTTTCATACCAGCGTTGCCTTTCTCGTCAAAGTGAATTTGGATTGCTCTTACATGACATTCTGCACATCCACCGCTTTGCTTGAAGATTTTTATTAAAGGCATATCTTCTATGGTGAGCAAGCGAATTCCCATACCTTCATATTCAGGAACAGCAACCGTATCTTTGGGATAAATCATATCGTATCCGTAACGGCAGGTAAGCCCTAACTTTGCTACTTCGGCATCAAAGAGCTCCCATTCCGTATCAACCGATCTGCGCACAGAGAATCTCGGATTTGTGAGTTTGCCGAAGAGTTTCAAATAAGTAAGCGCATCTTCCTCTGTTTCGCAGATAAGCATTACGGCAGGCTCTACGGAATTGTAATCCGATACATAAACAAAATGTTCAAGTGATTCGGGATTACCAAGTGTGAGAATTTCAGATTCTGCAACAGTCATTCC
>JAFQKV010000069.1 GCA_017414715.1 Clostridia bacterium
CCTCCTTTCAGTAAGCAAAACACCGTCGTATTCAGCGTATCCAACCAAATTTATTATATCACATAGGCTATCATGTACACAAGAACAGTCCCGTCAGGGCACTCTGCCGGGACTGTAACTGTTTTACAAGCACCCGCCTTTTTCGGAAGGCAGGGTCTTTGACAATGTTTCGGGATTATTTTTTATGTTCGGCAACGAATTCCGTGATCCGCCGCAAAGCCTCGGTGATATTCTCCACGCTCGCAGCATAGGAGAGGCGCACAAAGCCCTCTCCGCAGGCTCCGAAGGCATCGCCGGGCACCACCGCCACACGCTTCTCATGCAGCAGCTTCTCCGCAAACTCCTCCGAGGTCATTCCGGTGGAGCGGATGCAGGGGAATACATAGAAGGCACCCCGCGGCACATAGCAGGAAAGCCCGGCAGCGATCAGTCCCTCGGAAATCAGGCGACGGCGGGCATCGTATTCCTCCCGCATGCGGTCGATATCCCCATCACCGTTGCGCAGCGCCTCAATGGCGGCATACTGACTCTGGGTGGGGGCCGACATGATGGCAAACTGATGGATCTTGGTCATGGCGGCAATGATCTCGGGATGTCCCACGGCATAGCCCATGCGCCAGCCGGTCATGGCATAGGTCTTGGAGAATCCGTTGACCACCACCGTCCGGTCATACATATCCGGCAAAGAGGCCACAGACACGTGTCCCTCGCCCCCATAGGTCAGCTCACCGTAGATCTCATCGGAGATGACCATCAGGTCGTGTCTTCGGATGACCTCCGCCACGGCCTCCAGCTCCGTCCGACCCATGATAGCACCGGTGGGGTTATTGGGATAGGAAAGGATGACCAGCCGGGTCTTTTCGGTCACGGCGGCCTCCAGCGCCTCGGGTGTCAGGGCAAAATCATGCTCCATATCCGTAGGAACGGGCACGGGAATACCGCCCGCCAGGCGGACGATGGCATCGTAGCAGACAAAGCAGGGCTCGGGGATGACCACCTCGTCACCGGGACGGATGAGGGTGCGCACGGCAAGATCGATGGCCTCGCTGCCGCCGACAGTGACCACCACCTGCGTCGCCGGATCATAGGAAAGTCCGAAACGGCGATCCAGATACTTGGTGATCTCCCGGCGCAGCTCCAAAAGGCCTGCATTGGCCGTATAGCAGGTGATTCCCCTCTCCAGCGAATAGATGCCCGCATCACAGATATGCCAGGGTGTCACAAAGTCCGGCTCACCGATGCCCAGAGAAATAACGTCCTTCATCTCCGAGACGATATTGAAAAAACGACGGATACCCGAGGGGCGGATATCAAGCACGGTGGGATTGATTCTTTCACGCATTTCCATAGTTTTATACGATCACATTCCGGTGGTCGGTTTCTCCCGCAGAGACAAACTCGACCCCCTGGTCCTTATATTTTTTCAGCACAAAGTGGGTGGCGGTGGCGGTAACGCCCTCCATGGGGGCAAGCTTGGTGGCCACGAACATGGCCACCTCCTTGAGGCTCTTGCCCTGAATGGTAACGGCAAGATCGAAGCCGCCGGACATCAGGTAAACGCTGGTCACCTCCGGCCAGCGATAGATGTGGGAGGCAATGCGGTCAAAGCCCTCGCCGCGTTGGGGCTGCAGCTTGACCTCGATAAAGGCGGTCACAGCCTCCAGATCGGTCTTGTCCCAGTCGATCATGGTGCGGTAGCCGAGAATGGTGTGGTTCTGCTCACATTCGCGAATGGTTGCTTCTGCCTCTGCCAGAGGAATACCGGCCATCTGCGCAAGCTGTGCCACCGTCAGGCGGGGATTTTCCTCCAACAGCTTGAGAAGGGCGATCTTATTATCCATATCTTCTCTCCTTTTCTCGTGTCAGCGTCTCTGCTGCGCTTGCCGCGGCCTCGCAGCGGCGGTTGACGGTTTCGGCATCGGGTCCCTGGACCAGAGCGTACACCTTCATCTTCGGTTCGGTACCGGAGGGGCGCACCGCAAGGCGTACACCGTCGGACAGGCGGAAGATGAGCACGTCAGAGCCTGTCACCTCCGTCTCGCCGATGACATTGCCTTCGGCATCGGTGACCTTACCGGTGAGATAATCCTCGCAGGCAAGCACCGCGAAATCGCCGAGGGCCTTCGGCGGCTGCGCATGCAGTTCCTTCATGATGCGCTGCATCTTCTCAAATCCGTCAATGCCTGCCATGCGGATATTGACGGTCTTTTCCGCAAAGTGGCCGTATTTTTCATAGGCCGCCTGCATGGCATCGTAAAGGGTCTTGCCGCGGTTGGACCAGTAGGCCGCCATCTCCGCGATGAGCATGGAGGCACAGACGGCATCCTTATCCCGGGCATGATGGCCGCAGAGATAGCCGTAGGACTCCTCAAAGCCGAGAAGATACTCGTAGCCCTCCTCCGCAAGGTCGGCAATGCGGCCGGCGATGAACTTAAAGCCGGTGAAGCACTCGGCACAGCGCACGCCGTTGTACTCGGCAACGGCACGGGTCATGTCGGTGGTAACGATGCTCTTGACCACAGCAGACTTTTCGGGGAGTGTGCCGAGATCCTTGTGGGCTGCAATGATGTAATCCAGCAGCAGCACACCCACCTGATTGCCCGTCAGGGTCACGTAATTGCCGGCGGCATCGCGGATAACGATGCCCACGCGGTCGGCATCGGGGTCAGTACCGATGATGAGATCAACGTTTTCCTTCGCCGCAAGGGCGATGGCATCTGTAAAGCCTTCCTTATTCTCGGGGTTGGGGCTGACAACGGTGGGGAAATCCCCATCGGGCACCATCTGCCGGGGCTCACAGATGATGTGCTTGAAGCCGAGGCGGGATAGGATCTCCGGCACCAGCTTATAGCCCGTGCCGTGGAAGGGTGTGTAGACGATCTTGAGCTCATCCGCCGCCTTTTTGACCTCTGCGGGGTAAACCGAGAGGGACAGTACTCTCTCAAGGAACTCCTCGTCGGTCTCGCGGCCGAGAACACGGATCTTACCTTCCGCCACGGCGGCATCAAAATCACAGGTCTTTGCGCCGGTAAAGATATCGATATTGCGGATGCGGGCCTCCACGGCATCAGCCTGCTCGGGTCCGATCTGTGCACCCTCCTCCCAATAAGCCTTGTAGCCGTTGTACTCCTTGGGATTGTGGGAGGCGGTGATGTTGACACCGGCGATGCAGCCGTAGCGAAGGATGGCAAAGCTGACCTCCGGGGTAGGACGCATGGCATCAAAGATATATACGGAAATTCCGTTGGCAGCGAGCACGGAGGCCGCCGTGCGGGCAAAGCTCTCGCTGTTGTGACGGCAGTCGTAGCCCACGGCCACGCCGCGCTTTGCGGCATCACCGCCCTCGGCCAGAATGACCTCGGCCAGCGCCTGGGTCGCCTGGGCGACCACGAGGGTGTTCATCCGGTTGATACCGGCCCCCATCACACCGCGAAGTCCCGCCGTACCGAAGGAAAGAGGCTTATAAAAGCGATCCTCGATTTCCTTCTCATCCCCGGCAATGCCGAGAAGCTCTGCCCGCATCTCCGGGCAAAGGCTCTCTGCGGCAAGCCACTTTTCATATTCAGCGCGATACTGCTTCATGCTCGTAATCTCCGTATATTAAAACCGAATTTCTCTTATTTTACGCCCAGCATGGCGGAAAGATTCTTATAACTTGTTTCAAGGCACTCGAAGGGATCGGCACCGTTGCAGTTGTCCTGCTCCACGGCGTAGTACTTGACGTTGGCATAGCGGCAGGCCTCGAGGATGGCGGGCCAGTTCTCGTTGCCTTCACCGACCTCGCGCATCTGGCGCTTATTGTCCTCACCGATGCCGTAATCCTTGAAATGGATCACGTCCAGCCGATCCTTGAAGTTGCGGATGTAGCTGGAGGGCTCCGCACCGCCGGCGGTCACCCAGAAGGTATCGATCTCCGCCTGCAGCTTATCGCCCGCATAGTCGAAGATGATCTGGTGAGCCAGCCGTCCGTTGAAGCGACGGAACTCAAAATCGTGGTTATGATAAGCAAGGTGCATATCGTACTTGGACAGCTTCTCCGCAATGTGGCCGAGCTTCTGTCCGAAGGAGGCGTATCCCTCAAAGGTATGGGGGAAGAACTCGCCGGGCATGGAGCCGATGCCGGGGTATCTGCAGCCGAAGATCTGGTGTCTTTCCACCAGCTTCTCAAAGTTTGCGTTTCCGGCAAACTCCGTGAAGGGGCAGTGGGTAACCACGATATCCAGCCCGTTTTCGTCGCAGATGCGGCGGATGCCCTCGGCATCCTTATAGCCGACACCGGAGACCTGCACGCCGCCGTAGCCAATGGCGGCGACCTTCTCCATGGAGCGCTTGAAGTCCTCCTCGGTCTTGCAGAAGTCCCGGAGGGTATAGAGCTGGGCCACGATGTTTTTATTGGTGATTTCCATGTTTTCAGAACACCTCTTGTTTATTTTGTCAGGGCAGAAACCGCCGCAAAGTCCTTGCGGAGGGACTTGTACAGGTTCTTATAGAGGGCATAGTAGGGCTTGTAGGCCGTCTTCGCCGCCGCATCGGGCTTTTCGGTGCCCACCTTGCGGACACAGGTACCGCAGGCCTCGGGGACGGAGGCATACACGCCGGTGCCGACACCGGCAAGCAGGGCAACGCCCAACGCCGGTCCCTCGGGAGAGGAAACGGTGTGGATGGGCTTTCCGAAAACATCGGCCTGCATCTGCCGCCAGAGAGGGCTGCGTCCGCCGCCGCCGGAGGCACGGATCTCCCGGGTGGGGATGCCCATGCCGCGGATGATGCCGAGGCAGTCGTTGAGGGAGAAGACCACGCCCTCCATCACCGCGCGGAGCATATCCGCCCGGGTGGTGGCGGCGGTCATGCCAAAGAAAACGCCGCGGGCATCGGGATCAAGATGGGGAGTCCGCTCGCCCATCAGATAGGGCAGATAGATCACGCCGCCGCAGCCGACCTTGGAGCGTGCAGCCTGCTTATCCATCAGCACGTAGGGATCCATACCGGCAAGGGCTGCGGCCTCCTTCTCGGAGGCACAGAAATTGTCCCGGAACCATTTCAGGGAGATGCCCGCCCCCTGGGTCACGCCCATGACATGCCATGCGCCGGGAACGGCGTGGCAGAAGGTATGCACACGGCCGCGGGGATCGATCTGCACCTCATCGGTGTAGGCAAAAACAACGCCGGAGGAGCCGATGGTGGAGGAAACCGCACCGGGACAGACAATGCCGTTGCCCACGGCTCCCGCCGCCTGATCGCCGGCACCGCCCACCACGGGCGTACCCTCCGCAAGACCGGTCTCCGCCGCGATCTTCGCGGTGATGCGGCCGGTCACAACGGTGGATTCGCACACCGGGGCCAGCAGTTCCGGGTCGATCTCCAGCTTGTCGAGAACCTCGCGGCTCCACTTGCGGGCGGGAACGTCCAGCAGCTGCATGCCGCTGGCATCGGATACCTCGGCAGCAAACTCGCCGGTAAGGCAATAGCGGATATAATCCTTGGGAAGCAAAACATGGGCACACTTTGCCCAGAGCTCGGGCTCGTGCTTCTGCACCCAGACGATCTTGGAGGCGGTAAAGCCGGTAAGGGCGGGATTTGCGGTGATCTCGATGAGACGCTCCGCACCGACCTTTCCGGTGATCTCGGCACATTCCGCACCGGTGCGCTGGTCGCACCAGATGATGGAGCGGCGCAGCACCTTTCCTTCCTTATCCAGCATCACAAGACCGTGCATCTGGCCGGAAAGGCCGATGCCGGCAACGTCGTTTTTGTTGATGCCGCTTTCGTGCATGACGGAACGGAGGCCCTCGATGCAGGCCTCGCGCCAATCCTCCGGCTGCTGCTCCGCCCACTGGGGGCGGTCGCAGTAGAGGGGGTATTCCACAGTCTTCGAGGCGATGACACTACCGAGCTCATCAAAGAGCACCGTCTTCGTCCCGGAAGTTCCGATATCCAGACCGATGAGATAGGACATATCGTGTTTCCTTTCTCCTGATCCCGAACGGGTGATCAGTTCTCGTAGATATAGTCGTTGACGATGGTCTCCAGCAGCTCCTGGCGGCCGGAAACATTGGTGACCTCACCCTTCTCCAGCGCATAGGCCTCCAGCTCGGCAAGGCCGATCTTGCCTTCCACGTACTCGGCACCAATACCGGTGGTGAAGCTTGCATAGCGCTTGTCGACAAAGTCCTCCAGCACACGGTCCTCCAGCAGGCGGTAGGCCACGCGGAGACCCTTGGCAAAGGCATCCATGCCGGCGATGTGGGCAAGGAAGAGATCCTCGGGGGTGAAGGAGCCGCGGCGCACCTTGGCATCGAAGTTCAGGCCGCCGGAATGAAGACCGCCGTTCTTGAGAACCTCGTACATGCAGAGGGTGGTGTTGTAAACGTCGGTGGGGAACTGGTCGGTATCCCAGCCGAGGTTGGGATCGCCCTGGTTGGCATCGATGGAGCCGAGCATACCGTTGATGCGGGAGGTGGCAAGCTCATGCTGGAAGGTGTGTCCGGCGAGGGTGGCGTGGTTTGCCTCGATGTTGAGCTTGAAGTTGCGCTTGTCAAGACCGTACTTACGAAGGAATCCCATGGCGGTGGCGGCATCGAAATCGTACTGATGCTTGGTGGGCTCCTTGGGCTTGGGCTCGATGAGGAAGGTGGGACGGAATTCGATCTCCTCGGCGTAGTCCGCCGCGGCGTTGAGGAAGCGGCCCATGTTGTCCAGCTCCAGACCCATATTGGTGTTCAGCAGGGTCTCATAGCCCTCGCGGCCGCCCCAGAAGACGTAGTTTGCGCCGCCGAGCTCCTTGGTGATCTCCAACGCCTTCTTGACCTGTGCGCCGGCAAAGGCAAGGGCATCGAAGTTCGGGGAGGTGGAAGCACCGTGGACATAGCGGGGATGACCGAAGACATTGGCAGTGCCCCACAGGCACTTGATGTCGGTCTCCTTCATCTTTTCCTTGATCATGGGAACGATCTTGTCAAGATTCTTGCGGAACTCGGCAAGATTTGCGCCCTGGGGAGCGATATCGCAGTCATGGAAGCAGAAATACTCGATGCCGAGCTTCTCCATGAACTCGAAGGCCGCCTTGACACGGATCTCCGCAAGCTTCAGGGGATTGGTGGTGTATTCGTAGGGACGGATGGCCGTGCCGACACCGAAGGGATCGGTACCGGTGGCGGTCATGGTGTGCCAGTATGCCATGGCAAAGCGCAGATGCTCCTTCATGGTCTTGCCTCCGATAAGCTCATCGGGGTTGTACTGCTTGAAGGAGAAAGGATTTTTGGACCTGGGGCCCTCATATTTGATTACGGGAACGTCTTTGAACAGATCGGTCATGTTTGTTATACCTTTCCTTTCACGGCGCAATGCCGATTTTTTACCGACTACTATTTTAACATATTCTTCCCGGGATAGCAAGCGACGGCAGGGCTTATCTCCCCGCTTTTCAATTCTTTTTTTATCCCCTTCACTTTTTCTTGCTACGGCATAAAAAATATGTTAAAATGAGGTATATGTTTCCGGTTTATCCCTCTTGAACAGTAAACATACAGGAAAGGAATGTCGTATCATGCTTACCGATATCGAGATCGCCCAGTCCGTTTCTCCCCGCCCCATCACAGAGATCGCCAAAACCGCCGGTGTCCCGGCCGAATATCTTATCCCCTACGGTTCCGACAAGGCAAAGATCGATCTTCGCCTGCTGGAGGAGCGCAAAGACGCTCCCAAGGGCAAGCTCGTCCTTGTGACCGCCATCAACCCCACCCCCGCGGGCGAGGGCAAGACCACCACCACCATCGGTCTCGCCGACGGCCTGCGCCGCATCGGCAAGAACGTCACCGTCGCTATCCGCGAGCCCTCTCTCGGCCCCGTTTTCGGTGTCAAGGGCGGTGCCGCCGGCGGCGGCTGGGCCCAGGTCATCCCCATGTAGGACATCAACCTCCACTTCCCCGGTGACCTGCACGCCATCGGTGCC
>JAFQKV010000070.1 GCA_017414715.1 Clostridia bacterium
GTATCTCCTAAATCTTCAGAAGTACCACCGAAACATTGTCCGGTGCGCCGCGCTGCATTGCGATATCTATGAGACGATCACAGCAGGAATCCGTATCATCCACATTTGTGACCTCGTACAGGATCTCCTGCTCATCAACACAGTTGGTCAAGCCATCGGTGCAGATGAGAATGTATTCATCCTTATACAATGGGATCTCAAACAGATCCGTTTTAACATCCGCCTCGGTGCCGACGGCTCGGGTAATGAGGTTTCGGTTCGGGTAAACCTTTGCCTCCTCGCGCGTCAGCTCACCTCGGCTGAGCATCTCCTCCACAAGGGAATGATCGCGTGTGATGCGGGAAATACCGTCGTCATTGATCAGATATGCCCGCGAGTCCCCGACATTTGCAAGCATTCCCCGGTCACCGTTGCAGAGCAGAGCGACCACCGTCGTTCCCATTCCCTGACAGGCAGGATCCTTCAGCGATGCGTTGTAAACCAGCTCATTTGCCTCACGGATGGAGGAATCCAGTACCTCACGCATATATGCAGCACTCATTCGTCCGCGGAGCGCTGCCCTCAGACGGTCACTGATATGTTCCGCCGCAAGCTTACTTGCGATATTACCTGCATTTGCGCCGCCCATGCCGTCGCAAACGACGACAACGGCCTGCAGATCATCCGGATAAACATCCGTCAGGACATAATCCTGATTGACCGGGCGAACCTTGCCCCGGTCAGTCTTATTCCAAATTTTCACGGACATTCCTCCTTTCGTTGTTCTCAGCCTCCAGTACACTGCGCCGCAGCTGACCGCAGGCTGCATCGATATCTCTTCCCATCCGTCGGCGAACCGTCACGTTGATGCCGCCTTTCTCAAGATGGGTAATAAACGATCTGACATTTTGATCCTTTGACGGCTTAAGCGGGCTCTCTTTGACCTTGTTGAGCAGGATCAGATTGACATGGGCGTTCATGCCCGCCAGGAGCTTTGAAAGCGCTTTCGCGCATTCCGGCGTATCGTTTCTGCCATCGATCATCGCATATTCAAAGGAGATGCGGCGACCTGTCTTTATAAAGTAATCTCTGCAGGCCGGTATAAGTTCCCCCAGCGGATATGCACGATTGACAGGCATCAGCTCGCTGCGCAGTGTATCCTCCGGTGCATGCAGGGATACCGACAAGGTGATCCCAAGCCCTTCTTCCGAAAGCTCCCGGATACGCGGAACCAATCCGCAGGTGGAAAGCGAGATATGGCGCTGTCCGAGATTCAGACCGCCCTCGCAGGAAACAAGCTTCAAAAATTTCAGGGTATTATCATAATTGTCCAGAGGTTCACCTGTACCCATCAGCACGAGACTGTCGACCCTGAGTCCTGTATCCTTTTGCGCAAAAATGATCTCATCGAGCATCTCCCCCGGTGTAAGATCCCGGGAGAGGCCCAGCAGAGTGGATGCGCAGAAGATACATCCCATTCGGCAGCCCGCCTGGGTGGATATGCAGAGTGAGTTGCCGTGATGATAGCGCATGAACACGCTCTCGATACAGTTCCCGTCCGCAAGACGCCAGAGATACTTGACCGAGCCGTCCACGGATTCCTGTCGGCGGATCAACTCCGGCGCGGAGATATAAAACACAGAGGATAGCTTTTCACGGTTGGACTTGGATATATCCGTCATCTCCGAAAAGGAGGTGACACCGAGGTGAAGCCAATGAAAGATCTGCGCAGCATGAAAAGCCGGGATAGAAAGCGTTTTCAGAGCTTCCTTCAACTCGGCAATATGCATGGATTTAATGTCGCGCAGCTCCGTCACAGGACTTACACCCTCTTTTCAAGGATAGAAAAATAAAAACCGTCGGTGCCGTGCACATGCGGAAGCATGGTGATCTCTCCGCTCTCCGAAGCAAAACGCTCAGAGATACGAAAGGGCACGCGCACAAGGTCGGGATGCTCATTCAAGAGCGTTGAAACAACCTCACCGTTCTCCGCACTGCGGAGAGTACATGTAGAATAGACCATACGGCCGCCGGGCTTCAAATACCGTACCGCATTACGGGCAATCTGATGCTGAAGTTCCTGCAGTGTCTCAAAATCATCGGGATTTTTGTATCGAAGATCCGGTTTTTTGCCGATCACGCCAAGTCCGGAACAAGGCACGTCACAAATCACAAGGTCAAACTCTCCGCAAAGAGCTTCATCGAAAACAGAAGCATCCCGTATCTCGGCGGAAACAATATCCGCACCCATACGTTCTGCATTTTTACGGATCAGCTCAACACGGTGGGGATACAGGTCACAGGCTGTAATTTCACCTTTTCCCTCCATCAGCGCGGCTGCACACAAGCTTTTGCCGCCGGGAGCCGCGCAGAGATCCAGCACACGAATACCGGGCTTCGGGTCTGCCGCAAGGACAGATGCAACGCAGGCCTTGTCCTGAACAGCAAAACAGCCCTCGCGGAAGGATGAAAGATCATCGATCCTTCCCGATTCCGGAAGTGTTCCGCACACGGAAATATCCGGATCCTGTATCCACTCGATGCCATCCGCAGCAAGACGCTCCCGCAGTCCACCGGGAGTGATCTTCAGGGTGTTGACCCTGACGGATACGGGAGGTGCAGCGTTGTTGGAGGCAAGAATATGCTCCGTATCCTCCGGTCCGAATTCATGTATGTAGCATTCGACAAGCCATAGCGGATGACTGTAGCGAAGAGACAGCGCATCTGCGCCCTCACCCTCGACGGGGATATCCCCTTCTGCGCAAAGCTTTCGAAGGATTGCATTGACCATACCGGCAGCGCGGGACATCTTACGCATATGGCACAGAGCGACAGATGTATTCACCGCGGCAGAATCCGGTACAGAATCCATCAGAAGGATCTGACACGCACCCAGCCTCAGGATCTCCAGTACCGCCGGGTGTAGTTTTTTAAGCTTCATGCTGGACAAGCGGGAGAGCCGGTAGTCAAGATAAATCCGCATCTCGACAGTCCGGTAAAACAGGCGCGTGGCAAAGCCAGCATCACGGGCTGAGAGACCGGACCCGGAAAGCACGTTCTTAATGGCAAGATCGGCAAATTCTCCCTCGCGGTCCCATGCAAACAGAGCCTTCAGAGCGGCCTCACGCGCTGCATCGCAGATATTCATGCTTGCTCACCTAAGCAAGTGCCTTCGTGAATACGGTGTCCGTTGCAATATACGCTTGCCGGCATCCGCTTGCCTCCCTGCGCCTGCAGGTCGGTAATGCGAAGGATGCCTTCGCCGCAGGCAACATCAATACCTTCGCTGCTGACCGCAAGCACACGACCGGGATCTCCGCACTTACCCTCCCGTTTGATAACTTCACAGGCATAAATCTTTACAGGAGTACCGCAAAGAGTTGTGACCGCGACCGGCCAGGGACAAAGTCCGCGAACAAAGCAGTCAAGCTCTGCCGCGCTCCGGCTCCATTCCATACGCGCCATATCCCGCGAGAGCATGGACGCATACACAGCACCGTCCGCAGGCTGTGGGGTGCGAACAGCAGTCCCCTTTTCAATTTCACCTACAGTGTGAACGAGAAGCTCCGCTCCCATGGCGGCAAGGCGATCAAAAAGCTCACCCGCGGTTTCGTGTTCGCCGATTTCCGTCTCTGCGGTTTCGATAATATCTCCGGTATCCAGCCCCTCATCCATATACATGGTGGTGACACCGGTGACTTTGTCTCCGGCAAGCACGGACCACTGGATAGGCGCTGCACCGCGCCATCTGGGAAGCAGCGAACCATGTACGTTGATGCAGCCAAACTTCGGTGCATTCAAAATGTAGGACGGAAGGATCTTTCCGTATGCCACTACAACGCAAAGATCAGGCTTTAAGCTATCCAAAGTCTCCTGCAGCTGCCCTTCCTTCAGCCGGTCAGGCTGAAAGACCTGCACACCGCGGGACTCCGCCAGCGCCTTGACCGGTGTCGGCATAAGCTTCATACTGCGCCCCTGGGGCTTATCCGGCTGGGAAACCGCACCGACTACGTCATATCCGGCATCCAGCAGAGCGGCAAGGCATGGAACGGCAAAATCGGGTGTTCCGAAAAAAAGGATCTTCATTCCGATCGATCAGTCCTCCTCGGGAATGGGGCCGCAGATCTTGGAATCAAAGAGAATGCCGTCAAGGTGATCATTCTCATGCTGGGCACACTGGGCCATGAGACCGGTAAACTCAGCCACAAAGGGCTCGGAATCACGGGACATGCCGCGGATCCTGACATAGTTCGGACGGCTGACCATCCCCTGAACTCCGGGAACGGAAAGGCAGCCTTCGGGAACCTCATGATAATCGGAGGCTTCGATGATCTCAGGGTTGATGAACTCCCAGATCTGCTCACCGTCATCCATGATGAACACTCGGCGCATGATACCAATCTGGGGAGCTGCAAGTCCAACGCCGCCGGAATCCTTCAGCGTCTCCTTCATGTCATCGAGAAGAGTCCACATACGGCGGTCAAAGACAGTAACCTTATGGCACTTTTTATCAAGAAGTTCGTTGCCTTTGGTGATAATTTCACGAATAGCCATGGTTTTATACCTCCAAAAATGGTTTTTTATTCGTAGGGATTCATATCAGCAGTGATAACAACACGTTCATACCGACGGTCCGCACGAACGGAACACAAAACATTTGCGATAAGGCGGCGAACCGATCGGTCGGCATGCATCCTCAGAGTCAAACGAAAGCGGAAGCGGTTATTGACGCGTGAAATCGGGGCAGGTGCAGGTCCGAGGACATCAAAGGTGTCTGCACCGATGTTCTGCGACAGTAGTATTCTTCGAATTTCCTGCAGAGAAGAAAGCGCATCCCTCTCGTGTTCCGACGATGCCTGAAAGACGGCAAGATCAAAAAAAGGTGGAAGCCGGAGAGACTCTCGCGCTGCAATCTCATGGTCATAAAATGACTCAAAATCCTGAGCGGCGCCCATCCGGATGACAGGATGATCCGGCATAAAGGTCTGTATAACCGCTTCACCGGCAGTATCTCCACGCCCGGAGCGACCGGCAACCTGCGTTATCATGGAAAAGCAGCGCTCATTTGCACGAAAATCGTCACTCTGCATCCCCATATCTGCATCCAGCACGGCAGAAAGGGTAACGTTTTTAAAATCAAGTCCCTTTGCCACCATTTGCGTTCCGAGCAGGACATCGATATTCTCATCCCTGAAGCGGCGCAGAAGCGCATCATGTCCGTCATCGGAAGCTGTTGTATCCGCATCCATCCGCAGCACGGATAGCTCCGGCAGTTCGCGGCGAAGCTGCTCCTCCACGAGCTGCGTTCCCGCGTGATCAGTCTCCAGATGGCGGCTGCCGCAGGACGGACAGAGCTCGGGCATAAGAGACGACCAGCCGCAAGTGTGGCACATCAGGCGGCCGTTGGCCGAATGATACGCTGCGGTTACAGAACAGCGGGGACAGCAAAGGCTCTCACCGCACTCCGTACAGAAGATGCGTTTATTTCTGCCACGGCGGTTTAAAAAGAGAATCGACTGCTTACCGTCACCCGCCGCTGCGGCGATACGCTCCAGAAGCAGGCGGCCGACCGGCTCGTTGCAACGATTTCGCAGATCCTCTTTCCTGTCTGCAATGATGACCTTCGGAAGTCCTGCATTTGAGAAGCGATGTGCGAGACGGAAATGCGCATACCTGCCGGAGCGTGCAAAGTAGGCGCTTTCCACCGAGGGCGTGGCAGAACCGAGCAGCAAAAGACCGCCGGACGCATTGACACGCCATTTGGCAACCTCACGTGCGTGATATCGCGGTGTTTCGCCGGATTTGTAGCTGTATTCCTGCTCCTCATCGAGTATGATCAGCCCGACATTCCGAACCGGCGCAAAAACCGCTGAGCGGGTACCGACAACGACATCAGCCTTACCATCCCGAACGGCAAGCCACTGATCATAGCGTTCGCCGTCGGAAAGTGCGGAATGGAGCACCGCAACCCGGCGACCGAAATGGGAAACAATACGGCGAATGAGCTGCGGCGTCAGCGAGATTTCCGGCACAAGCAGAATACAGGTTTTACCTCGCTCAAGGGTTTCGGCAATCAGATGCAGATATACGAGCGTCTTTCCGCTGCCTGTAACGCCTTCCAGCAGCGCACAGTGGGCACTTTCGGATTCAGCAAGTTCAGAAAGGCCGCTAAAGACACGCTGCTGCTCAAGGCTCAGCGGTGGGATCGGTTCCGTCTCACGGATCTCCTTCAGGATCTCGGGAATTCGATGGATCCGCTTGGAATCACGAACAAGAATACCTTTTTTTATAAGAGACTGCACAGGCGAATCGCCGAGTCCGGTCTCATAGCTGATCTCGGCACCCGACATGCATCCCCTGGCCATCAGAAGCCGCAGAACCGTACGTTGGTTCTCCCGGCTCTTTGACGTATCCCGCAGAAATTCCTCCGCAGCCGCCATATCGGAAATACACAGCACGCGCTTCAACTTCTCTCCTACCTTGCGTCGGCTGGAATTCTCCTCAAGGACGGCACCGCTCTCACACATTTCGCGGAGCACGCGGGCTCCACTGCGAAGCATAAGGGCAGACAAAATGGCGACTCCGTCGCAAGGGCCATGGGAGATCAGATAATCACGGACCGTGATCTCGTCGTCCGTACGGCAAAGCTCGGCGTTTTGCAGAGAATAGCGGCAGGAAAGCGTCATCCCAAGAAAGGAGGGCAATATGGCACGGAAGGCATCGTAGGCCGTGCAAAAGCAGGTCTCACGCATCCAAGGTGCAAGCCGGATATCCTCCTCGCAGA
>JAFQKV010000071.1 GCA_017414715.1 Clostridia bacterium
AATCGTCGGTAAAGAGGGTGAGGGCAAGATCCTTCAGGGTGACGGAGGGGACGAAGCTGCTTTTTTCGGCAGAGCGGAGGATCTCGGAAAGGTGGGTGCCGATGCTGTCTGCGGGGGAGTCGGCATTATAGATGTCTTCGGTACGCCCTTTCGTTATGGCGACATTTGCGCTGAGACGGGTCTGCGGGCCTCGGAAATTGATATCCACGTATTCTCGGATGCTCTCCCTTGCAAGTGCGGAGCCGAAAAGCACCGACCGGAGCGTACCGTACATGATCTCATCGGGCATGGTCAGAGAGCGGTCGTAGCGGGATTCTCCGAGGGAATTGCCCTCGGAGGCGAGAATGAGATCGGAGGCTTTTCCGTCCTCCTGAAAGGCGGAGGACACCCCGGTCACATGCAGGGAGACCTTGCCGTCGGACAGATCATAGCCCTCTGAGGAGTAAATGGACAGATCGGCGATATCGCGGGAATCCCAGAAGCCGCCGAGAATGAACATGCCGATGCCGCAAAAGAGGAGGATCAATGGCTTGAGCCGTGTCATGCGGACACCTTCTTTCGGGAAAGGATCAGAAGAAGCGCAGGAAATACGATGCCGAGGAAAAGAAAGACGTAGCCGAGCCAGTGCAGGATGCGGATGGTACCGACAATGTCGGTCTGCAGAAGCATGGATGCAAAAAGGAACAGACCGATACCTGCGGAGAGCCACCGCCGGGGGAGCCGGTTTTTAAGCAGGCAGTCGGAAAGCTGTCCGGCGGCCAGGGCAAAATTCAGGCAGGGCCGCACGGCAAGTACGGTCCACAGCGTCAGAAAAAAGAGGTCAAGCCGCTCAATGACGGGGACGGAGACCGATTTGTAGATGGTGATGACGGGAAAGAGCATATGCGCCGACGTATCCGCGCCGAGAACGCAGACAGAGGTCAGCGTGATCAGGGAAAAGGCTGTGACCACGAAGCAGAGCGTCGGCCAGGTATGCTTTGCGGCTCTCGATCGGTCATCCGTCAACGGCAGAAAGAGCGGAATGAGAAGGCTGATACCAAAAGAATAGCAGGCCATGGGAATGGCGGTGAGGAGCGCCGTTGGTTTTGCGGTGAGCATGGGTGCCAGATTCGTCATGCGGCCTTCCCGCAGAGAGGGTAAAAGCAGCAAAAAGCCAAAGAGAAGCACAAAACCCGTCAATTCGTTGAATCGGCCCGCTCCGCGCAGGCCGCCGGACAGCGTATACCCAACAAACAGGCTGTAGACCAGTGCCACGGCCCAAAGAGGGGTGTTCGGGAGCAGATAGAGAAGCGTGATTTCGGCGACGATACGGATGGATGAGGCGGCGACGGTGAGAAAATATGCCAGATAGAGAAGAACCGCAGTGTTTGCAAGCGGAAGCGGCAGCAGCTCCTGCATCAGGTGCGGAAGTGTCATTCCCGGAAACCGGCGGCACAACCGCAGAAAACACAGGGCGGACAGGCACATGGTTCCTCCTGCAAGCAGCGGAATGACCCAGGCATCCTGACCGGCGGCGGCACATAGATAGCGGGGGAGCGTCAGTATCCCGGCACCGAAGGCGGAACCGGCAAGCAGAGCGGTGTATTGCCGGGATGTAAGCCGTTCCCGGGCGGATATTTCGGACATGTTGTCTCCTTTACGGCCTTTGCCGTCGCGTGTTTCTGTTACCGATGGATTTTGGACGGCGTATGAAGCTTTGCAGCGGGGCGCGCAGGGCGGCATCCTTGTGATCGGAGGGGATATGGGGAGAGAAGGGGGCGAGATAGGCAACACCCATGCTGTCAAGGCTCTGCATGTGAACCAGCAGGAACATCCATGCCAGTGAAAAGCCAAAGATGCCAAAGGTGGCTGCGGGGAAAATCATGCACAGGCGAAGGATCCGTACGGTGACGGACAGGGAAAAGCTCGGGATACAAAAGGTACAGATGTTGGCAAGGGCCACAACGATGAGCACCATGGGTGTGGCAAGGCTTGCGGAAATAATTGCCTGTCCGACGATGATGCCGGAGACCACGCCGATGGTCTGTCCGAGGGGTTCGGGGAGCCGCAGCGAGGATTCGATGATGGCCTGCACGGCAAACTCGATGAAAAGCGTTTCCCAGATGACGGGAAAGGGCACCTGACTTCGCAGGCTTGCGATGGTCACAAGCAGGTCGTAGGGGAGGATCTCCGGCCGGAAGCTGACCAGCGCAACATACAGTGCGGGCAGAGACACGGCAAGAAAGAAGCAGGCCCACCGAAGAAGCCGTGCGAAGGTGCCGGCCACAGGCTTTTCATAGTAATCCTCCGCGGCCTGCAGAAGCTCGGCAAAGACCGTGGGAAAGGAGAGCGCCAGCGGAGAGTGATCGCAGATGACTACAATGCGGCCCTCCAGCAGAGCCGCTACGGCAATATCCGGCCGCTCGATCTCGCGGTAGGTGGGGAATACGGAGGTCCCGGGCGCTTCTGTCAGCTGCGCAATATAACCGGAAGCGAGGATCCCGTCAATGTCGATGGAGGAGAGCCGCCGTTCCACCTCGCGGACGGTGTCCGGCAGAGCGATGTCATCCATATAAAGCAGTGCGATATTGGTACGTGTTCGCCGCCCGATGACCGTTTTTTTGACGCGGAGCCGGGGATCGGCAAGCTTTTTTCGCACAAGCCCAATATTTCCGGGCAGACTTTCGGTGAAGCTGTCCCGGGGGCCAGATACCGTTCTGTCATTCAGGGGAGCGCCCGGAGAACGGCGCATGAATCCGTCCAATCGCAAAAGGATCGCCCCGCGCATACCGGCACAGATGACAACCACAGCGCCGGTATAGAGCTCCTTTTCAATACCTGTACTGTCGGATACATCCTTGATCTCGCTGACGCAGAGAAAGCGCCGCAGCAGGTTTTCACGGATGTCCGGCAACGGATCGTCCACGCAGTAGGGCTCGGGCTGCAGAATGGGGGAGAGCACCTGCGCGTGGAGAAGCTCCTTGTTGACAACGCCGTCAAGAAAAGCAACGGTGCAGGGAACGGAGTTGGGCGGCAGACTGACACTTCGCAGAATGATATCATCATCCCGTGCCCGGATATCATGAAGCAGTCTGCGCAGAACCGCGTAATCATCGGCCACAGTGCTCCCTCCTTTTGCGCGTTTTTGGTATTGTCTGCCGGGCTGCGGGGAAATATACACAAACGGCGGCGACGGCAGAAAAAAATAATAAAACAGACATAAGTTTTTCCTTGACCCCCGGCATGGGAAAGCATATAATTTAATGTATATAATTAAATTGGGGTAGTTTGTGCTTCGCAAAAAAGGAGGGGAAGAATATGCGTCGTATAAAAACGGTATTCATGTTCGCAGCGGTGCTGATTCTTGCCCTCGTTTTTTCGTCGCCCGCGCTGGCGCAGAAACCGGAAGAAGCCTACGGCTACAGCACTCTTGCGACCTCCGCAAACGCCGTCGGCGAGCAGGGGCTTTACCGTGAGATTTACATGCAGACGGAGCGGTTTGCCGCTGGCGGTCTGGATGCAGCAGAGACGGAAGCGTATTCATTTGCCGCGCTGGACTACGGTGCTTTCGGCCTGGATGCTTACCGCGCCGTGGAGATCTGGAAGATATTCTTTGCCGACCATCCGGAGTATTACTGGATGGAAAACCGTACGACCGTCTTTGAAGGCAGGCTGTATCTCTACGTATATGCGGAGTATGCCGATGCCGAGGTCCGCAAAAATACCGATCGGACGGTACAGGCGGGCAAACAGCTCATCCTTAGCGCCGCAAACGGGCTGGAAGACGATACCGCCCGTGCACTTGCCATCCATGACCGGCTGATGGAGGTGGCAGCCTATGCCTATGAGGCGGACGGGAAAACCCCGTCCAACGCACCTTCTGCGCACAATATCGTCGGTGTTCTCTCGGGACTTGGCGGCGTGTGCGACGGCTATGCAAAGGTCTATGCGCTGCTTCTTCGGGAGATCGGTATCGACTGTATTTTTGTGGATGGTAAGGCCGAGGGTGTCAATCATGCATGGAATCTTCTGCGTATCGGTGAAGAATGGTTCTGGGTGGATGTGACCTGGAACGATATGCAGGCTTTAAACCGACATCGCTATTTCGGAACGGAAAACGAAGCCTTTTTACGGAATCACACGCCCAATACCCCGGAAGGGCTCGGCGCAGCATATCTCTACGAGCTGCCGCGAACTGCGACAAAGGCGCTATCGCTGACAAAGCTTTCCCGGGACGGAGAAACGCTCGGATACTTCGCAAGCCCGGCCGCGGCGATCGCCGCGATCCCCGCAGGAATGGGCGGCGAACTGGAACTGCAGATGTTTGCAAACGACGGGGCGGAGCGTACTTACAGCCTGCCTGCGATGCATCTGCCGGAAAATGTGGCAATGACCTTTTCCTCAAATGCAGGGGATGCCCCTCTGATTCTGCGTCTGGAGGGTGATGTTATCGCCGGAGGAGATATCTGTTTTGACAATATCCGCCTTGTTCCATCGGAAGAACGGCAGACAGACGTGATCCTCGATATGGCGGGCTGCGCACTGACCCTTTCCGGAAAGGAGTGCGGCGCGGCTGCGGTCTACGATGACGAAGAGGTGCGCATATCCTCCGTATGGCTTGAAAATACCTACGGTGAGGTCTACGTCAAGACCGAGGAAGCTTTCTTCTGGGACGGCGTGCTGCGGACTGGCATTCTGACGGTCGAGGGAGGTACGGCGAGCATCGGAGCGGGACGGCACAGCATTGGCACGCTGCGAATTCTGTCTGACAAAACCTCCTTTGTTTTCTCCGATGATGCGACAACGCCGGTGACGCTGGAGCTGGGCAGTATCCGGCTTGCAGCCTCCTGTTCCGTAATGCTCCGTGTGAGCCGTCCGGGAAATGTTCTCGCGGTGGAACACGTATCCGGCGGACATCGGATGGCGCTTGCCGTGCATCTGGATAACGTGGTTAATTATCCCGATCTGCAGCTTGGGGAGATTCTGGACACCGCGCTTGATCTGACCGTTCGTACCTACAGCGAGGATACCTACTACGATCCTTCGACGGGGGAGATGGTGACCAACCGGCGGTCGGCGGATCTATCCGGCTTCAATGGAAACCTTTGCCGCGTAACGGAAATCGATATCTCGCACTGTTCCGTATATTTCATCCTTGCCGACCGCACGGTGAATATGACAGAGGATGCGAAGCTCTCGGCGGGATGGCTTACGGTCCCTGTGACGGAAAAACTTGTCGGTACCCCGGAAGTCCCGGAAACTCCGGCGGAGCATGAGTTCGGCGCGGAAATCGTACTGCGGGCTGCTACCTGCAGCCACTCCGGCGAAGCCTGCCGGGTCTGCAGCCTGTGCGGGTATGCGGAGTACCGGACGGTCCCTATGACCGAACATGAATTCGGCGATTTTGAGATCCTGCAGGAGCCTTCCGCTGCGGCACCCGGTGTCAGACGGCAGACCTGTGCCGTTTGCTCACACAGCCGGACAGAGGAGATCCCGCAACTGACTCCGACGGACAAACCCGGGAAGGAACCGGGAACGAAGCCGACTGCGACTCCCGGAGCACCGGAATTATCCCCCGGTGTTGCAGCCACACCGTCGGTCAAACCGCCGCTCACGGGTGACGGGAAGCGCCGCCGCGCATGGCCGTGGATTTTGATGACGGCAGGGATTCTTGCGGCGGGCGTGCTGCTGTATCCGGACATTCGTCACCGCATTATACGCAAAAAATAAGAGCACCTGTTTTCGGGTGCTCTTGCTTTTGGGTGAGCGTGCTCACAATAAATCGTAGAGACCTACGATATCGCCCGCGCCGACGGCGAGGATGATATCTCCCGGCTTCGCGATCTCACCGAGGCGGGATGCGGCCTCAGCAAGGCTCTGCACGGCGTGTGCGCCGGGGATTCGGGCGGCAAGCTGTGCGGAGGAGGTGACACCGTCGTCCGGCTCGCGGGCGGCATAGATGGGGGGGAGTATGACCTCGTCGGCAAGCTTTAGGCTGCGCACGAAGTCGGGCATGAGGGTGCGGGTGCGGGTGTAGGTATGGGGCTGGAAAACGCAGACCACACGGCCCTCTGTCATGGTTTTTGCCGTGCGCAGAGCAACGGCAAGCTCGGAGGGATGGTGGGCATAGTCATCGTAGAAGGGAATGCCGCGGAACTCGCCGCGCAGCTCCATGCGGCGGCCGGCACCGTGAAAATCCGAAAGGGCTGCGGCGATGACCTCGGGAGCAATGCCATAGTTGAGGGCGGCGGCCGATGCGGCGAGGGCGTTTTTGACGTTGAAATCGCCGGGAACGCCGAGCCGGATCCGACAGAGGGTATCACCCCGGAAAACCAGATCAAATTCACCGTGACCGCGCACAAACGTGACCCGTTCCGCACGGATATCACCGCCCTCACCAAAGGCGATCACGCGGCGGGGAAGATCTGCCAGCGCCTTGCGGCAGTTTTCGTCGTCGGCGTTACAGATCACACAGCCCGTCTCCGGTGTGCGCAGGGCAAAGCGGCGGAAGGAGTCGCGGATCTGTTCGATCCCGCTGAAGTAATCCAGGTGGTCTTCCTCGATATTCAGGATTACAGCCGTCTCCGGAAAGAAGGAGAGAAAGGCATCGCAGTATTCGCAGGCCTCGGCCACCAACACGGGAGAATTGCCCAGACGGTAGGTGCCGCCGATGGGCGCATAATTTGCACCGATGAAGATGGTGGGATCAAGACCGGCGGCGAGGGTGATGGCGGAGAGCATGGAGGAAACGGTGGATTTTCCGTGGGTCCCGGCAACGCAGATGCATTTCTCGTGCTCCCGCATCAGGGCGCCGAGCACCTGCGGGCGCTCGAAGACCGGGATGCCGAGACGTCGGGCTTCGGCAACGTCGGGAGAGTCATCATGGATGGCGGCATTGCGGACGACAGCATCCGCGCCGTGAACGTATTCTGCCGCATGCCCGACGGATACGGGAATACCGGACTTGCGCAGACGGTCGGCAACGGGGCCGTCGCTGCGGTCGTTGCCGGTGACGCTGCAGCCGCGGGCATGCAGCGCCTGCGCCAGCGCGTTCATGGAAACGCCGCCGATGCCGATGAAGTGCACGCGCCGTCCGGCGCGGTAATCCTTCAGATCAAAATCCATAACTTGAGCCTCGCTTGGAAAATAAGTTTTCAGAAGAAATGATGCTGCTTTCTTGCGAAATATGATAAAAGTGTGTAAAATATAAGAAAAAGGAGGTGAACGGAGTGGAGAAGCTGGATGTTTCCGTTCTGCCCGGCTATGCGCGGGCGGTGATGGACGGACTCTGCCGTGCGGGGTATACGGCTTATTATGCCGGGGGATGCGTACGGGATATTCTGCTGGGCGTTGCGCCCGTGGACGTGGATATCGCCACCTCGGCGATGCCGGAGGAGGTCATGCGTATCTTTCCCCATTCCGTTCCCACGGGTATCCGCCACGGTACGGTGACGGTGTGCGAAGCAGGCGGCACGGTGGAGGTCACCGCATTCCGGGGAGAAGGAAATTATTCCGATCTGCGGCATCCGGATGCCGTGACCTTCGGTGTTTCGCCGGAGGAGGACGTGCAGCGGCGGGATTTTACGCTAAACGCGCTGCTTTGCGATGCGCACGGAAATGTGTATGACTACGTCGGCGGCTGTGCCGATCTTTCTGCGGGGATCATCCGCGCCGTCGGCGATGCACGTCGGCGTTTTTCGGAGGATGCGCTGCGGATGCTGCGCGCCCTGCGATTCAGGGCAAAAACCGGTTTTGAGATTGAAAAGGAAACGGAGGCAGCTCTCCGGGCGCTGGCACCTCTGGCGGAGAATCTGGCCGTGGAGCGTGTCTACGACGAAATTCGAAAAACACTTGCCACCGATCGCCCGGCGGCGGTGTCCGAAATGCTTGGTTACGGATTGATCCCGGCATTTGGGGCGAAACGCCTGTCTTCTTCCGCGGAGTCGGTGCTTGCAGCGGCACGGAAAGAGGTGCTGTGTGCGATGCTCTGTGCTCTTCTTGTCCGTGAGGGAAGAATATCGGCACCGGCGGACTTTGCCGCGCACATGAAGTGTGAGCGGCAGACGGTTGTGCTTGCGGAAGGTATTCTTGCTGCTGCGGAGGTTGGGAGCGGAAATGCGGAGGTTGGGAGCGGAAATGCGGAGGCTGCGCGGCGCATGCTTTCTGCCGCCGGACCGGAAGGGGCGAGGGCGGCAGCTCTGCTCTGTGAGAGACCGGATGACGTGCTCACACACATAGAGGGGGTTTTGCAACGGGGGGAGGCCTGGAGAGCGGATATGCTTGCCCTTCGCGGCGGAGAGATTGCCGCACTGCTTCGCGATGCGACACAAACGGCGGAGATCCGCCGACGGCTTCTCGATCGCGTGCTTATCCGTCCGGAGGAAAATACGGCGGAGCGGCTTGCTGCCGCTGCGAAAGAATTGGAAAAATAAAGAGAAAGCACTTATGTCGATAAACATAACGAATAAGTGCTTTTCTGCTTATTAGAGATAAACCTTGCGGCTTGTACGCATCACGCCGGTCTGCAGATTTGCAATATCGTCCAGGGATTTTCCGGTACCGACGGCCACACAGGTGACGGGATCCTCCGCAAGACGGGCATAGATGCCTGTGCGGGCGCAGATAAGCTTGTCAAAGCCGTAGAGCAGGCTTCCGCCGCCGGTGAGCACGATGCCGTTCTGGGAAATGTCGCCGACAAGCTCGGGCGGGGTGCGCTCAAGCACGCTGTGGACCTCCTCGACGATGGCGGAGGAGACCTCTTCAAAGGCCTCCAGCACCTCGGAGGAGGTGATGGTAAAGGTTTTGGGAAGGCCGGTGATAAGACAGCGGCCCTTGGCCTCCTCCTCGCGCTCCTCCTTCATGGGATAGACACCGCCGATCCTGATCTTGAGCTCCTCCGCGGTGCGGTCACCGATGAGGATCTTGTGCTTTACCTTGACGTATTTGATAAGAGCCTCGTCAAATTCGCTGCCGGCGATCTTCAGAGAGGTGGATTCCACGATGCCGTTTAAGGAAATAACGGCGATGTCCGTGGTGCCGCCGCCGATATCCACCACCATGTTGCCGCTGGGACGATAAATGTCCAGTCCGGCACCGATAGCAGCGGCGAGAGGTTCCTCGATGAGATAGACATTGCGGGCTCCGGCCTGCATGCCGGCATCAAATACGGCACGCTCCTCCACCTCGGTGATATCGCAGGGGACACAGACCACCAGGCGGGGCTTGCGGAAACGGAAACCGCTGACCTTGTCGATATATTCCTTGATCATGCGCATGGTGACGCCGTAATCGGAGATGACGCCGTCCCGCAGAGGGCGCACGGCGATGATGTTTGCGGGGGTGCGGCCGATCATATTCTGGGCTTCGGTGCCGAAGGCCAGTGCCTTGCCGGTATTCTTGTCAATGGCGACGACGGAGGGCTCGCGAAGGACGATCCCCTTGCCCTTGACGTAGACGAGAACGCTTGCGGTACCGAGATCAAGACCGATATCGTAATTTGCGAACATGTATTCAAACCTCACTTACTGTCGAAAAAACCCTTACGGATGAGACTTCGTGCATCTATTATAATACACTGCAGAAAATAATGCAATGAGAATCCCGAAAAACGAAAAAAAGCCTTGCATATTATGATGTATTATGTTATAATTCCCATTGTAATAGTTTGACAGTTAAGGAGAGTGGGGCGACCCGCTCTTTGTTCATGTTACGGACCGGGACCAAACCGGCCAGAAAGTACGGAGGTAAGTACCATGGCAGGACAGGGAAAAGGCCGCATCGCCGCCACAGTGCATGCGTTGGCACAGCCCGTCGCGGAGGAGCTGGGGCTCCTTGTATGGGATGTGGAGTTCGTCAAAGAGGGCGGCACTTCCTATTTGCGTATCTTTATCGATTCGCCGGAAGGCATCACCGTGGAGGACACCGAGCGGATGTTCCGGCGGATGGATACGGTGCTTGACGAGGCGGATCCCATTTCCGAGAGCTACTGTCTGGAGGTATCTTCTCCCGGCGTGGAGCGGGAGATCCGCACGGATGCCCATCTCGATGCCTTTATCGGTGAGGCTGTCCGTCTGCGCCTTTTCCGTGCGCTGGACGGAACCAAGGAGCTTGTCGGTATTCTTGAGGGATACGATGCGGACAATCTGCGGATCGGTCTTGACGAAACCCGGGAGATCCCCCGCAGCGCGATTTCCCGCATCAACGCCTATTACGATTATTCCGCACCGGCGGATGAAGAATAAACTTGTGTAGAATTAAATTATCATATATCGGAATTGCAGGAGGAAAACGCAGAAAATGAATGCAGAGTTTTTCAGAGCCCTTGACGATCTGGAACGTGAAAAGGGCATACCCAAGGAATACATGCTGGAACGAATCGAGCAGGCACTGCTCACCGCCTACCGCCGAAACTGCGGCACCGAGGAGGAAAATGCGGAGGTGCTCGTTGACCGCGAGAAGAAGACCATCAAGCTGGTACAGGTCAAGACCGTCGTGGAGACCGTTGAGAATCCTCTCTCCGAGATCTCCGTGGAGGAGGCCCGCAAGACCAGCAAGAAGGCGGTCGTCGGCGATGTCGTGAAGCTGGAGCTCAACACCAAGCAGTTTGGCCGTATTGCTGCCCAGACCGCAAAGCAGGTCATCATCCAGGGCATCCGGGAGTCCGGACGCGGCCAGATGTTTGATGAGCTGGCCTCCAAGGAGCACGAGATTGTCAACGGTGCCGTCACCCGTGTGGACAGCCGCGGCAACATTTTCGTGGAGCTCACCGGCCGCAACGATCAGGCCGAGGCCTTCCTGCCCGTCAGTGAGCAGATCTCCTCTGAGGTCTATTACCCCGGAGACAAGATCAAGGTCTACCTCGTCGAAGTCAAGAAGGGGCTGCGCGGCATGCAGATCCTTGTTTCCCGCACCCACCCCGGTCTTGTCAAGCGCATGTTTGAGCTGGAAGTACCGGAGATCTACGACGGCGCTGTGGAGATCAAGGCTATCGCCCGTGAGGCCGGCAGCCGTACCAAGATCGCCGTGTGGAGCGAAAATAAGGATCTCGATCCCATCGGTGCCTGTGTCGGTCCCCGCGGTGCCCGCGTTAACGCCATCGTATCCGAGCTGATGGGCGAGAAGATCGACATCCTGCCCTGGTCTGAAGATACCGTCGCTTTCGTTTCCGCCGCCATTGCGCCGGCAAGCGTTGTCAGCGTTGAGATGCTGCCGGAAGGCAAGTCCTGCCGCATGGTGGTGGCCGACGATCAGCTTTCCCTTGCCATCGGCCGTGAAGGACAAAACGTTCGCCTTGCCGCGAAGCTGACCGGCTGCAAGATCGATATCAAGCCGCAGTCGCAGGCCTGAGAGGGACTTTTTGCTGAGAAATATTAGGGAGGCGCGGTATGAAAACGAAAAAAACACCCTTACGTATGTGTCTTGGGTGCCGGGAAATGATCCCGAAGAAGGAAATGATCCGTGTTGTGCGTGCCCCGGAGGATATGGGCGGAGAAATTTCCCTGGATCCCTCGCTGCGCAAGCCCGGACGGGGCGCATATCTCTGCGGCAAGCCGGAATGCTTTGAAAAGGCCAAGAAGATCAACGCCTTTGCCAAGGCGTTCTCCTGCCAGGTCGCGCCGGCCGTATACGATGAGCTGGCAGCGGCCCTCGGCAAGACGAAAACGGCGGAATGACAGCCCCCGGCAGATCGGGACATATTTTGGAGGTGGCTTACATTGAGTAATATGATCAAATACAGAGTTCATGAGGTCGCAAAGGATTTTGAACGTACCTCAAAGCAGATATCGGAGATCCTCGGCGAGTTCGGCATGGCACCCAAGAACAATCAGAAGGTGCTGGAGGAACAGGAACTGGATATTATCTTTGCGGCGCTGACCCAGCGCAATCAGGTGGAAGATCTGGGGGTTGCCGTTGCGGCGACCCGCAGGGAGGAGCCTGCGCCGGTGGCGGAGGAGAAGCCCGCAGATGCCCCTGCCGCGGCTGCGCCCGAGGCGGCGGCACCGGCGGCTCCCGCGGCACCTGCGGAAACTGCCGCCACACCCGAAACCCCCGCTGCGGCGGCTCCCGCACCGGAAAAGAAGCCCAAGGAGCACGTGCCCCGTCAGCAGCCCCAGAAGCGTGTGGTGAATACCCGCGTTTCCAATGTTGATCTGCGCAAGTATGACGAGCGCATCGATGAACTGGTGCCCGAGCGTGCCTTTAACGCAAATTCCAAGGAAAAGATCAAAAAGCAGAACCAGAACGACCGCCGTCCCGCGCCCGGAAGCAAGCGCCGCAACGCTGAGGCAGAAAAGCTTGCCCGCCTGCGCCAGCAGGAGGCCGCAAAGAAGGCCGTTCTGAAGGTTTCCATTCCCGATGAGATCACCGTCGCGGAGCTTGCCTCCCGCCTGAAGAAGACCGGCGCTGAGGTCGTGAAAAAGCTTGTCCGCAACGGCATCATGGCCTCTCTCGGTGATGTGATCGACTTTGACACCGCATCTCTTATCGCGATGGAATACGATGCGAAAATCGAGAAGGAGGTACATCTCACCATTGAGGAGCGCCTCATTGATGTGGCGGAGGATGCTCCCGAGCAGTTGGAGCCCCGTGCCCCCGTTGTCGTCGTTATGGGTCATGTTGACCACGGTAAGACCTCTATCCTCGATGCCATCAAGAAGACCCAGGTTGCTGCCGGTGAGGCCGGCGGTATCACCCAGCACATCGGTGCTTATCGCGTTGAATGGGACGGTAAGCCCATCACCTTCCTCGACACCCCCGGCCACGAGGCCTTTACTGCCATGCGTGCCCGCGGTGCTTCCATTACCGATATCGCCATTCTCGTCGTTGCCGCCGATGACGGTATCATGCCCCAGACTGTGGAGGCCATCAACCATGCCAAGGCCGCGAAGATGCCCATCATCGTTGCCGTCAATAAAATGGATAAGCCCGAGGCAAACCCCGACCGTGTCATGCAGCAGCTGACCGAGTATGAGCTGCTGCCCGAGGAGTGGGGCGGCGATACCATTGTCTGTAAGGTTTCTGCCCACACCGGCGAAGGCCTGCCGAACCTTTTGGAGATGCTGCTTCTCACCGCGGAGATGCAGGAACTTAAGGCCAATCCCAACCGTGCCGCTTCCGGTACCGTTGTTGAGGCCCGCCTTGACAAGGGCCGTGGTCCCATTGCCACCCTGCTTGTGCAGAACGGCACCCTGCATGCCGGTGATATCGTCATTGCCGGTAAGAGTGTCGGCCGTGTCCGTGCTATGAAGGATGATAAAGGCAAGACCCAGAAGGAAGCCGGTCCCTCCGTGCCTGTGGAGATCATCGGTATGGCCGAGGTTCCCGGTGCCGGTGACGTTTTCAACGTCGTTTCCGATGAGCGTATGGCCCGTGAGCTTGCCGAGCAGCGTAAGGAAGAGGAGAAGGCTGCTGCCAACGCCCCTGTGGTCAAGGGCGCAAGCCTCGACGATATTTTCTCCCAGATTCAGGAGGGTATCGCAAAGAGCCTCAACCTTATTGTCAAGGCCGACGTGCAGGGCTCTCTGGAGGCCGTCCGTGCCTCTCTGGAGAAGCTCTCCAACGAGGAAGTCAAGGTCAAGGTCATCCACGGCGGTGTCGGCGGTATCACCGAGAGCGATGTTATGCTTGCCAAGGCTAGCAATGCAGTTGTCATCGGCTTTAACGTCCGTCCCGATTCCGGTGCCCGCGATTCTGCGGCGCAGAGCGGCGTTGAGATCCGTACTTACCGCATCATCTACGAGTGCGTGGAGGAGATGGAAGCGGCCATCAAGGGTATGCTTGCTCCCAAGTATCGCGAAAACATTCTCGGCCATGCCGAGGTCCGTCAGACCTTCCATGTCAGTGGCGTTGGAACTATCGCCGGCTGCATGGTGCGCGAAGGTAAGATCACCCGTTCCTCCAGGGCACGCATCGTCCGTGACGGTGTGGTGATCTATGAGGCGGAGATCGCTTCCCTCAAGCGCTTCAAGGACGATGCCCGTGAGGTGGCTCAGGGCTATGAGTGTGGTATCGGTGTTGAGAAATTCAACGACATCAAGGAAGGCGATATCATCGAGTCCTTCGTTATGGAAGAGATCAAGGATTAAAACAGATGGCTGGTTATCGTATCGATCGTATCAATGAAGAGATCGCAAGGGCACTGTCCGAGCTGATCCGCGGGCTGAAGGACCCCCGTATTTCCGGCCTGGTGAGCATCACCAGGGTGGACACAGCGCGGGATCTCGGCTGTGCAAAGGTATATATCAGCTGCTTTGGCGAGGCAGGAGAGACCATCAGGGGACTGAAGTCCGCCGCGGGCTATCTGCGGCGGGAGCTTTCCCGGGCGGTGGATCTCCGTGCCGTGCCGGAGCTGCGTTTCCTGAAGGACGATTCTCTGGACGAGGGAAGCCGCATCCTTTCGGTCATGAATGACCTTTCTTCATCGGAGAATGACCATGAATGAGAGGGCCTGCGCCGAACTTCTGCTTGCAGCAGACGGCTATCTTATTCTCTGTCACCGCAACCCCGACGGAGATACGGTGGGCAGCGCTGCGGCCCTTTGCCGCGGTTTGCGAAAAGCCGGGCGGCGTGCATATGTGCGCGAGTGTGCTGCCTTTACGCCGCGTCAGCGTGAGCTGCTCTCCGATCTGTTGACCGAGGCTTCGGAGGGACTTCTGCCTGTGTTTGTGGACGTTGCGGCGGCAGATATGATTTGCGACGAGGGGCGCGGTCTCTCGGCATATCTGGTCATCGACCACCACATCGCAAATCGGGTGGAATGTGGCAGAAAACTCGTGGAGCCGGAGGCGGCCGCCACCGGCGAGATCGTTTTCCGCCTGCTTGCGGAGCTTGGAGCCGACCTTGACGCGGAGATCGCCAAGGCACTCTATATTGCCGTCTCTACCGATACCGGTTGTTTCCGTTTTGACAACACCACCTCTGAGACCCACCGCATCGCCGCGGAGCTTCTGCGGTATGATTTTGGACTCGGTGCCGTCAATCGGACCTATTTTGAAGAGAAGACACCTGCGGCCATGCGCCTGCAGGGAGAACTGCTTGCCGGGCTTCGCCTGCTTGCCGGGGATCGCATCGCTGCGATCTGCGTCAGCCGGGAGCTTCGGTCAAGACTTGGGATCACGGAGGACGATCTGGAGGATGTTTCCTCGCTGCCCCGCAGCATTGCGGGTGTTGAGGCGGGCATCACCCTGAAGGAGCTTCCCGATCCCGGCGGCTGGAAGGTCAGCCTTCGTACCTCCGCGGCGGTGGATGCGGCAGAGGTCTGCGCCCTCTTTGGAGGCGGCGGACATGCCCGTGCCGCCGGATGCACCCTGTACGGCACGGCGGATGCGGTGATAAAGCTGCTTGCCGAAGCAATCGAAACCAAACTGAAGTGAGGAAAAGCAAAGCCCATGTTATCCGGAATCCTGCCTGTGGACAAGCCCCAGGGAATGACCTCGCACACGGTGATCTCCGTGCTGCGGCGGCTGACCGGTATCCGAAAGATCGGCCATTCCGGCACCCTTGACCCCATGGCCACCGGTGTGCTGCCCCTTTGCGTGGGGCGTGCCACCCGTGCCGCGGATTTTGTGGCGGATTCTCCGAAGCAGTATATGGCCGAGCTGACCCTTGGAATGGAGACGGATACTGAGGATACCACGGGAAATATCCTGCGCACCTCGGAGGTTTCCGTAACCGAGGCGCAGCTGCGTGAGGTGCTCACCCGTTACGTGGGCGATATCGAGCAGATCCCGCCCATGTATTCTGCCCTGCAGAAGGACGGACGGCGGCTCTACGATTTTGCCCGGGCGGGTATTGTTGTGGAGCGAAAGCCGCGTCCCGTGAGTATTTACGGACTGGAGCTTGTGCGTTCCACGGGTGAAAACCGATGGGAATTGAAGATCGACTGCTCCAAAGGAACCTATGTGCGTACCCTTTGTGCGGATATCGGCCGTGAGCTTGGCTGCGGCGGCGTGATGAGCGCCCTGCGGCGTACCTATTGCGGCGGTTATTCCGCAGAGGATGCATACACATTGGATGAGCTTCGTGAGATCTGTGAGAGCGGACGCTTTGCGGAGATCCTTCGTCCCACGGAGACCGCGTTCCCCGACCTTCCGGATTTCCGGATCCGTGGCATTGCGGAGGAACGCTTCCGTCACGGAGCACCGGTTTACCGTCGTCATCTTCCGGAAATGCCGGAGGAGGGCATACAGATGCGCATCTTTGGCGAAAACGATTTTCTCGGTCTTGGCCGGGTGAAAAACGGTGAGCTTTGGTGCGAGAAAAGTTTTTGTGAAATTGATGAGGCGTAAGGCCTATGTATACCGTTTTACGGGGTGAAAGCCCCCTGCCGCAGAGACTGTGTCTCGCGCTTGGTTTTTTTGACGGCGTTCATCGCGGCCATGCGGCGCTGCTTCAGCGGGTGAAAGCCCAGGCGGCGGAACTCGGGGCCGAAGCGGCGGCCATCACCTTTGACCGGCATCCCGCCGCCTTTATCGGACAGGTCCCGCCCCCCATTCTTTCCGCCCCGCAGGACAGGGCGTTTCTTGCAGAGAAGATCTGCGGGATCGATCGGATGCTCTGCCTTCCCTTTGACCATTCCGTTGCGGCCATGTCGCCGGAGAACTTTGTAGACCGCGTTCTGCGTAATGAGCTTCATGCCGTCGGCGTGACGGTGGGCGCAAACTATACCTTCGGTGCCGGCGGACGGGGTAACGCGGAGACCATGCAATCGTTGTGCGAGGCCAGGGGTATGGCTTTTTCCATGGTGGAGCCGGTGCTTGAGAGAAGTGAGCCGGTGAGTTCCACCCGCGTACGCGCCGCGCTTGCCCAAGGGGACATGGAGCTTGCGGAGCGGCTTCTTGGACATCCGCATATGATGACCGGCCTTGTGGGCCACGGTCAGCGGGTAGGACGCCGCATGCACTTCCCGACGGCAAACCTGCGGCTGGATGATAAGATCGCCCTGCCGAGAGCCGGCGTGTATGTGAGCCGTACAGAGCTTCCCGATGGACGCAGTATTCCCTCGGTCACCAATATCGGTACCCGGCCCACAGTGGATGAACGGGATGAGGTGACCATCGAAACACATCTTATCGATGTAAATGAGGAACTTTACGGCTCGGAGATCCGCATCTGGTTCCGAAAATATCTGCGTCCTGTGATAAAATTTGCATCCCTTTCCGAGCTTGCGGCACGCATCTCGGAGGATGTGGAGACGGCGCGTCGTCTTGAGGCGTGATAAGAACGAAGGGAGGCAGCTGCGGATGACCCACGGAAGGCTTTGCCGGGAGGCAGAGCAGCAACTCGCGGCAGCAGGGATCTCCGGTGCGGGCGTTGAGGCCCGCGCAATGCTGTGTGCCGCTCTTTGTGCGAAATATGACGATTATTACCGGCTGTGCGAGCATACGGCATCGCCGGAAACGGCGCAAAGCTACCGACAGATGATCCAACGACGGCTTTTGGGCTGCCCGGCAGCATATATCTGCGGTACTTGGGAGTTTTTCGGGCTGGAGCTTTACGTGACGGAGTCGGTACTCATCCCAAGATCGGATACCGAGACTCTGGTGGAGCAGGCGCTGCACCTTGCAGAGGGACGGCGTGGTCTGAAACTTCTCGACCTATGCTGCGGAAGCGGCTGCATCGGTATTGCAGTGGCTAAAAACCTGCCGGAAGCAACGCTTACGTTGTCGGATATTTCAGAAGAGGCGCTCACTGTTGCGAAAAAAAACGCACGGATGCACCTTGCGGAAGGATCCTTTGAGACAGAGCTTCGGGATGCCCGTTCGGATCGTGCGCCGGAGCCTAAGTACGATCTGGTTTTCTGTAACCCACCCTATGTGACGGAGTTGGAATGGCGTGAGCTGGATGTCTCTGTCCGGGATTATGAACCCCGACTTGCTCTGGTCGGGGAAGAGGAGGGACTGGAGTTTTACCGGCGTGTCCCTTCGGCGGTCCGTCCGGCTCTGGAGCCGGAGGGCTGGCTGCTCTTTGAGTGCGGTGCCGGTCAGGCGGCGGATGTCGCCGGGATCCTTGCCGGTGACGGCTGGCAGGATATCAGATGCATACAGGATCCTGCGGGCATCGACCGGGTCGTTTGTGCCCGAATGCCGCAGGACTGATATATTGACACTTTAGGAAAAGGAAGGATATAAAAATGGCAAGAAAGCTCTTTACATCCGAGTCTGTGACCGAAGGGCATCCCGATAAGATCTGTGACCAGATTTCCGATGCCGTTCTTGATGCGATCCTCGAGAAGGATCCCTTTGCCCGTGTGGCCTGCGAGACCACCTGTACCACCGGTCTGATCAATATTATGGGTGAGATCACGGCTGACTGTTATGTGGATATTCCCTCCATTGCCCGTTCTGTGGTACTGGATATTGGTTATGACCGTGCAAAATACGGCTTTGACGGCCACACCTGCGCTGTTATCACCTCCATCGATGAGCAGTCCGGTGATATTGCCATGGGTGTTAACCGCGCCATGGAACATAAGGAAGGCGACGAGGATTATTATAACTCCATCGGTGCCGGCGACCAGGGTATGATGTTTGGCTATGCCTGCGATGAGACCCGCGAGCTGATGCCGCTTCCCATCGCACTGGCACAGAAGATGGCCATGAAGCTGACCGAGGTCCGTAAGAACGGTAAGCTGCCTTATCTGCGTCCCGATGGAAAGACTCAGGTGACCATTGCCTATGAGGACGGAGTGCCTGTGGCTGTGGATACCGTAGTCGTTTCCAGCCAGCATGCCGCCGACGTTTCCCTTGCGACCATCCGCGAGGATATCATTCGCGAGGTCATTATGCCGACCCTGCCCGCCCTGCTGTCCCGCGAAGGTATGAAGATCTACGTCAACCCCACCGGTCGCTTTGTTATCGGCGGTCCTCAGGGCGACAGCGGTCTTACCGGCCGCAAGATCATCGTCGACACCTACGGCGGCTATGCCCGTCACGGCGGCGGTGCCTTCTCCGGCAAGGATCCCACAAAGGTGGATCGCAGTGCGTCCTACGCGGCCCGTTACGTTGCAAAGAACGTAGTTGCCGCGGGTCTTGCATCCCGCTGCGAGATCCAGATCGCCTATGCCATCGGCGTTGCAAAGCCCGTTTCTGTTATGGCGGATACCTTCGGTACCGGCAAGGTCTCCGATGAGGAGCTTTCCGCAGCCATTGAAAAGGTCTTTGAACTGCGCCCTGCGGGCATTATCGATACCCTTGAGCTGCGCCGTCCCATCTACCGCAAACTCGCCGCCTACGGTCATATGGGCCGCGAGGATCTGGCGACTCCCTGGGAAAAAACCGACAAGGTGGATGCCCTGCGTGCCGCACTGAACATGTAAATATCCGAAAATCCCCGTTCAAATCAGAACGGGGATTTTTGTATAGGCAAAACAACGGAAAGTAATAGCGGGAACTGTGCTTGCTTTGTGCAGATTGCACATTTCTATTTTTGCAAAAATCCGTCATAATACGCAAAAAGAAACCGATAGAAAGGATGGGCCGCATATGTTCCAGTTGAAATGGATTTTTGATACTGTGGACAAAAAGTATAAGCCCTGGCTTTATCTCGGACTTGCATTGAGCTTCCTAACCAGCTTGATGATGCTCATCAATCCGAAATTCTCGGCGCGGCTTGTGGATGAGGTCATCGTTGCACAGAATCCGAAGCCCCTTATCGGGATCCTTGCGATGATGTTCTGTGCAGAGCAGCTTCGCCAGAGCCTGCGTTACTTTATGGCCATGTCGCTGGAATATGCCTCGCAGAGCTCACTGAATCATCTGCGTACATATCTGTATGACAAGCTGCAGTATCTGGATGCGGACTTCTTCCGCCACAACAGAACCGGCGATATCATGACCCGCATGTCTCCCGATCTGGACATGTGCCGTCATTTTATTGCTTATCTGACCTATACGACCATTGACAGCATCACGCTCTTTGCAGCGACGCTCTTCCTGTTTTTCTCCACAAACTGGAAGCTGACGCTCTGTCTGCTTGCGCTCCTTCCGGCGCTGCTTCTTGTGACCGGTTTCTATTCCAAGCGTGTCGGCCCGAAATTTATCCAGGCCCGCGACAAGCAGGCGAATATGAATACGGCGGCGCAGGAGAATATTTCCGGCAATCGCGTGGTCAAGGCCTTTGCCCGCGAGGAATATGAAAAGGATCGCTTTGAGGCGTGCAACATCGAGTTCCGTGATATCAATATGGATATCAACCGAACCTGGCTGCGCTTCTATCCCGTCATTGAGGGCGTAGCAAGCTTCCTCGGCATCACCACCATTTCTCTCGGTGCCATCTTTGTTATCCTTGGCGAGATCACTGCCGGTGAGATGACCATTTTTACAGGCATGTCCTGGGCGCTGGCAAACCCCATGCGCAATCTCGGCACCATGATCAACGATCTGCAGCGCTTCGGTACCTCCGCCAACAAGATCATGGAGATCTACTATGCCAATTCCAATATCAAGGATGCGGAGGATGCTGTGGATCATGAGAAAATGATCGGCAACATTGAGTTCCGCAACGTTGGCTTCTCCTATGACGGCCATGAGATCGTCAAGGATCTGAATTTCAAGCTTGAGCCGGGCAAGACCCTTGCGATCATGGGTCCCACCGGCTGCGGCAAGACCACCGTCATCAATCTGCTCGGCCGTTTCCTCGATGCAAAGGAGGGCGCGGTATATGTGGATGGATGTGACGTCAGAAAATGGAAGCTGGAGCAGCTTCGCCGCGGCATTGGCTGTGCAACGCAGGATGTGTTCCTCTTCTCGGATACCGTTGAAGGCAATATCGCCTTCGGCAATACGGCCCTGACGGAGGAAGAGGTCTACGACTTTGCCCGCCGTGCGGGTGCGGATGCCTTTATCCGCAAACTGCCGGAGGGATATGATACCATCATCGGTGAGCGCGGTGTCGGCCTTTCCGGCGGTCAGAAGCAGCGCATCGCCCTTGCCCGTGCACTCGCCGTGCGGCCGGCGATCCTTGTGCTGGACGACACAACCTCCGCTCTGGACATGGAGACGGAGTTCTACATCCAGCAGCAGCTGCGGGAGCTTCCCTTTGAATGTGCAAAGATCATCATCGGTCAGCGTATTTCCTCTGTGCGGGATGCCGATGAGATCATCATCCTGGAGGAAGGGCGCATCACCGAGCGCGGTACCCATGATGAGCTTCTCCGCAACCGTGGCTACTATTATGAAACCTACTGCCTGCAGCAAGGCATCACCGACGCGGAAGGAGGTGAGGCGTAATGGCACGCAACAAATTTGATGTTGATGAAGAATTGGAAGCCCCATTTCAACTCTCACATTTAAAGCGCGTTCTCGTTTATGTCAAGCCCTATGCATGGAAGATGGTCATTGCCCTCATCATCAGTGCCGTGACCTGGTGCCTGAGCCTTCTTGGCACCAAAATCTTTCAGTGGACACTGGATATTGCGATTCCGAATAAGGATATCCGCATGGTGCTCCAGCTTGCGCTGCTCAATATCATCGCAACGGCTCTCATTCTCGGTCTTGTGGTGGTGCGCGGACGCCTGATGGCCCATGTATCCAACTACATCATCTGTGATATCCGCCGCGATCTCTTTGCACATCTGCAGAAGCTGCCCTTTGCCTATTATGACAGCCGCCCTGCGGGCAAGATCCTCGTGCGCGTCATTAACTACGTCAACTCCGTGTCCAATATCCTGACCAACGGCATCGTCAACACCATCATCGAGCTGATCGGTCTGGTGCTCATCGCCATTTTCATGTTTATGACCAATGTCCGGCTTTCGCTGGTCATTGTGGCAGGTCTGCCGGTCTTCCTCTTTTTTGTCTTTCTCATCAAGCCGATGCAGCGAAAGGCATGGCAGCGCTGCTCAAACAAGAGCGCCAATTACAACGCTTTCCTTGCTGAGTCCATCGACGGCGTGCGTGTTTCCCAGCTCTTCTCCCGTCAGGAGGAGAACAAGAGCATCATGGAGCGCCTCTCCCAGGCCTGCCGTCATGAGTGGCTGCGAGCCCTGTACATTTCCCATTCCGTGTGGTTCTCTTCCCAGTTTGTCACGCAGACCGTTTTCTGTTTCCTCTATGTGACGGGTGTGTATTGGCTGTCCGGTTCCATGGTCTCCTTCGGTGTCATCATGGCCATGGGCGACTACGTCAACCGCTTCTGGGGTCCCATCACCAACCTTGCCAATATCTACAACGACTTTGTCAACAACCTGGCCTATCTTGAGCGTATCATGGAGACCATGGATGAGCCCGTTGACATTGACGACGCCCCGGATGCCGTTGAACTTCCCAAGATCACCGGTGAGCTGAGCTTTAATCATGTGACCTTCGGCTACGAGCCGGGGATCCATATTCTGGAGGATTTCAATCTCCATGTCAAGCCGGGCGAGAGCATTGCACTGGTCGGTGAAACGGGTGCCGGCAAGACCACCGTCGTTAATCTCATCAGCCGTTTCTATGACATCGAAAGCGGCTCCATCGATCTCTATGCCGATGACGGCAGCGGTGTCAGGCCCTACGGCGTTTCTGCGGTCACACTCAACAGTCTCCGACGCCAGCTGGGTATCATGATGCAGGATTCCTTCATCTTCTCCGGTACCATACTGGATAACATCCGCTACGGTCGGCTGGATGCCACGGAGGAGGAAATCGTTGCGGCTGCCAAGGCCGTCTGTGCCCACGACTTTATTTCCAAAATGCCCAACGGTTATTATACCGAGGTCAGTGAGCGCGGCGGAAGCCTCTCGCAGGGACAGAGACAGATGATCTCCTTTGCCCGTACTCTTCTGTCCGATCCCGCAATCCTGATTCTGGATGAGGCGACCTCTTCCATCGACACCAAGACGGAACGGCTGCTGCAGCAGGGCATTGCAAAGCTTCTGGAGGGCCGTACCTCCTTCATTATCGCCCACCGTCTTTCCACCATCAAAAACTGTGACCAGATCCTCGTTATCGGCAACAAGGGTATCCTTGAATCCGGCACACACGACGAGCTGATGGAGCGCAAAGGTGCCTACTATCAGCTGTCCACGGCGCAGAAGTAATCAGGCTGCAATCCCCGGAGTGCAAATGTGTACTCCGGGGTTTTCTCTTTTGCATTTTGTCGGACTTTCGGGGGCAGACTAATGTCTGATGCGTTGTACCCCATTGACAAAACTTTCCGTTTGCGGTACAATAAGTTTACTTAAGGGAGTAGTTCGCCGCGTAACGGTATGGACGGATCAACATCCTGACAGTCACTGCTGTCTGGTCTGTCCGATATAAGAACGAGACTTAGGTATGGTTTTTGCTGTACCTCTGTCCGGACATAGGGTTGGGGTATAGCAGTCGGATGCTATGCCTTTTTTTATTTGAAACGGAGGAAAACATGGAACTGAATTTACATCAGGATTTCGAAGCGCTCACGGCCAGGTCTGCCGCCGAGCAGCTTGGAACTGACCCTGTGCGGGGTCTTTCAACCGATGAGGCGCGGGCAAGACTGGAAAAATACGGTCCAAACAAGCTTGCAGAAAAGAAAAAGAAGGGGTTCTGGCGGCTCTTTTTCGAACAGATGAACAACCCGATGATCTTTGTGCTCTTTGCAGCCATCGCCGTCACGGTGGGCATTTCGGTCTACGAGACGATCATGGCAGCAAAAAACAACTGGATCGTCGCGGGGGAGACCATCACCAATCCCTTCCTTGATGTGGGCGACTGGCCGGATGTGGTCATCATCCTCGCGGTCATTATTCTCAATGCGGTTATCGGTGCCGTGCAGGAGCTGCGTGCACAGACCTCTCTTGAGGCGTTGAAAAATCTGTCCTCGCCGGAATCCACCGTTGTCCGCGACGGCCAGCGCATGAAGGTCAAATCCTCCGAGCTGGTCGTGGGCGATATTGTCGTGCTGGAAGAAGGCGATACCATCGGCGCGGATCTCCGTCTCGTGGAGGCGGTCAATCTGAAGGCCAACGAATCCAGCCTGACGGGTGAGAGCGTTCCCGTGGATAAGGATGCCTCTGTCACCTTCTCTGAGCGCGTTGGCATCGGTGACCGCTGCAACATGGCGTATATGTCCACCCCCGTGGCCTACGGCCGCGGCACGGGCATCGTGTGCGGCACCGGCATGAACACCGAGATCGGCAAGATCGCCACGGCGCTTGACGAGGAAAAAGAGGAGCAGACCCCGCTGCAGAAGGTGCTGGCCCGCCTTTCCAAATTCCTTGGTTTTCTTACCCTCGGTGTTGTTGTCACTGTGCTTGCTGCCGATATCATCTGGCTCTTTGTCGACGGACACGGCGGTGAGGTGGAGGCATGGCTTGAGGCCGCGCTTTCTGCTATTGCGCTTGCGGTGGCTGCCATCCCCGAGGGACTGGCCGCGGTAGTGACCATCGTTCTTTCCATCGGCGTGCAGCGCATGGTCAGGGTCAATACCGTTGTGCGGAAGCTTCCCAGCGTTGAGACCCTCGGTGCGGTGAGCGTCGTCTGCTCGGATAAGACGGGCACTCTCACCCAAAACCGAATGACCGTGCTGGAGGCGTGGGTAGACGGAAAAAACTACGTGCGCAGCGACTTTTCAGCCGATTCTCCCGATGCGCTGAAGCTGCTTGGCCGCGGTATGTCCCTTTGCTCCAATGCCACGGTGGATGAGGGCCTTTACGGCGATCCCACCGAAATCGCGCTGGTGGTTTTTGCCAACGAAATGGATATGCACAAGGCGGAGCTTGAATCGCGTTTCCCGCGCACAAGCGAGCTTCCCTTTGACAGCGTTCGCAAGATGATGTCCACCCAGCACACCGTGGGAGATGCGAAGATCTCCTTTACCAAGGGCGCGCTGGACAGCATTCTGAAATACAGCACGAAGATTCTCGACAACGGCACCGAGCGCGCCATTTGCGAGGCGGATATTGCACGCATTTATGAGCAAAACTCTGCCTTCAGCGCAAAGGCGCTGCGTGTGCTTGCGCTGGCCTACAGCCGCTCGGATGAGCTTCGCGAGGAGGAACTGATCTTTGTCGGTCTCGTTGCAATGATCGATCCGCCGAGACCTGAGGCCGCCGCTGCGGTGCGGAGCTTTAAGGGTGCCGGCATTACCACCGTGATGATCACCGGAGATCATAAGGAGACCGCCTTTGCCATCGCAAAGGAGCTGGGGATCGCCGAGACTCCCGACCAGTGTGTGATGGGCGGTGAGATCGACGGCATGTCCCTTCCGGAGCTGCAGATACTCTGCGAGCGGGTGCGCGTTTTTGCCCGCGTTTCTCCGGAGAATAAGGTACAGATCGTTAAAGCCTTTAAGGCAAACGGCCACATCTGTGCCATGACCGGCGACGGCGTCAACGATGCACCCTCCCTGAAGGGTGCCGATATCGGTATCGCCATGGGCATCACCGGCACAGATGTTGCCAAAAGCGCGGCGGATATGGTACTGACCGACGATAATTTTGCCTCCATCGAAAAGGCTGTGGAGGAGGGAAGATCCATCTATGCGAATATCAAAAAGACGGTCATCTTCCTGCTTTCCTCCAATATTGCGGAAGTCCTTGCCATGTTCTTTATCATTTGCATCGGCTTCCCGGCACCGCTTATCGCCATCCACCTTCTGTGGGTCAACCTGATCACAGATTCCCTTCCCGCCATCGCCCTCGGCATGGATCCCAAGGACGAAGGTATCATGAAGGAAAAACCCCGTGATCCGTCGGAGGGCATCTTTGCCGGCGGCGGACTTGTGAACACCGTTCTCTACGGTGCGATCATCACCCTTGCGGTGCTGCTGTCCTACTTCTCCTGTGCGTGGATCCACGGTGCCTTCGGTTTTTCCGAAATGAGAGCACTCTTCTCCGAAAATGAGGATATCCTTCATCAGGCGCAGACCATGGCGTTTACCACTCTGGCCTTCTGCGAGCTCTTCCACATGGCAGGCATGAGCAACCTCAAGCGCTCTGTGCTGCATACTTTCAAAAACCGCAATACGATGATGGCTCTGGCCTTTGCCCTCGGCATTCTTCTGCAGATCTTTGTGGTGGAAACTCCGGTTGTGCAGGATGTGTTCTCCACCTATAATCTTAGCGGTAAGGAATGGCTCATTACGGCGCTGCTCTCACTGGTGCCCCTGCTGTTCCATGAGATCATGGTGCTTGTGCACCGGATCCGGGGAGAAAAATAAAACAAAATGTAAAGGGTGCCGCAACCTGCGGCACCCTTCTTGCGCTGTGTGAAGGTTGGTTTACGTGCGCCCGTAGAGCTGGGTGAAGTGGATCGAAGTGTAATGGGTTTTCCGGCCGTTCCCCTCGCCAACGGAAAACGGAATCTTCAGGCGATAGATCCCGCCCTCTGACAGATCAAATTTCTCAGAGGAATAGGATCTGTTGAGCTCGCGGTTTGGATGTAACACATGTCCGATATTGTCGTAATGAATGCTTTCGGAGGCGGTATCGATCCATTCGTATCCGTCGAGCCTCTCGAAACGGTACTGGTCTCCGAACACGATCTCCTGATCCGTTTGATTGTGCCATACAACGTTAAACACAAGATGCCCGCCCGGATCGGTATCAATGGACTTCAGGGTCACGTATACGCCGGCGTAATCCGTGTGGATCTCGCCGGATGCGGAGGGATTCGTCGGTTCGGCGGGTCGGAAGATCAGAGCCTGCGGGAAGGAGCCGGAAGGATCCTCCTCGACCTCGAAAATCAGGGTTCCGTCTTCTGCACGGAACTTGCCCTTAAGCAACGGCTCCTCTACGGCGGCCTGTGCATATTCCCAATCGACGCGGAAGATCTCGGCAACGGCGATTTTGCCGCCGTAGCGATAGCCGATGCTGACCGTTCCGCTGTATCCGGGGGCGTTCAGCTCTCCCTCGGCCGCGTAGTCGGAGGATACGCGGAAGGTAAGATCGCAGTTTTCGCATACCCAGGCGGTGTTGGGGATGAGGGTTTCACGGACCGATTGCCGTGGGCTTGTCAGTAAACAGAGTGCCGCCGCGATGCACACCAGAACGGCTGCTGCAACGATCCATAGGGCAGGCCTCCGATAGCGGAATACGGACTTGATCCGGCGTTTTACCCCAACCTCGCCAAAGGCGAGGGGGCAGGCCGTAAAAGCGTGCCGGTTCGAGCTGAAGGTGAGAAGCGCCTGGGAATAATCGGCTCTCGCATCGCGGTCAAGTTCCCGTATGACCCTTTCATCGCAGGCAAGCTCAATATCCCTGCAAAGCAGCGCATAGCCAAGCCATATCAGCGGATTGAACCAGTGCAGCGTAAGCAGCAGAAAGCCCAGCGGCTTCCACAGGTGATCTTTGCGGCGGATGTGTGCCGTTTCGTGGGCAAGGATATGCACTGCGTCCTGCTCGCTTGTGTGAAAGGGGATATATATTTTTGGCCGGATGATGCCGAGAACAAAGGGGGCCACGGCGTTTTCACTCCGGTAGATGTTATCCTTTAACAGAACGGCGGTGGCGACCCTTCTGCGGATGCGGATATAACTGATAAGCGCATAGGTAAAAAGAAGAATCGCTCCAAGGAGCCATACCGTAGTGAAGATCGGGATGAGGATCTGCAGGGGATTTGCGCTGTCTCCCGGATTGGGGGAAAAGGATTGCCCGAGAACGGGGTTGATCACATCGTTGAGCATCGGGATACCCAGATCAACGGAGGGGGAGCTGTCGGTCATGATGGTAGGGCTGACTGGCTCGGTGGCCGGCAGTATGCCGAAGGGGCTTTCAAGGGAGAAGGGACAGATGAGACGGAAGGCAACGATACCCCACAAAACCATCGGGATCCATTTGGGCGCTTTTCGCAAAAGCAAACGGAGCAGAAGCACGGAAAGCAGGACGTAGCTTGCGGAAATGCTCATGCTGACGATTCGTAAGAATACCGATGACATGGTCATTCTCCTTTCCGATAGCGATCGATCATGGCCTGAAGGGCATCCAACTGCTCGTCGCTGATCTTCTGATGCCGGGTGAAGGCAGCGATGAAGGCGGGGAGAGACCCCTCAAACGTTTTCTCAACCATTTCACTGATCTCGGCTGCCTGGACCTCATCCTTTGTGACCAGGGCGGACACGACGGAGTTTTCGTTTTTCAGCACACCCCGCTCGGAAAGACGCTTGATGACTGTGTAGGTCGTAGTATGCTTCCAGCCGAGCTGCTCCCGGCACAGTCGGACAAGCTCACCGCTTTTTATCGGTTCATGTTCCCACAGGATCAGACAGAACCGGTATTCACTTTCGAAAACTTTTGGAACAGACATGTTGATGACCTCCTGTCTAATGGATTAGAGCACAAATAAAGTCTAACACATTAGACAGAAATTGTCAAGCACATGAAGAGATTTTGGCAGAAAAAAAGAAGCCCGGAGGCTTCTTTTTTCGATTTAATCATCGAACAAGTTGTTGATGTCCGGCGGCGGGGCGTTGGGCGCGGCGCTAGTCTCACCGGGAAGATCGGCACCGAGACCGAGACAATCCAGAGCAAAGGCGGCCTCTGCGGTCTGGGTATAGGGTGCGAGGAATATGTAGCCGATGCCGCAGGTGAACAGACAGAGGAAGGACCAGCCGATGAAGGAGAGCTGCAGAATGAAAAGCTCCATCTTTTTACCGCGCATCAGCTCCTTGGACATGCGGATGGCGGCCGTGGGGGAAAGGGAGGGATCCTTGGCCATCAGGTAGGGAGCCATAGAATAACTGTAGGCGGCGATGATGCCGGGAATGATGAAAAGAAGGGTCCAGAGGAAGATGAAAATGTTCATCAGCAGTCGGAGAACAAAGGCGTTTCCAAGGTGACGGAAGTAATGAAAAAGCACACCGAGATCGGATCTTTCGCCGTGGACAAGACGGACGAAGAATTTACAGCGGCCAAGATCCATGGCACTGCCGATAACGGCAACTACAATAGCAATTACGGCAAAAATGGCCAGAAGTCCAAGCAGAACGACAAACACGCCGGACAGTGCGGGGATGGATAAACTCTCGTCCAACGAGAAATGCGGCAGATATTCGGACTGGGAAAAGATTTCGGTAAGGGATGAAAAATCAAAGCTCGGAACGGGTACGGACGAACCTCCTGCGCCGAGAAGCCCGGCGATAAGAGATGCCGCGACGGCAATGCCCCAGTTACCCGAAAGGCGGGCGCGGGCAATACGGCGGTATTCACTGGCAGAACGCACGGCAGTTGCCTCCTTATATACATGTTCTTGAAATAAGTATAGTGCAAATGAAATGAAAATGCAAGACGGGATTGCAAAAGCCGGTCCGAATTGGTACAATGTAGAAAAATGTCGAAGGGAAAGGGGCGAGGATCATGCTCGGCGGATTGATCTGCGTGCTCGGCGCGGCGGCAATCATCGCAGCGCTGCTTTTTGAGCCGAAGGCCGCGTGGCTGAAACGCCTGCTTTTGGGCGCGTCTGTTCTGACGGTGGCGGCGGGACTGCTCCTTGGCGGGCTTTCCCTGACAAAACACGGTTCGGATACACCCGCGCCAACACCCGCGCCGTCCCCGACGCAGTTGCTTCCCTCTCCGACGCAGATAATGTCCCCGACGGCAGTGCCGACACCCACGGCAGTGCCGACACCCACGGCAGTGCCGACACCCACGGCAGCGCCGACACCAACGGCAGCGCCGATCCCGACGGCAACGCCTATCTCTGTGGTGTCTCCTGTCCTGACGGCTACTCCCGTCCCCACGGTGACACCTGCCCTCACCGCGACACCCGTACCGACAGCAACCGTAATGCCAACGGAGACCGCTGCGCCTACAGAAGCACCTCCCGCGAAGACAGACACGGTTACGGAAACGACTGTTGTATATGTGTCCAATTCCGGCATTATGCATCTGAAGCCCAACTGTTCCGGCATGAAGAATTACCGGGAAATGACCCTTGGCAGCGCGGCGGCGGAGGGATTGACGCGGCGGTGCAAAAATTGCTTCCGCACCGTCGAATAAAAAACAGAAAATGTCAGGAAAAAATTTAATATTTTTCTTGACATGTGCGGAATAATTATGTATAATAAGCAACAATATTTCAAAAGCGTTGATGGAATTACGCCTTTCCCGATCTGCTTCAGAGAGTCGGCGGCCGGTGCGAGCCGATGCGAGAAGGTCATGGCGGTCTCATTCCGGAGCTGCGTTCCCTAAATGCCCCGGCGGCACGCGTAAGGAACGACGGTTTGCCCCGTTACCATGGCTATGGGCTTGCATACGAGCCCGAAGGAGCGGTCGCAGTATCCGAAAAGTTCGGTGTGCGGCAACCAGGGTGGTACCGCGAATTTGTTTTGAATTCGTCCCTGAAGCAGTCAAAATCTGCTTCAGGGATTTTTTTAGTTTATTTTCATGACAGGAGAGATATTTGCATGAAAGACATTCGTATTATTGACATGACGCTGAAGGAGTCTGCCTTCCGGGCAGACAGTACGCTGAGCTTCAAGGAAAAGCTGGCGGTTGCCCGTCAGCTTGACCGGCTGGGCGTTGCCTGCATCGAGTGCCCGCAGCTTGCGGATGCAAAGACCGACGGTCTGCTCGTCCGTACCCTTGCCACCATGCTCAAGGATTGCGAGCTTTCCATTCCTGTCGGACTTTCCGCCGAGAGTGCAAAGGAGGCCTATGCCGCCGTGTCCTCTGCGAAGACGCCCCGTCTGGTGGTGAGTGTTCCCACCTCTGCGGCGCAGATGGAATACCTGAGCCACGTCAAGCCTGCGGCGATGCTCAGGCTCATCGGTGAACTCACCGCCTTCTGCCGCACCCTTTGCCCCCGGGTCGAGTTCTCCGCCGAGGATGCCACCCGTGCCGAGCGCGCTTATCTCATTTCCGCCATCCGTGCGGCAGTCGAGGCCGGCGCAACTTCCGTAAATATCTGTGATTCCGCCGGCGTGATGCTGCCCACCGAGTTTTCGGCTCTCATTGCGGAGCTGTATGCCGAAATCCCCGCCCTGGCGGAGATCGAGGTCACCGTACAGTGCGCAAATGAGATGAACATGGCGGTTGCCAACTCCTTTGCTGCGGCTGCCTGCGGTGCCGTGGGTATCAAGACCTCCGTCAGCGGTGCCGTTTATCCCCGGCTGGATGCCGTGGCACAGGTGCTTCGCCTGCGCGGTGAGGTCATGGGCATGACCAGCCGCCTTTCCATGACGGAATTCAAGCGCGCCATGAAGCAGCTTTGGTTTGCCGATTCCCAGGCTGCCCGGGCATCCGATGTCCGCACCGCAGTACCGGGAGAGGAGAAGCCCGCGGTTTCTCTCGGTGCCATGAGCACTCCCGCCGATGTTGTTGAGGCGGTCAAGGCTCTTGGCTATGACCTTTCCGAAGAGGATGCTGCGAAGGTCCACGAAGAGGTCGTCCGTGCGGCGAAGGGAAGAGGCATCAATGAAAATGAGCTGGATGCCATCGTTGCCACCGTGGCGCTGGCCGTTCCCCCTACCTATAAGCTGGTGGACTATGTGATCAACAGCGGCAACGTCATTACCCCGACGGCAAATATCCGTCTGGAGCGCCGCGGAGAGATCCTGCAGGGGCTTTCCTCCGGTGACGGACCTGTGGATGCTGCTTTCCGTGCGGTGGAGCGCGTGACCGGCCATCATTACGAGCTGGATGATTTCCAGATCCAGTCGGTGACCGAGGGGCGCGAGGCTATGGGTAACGCTCTCGTCCGCCTGCGCAGCAACGGAAAGCTCTATTCCGGCAAGGGCGTTTCCACCGATATCATCGGTGCCAGCATCCGCGCCTATGTGGCTGCCCTCAACAAGATCGTGTATGAAGAACGATAACTCTTTCAACGCATATAAGGACGGTATCAGACCATGAAACTTGCTTTTTCCACCAAAGGGTGGCATGATTTTACCTTTACGGATTTTCTCAATACGGCTGAGGAGCTGCGTTTCTCCGGCATTGAGATCCATAATCTTTCCGGTGCCGTGTTTGCCGAAAACGGCGGCGTTTTTGCCCCGGCTGAGATCGCAAATACCGCCCGCAGACTTGCGGACCGCGAACTTTGCATCCCCTGCATCGACTCCCTGCAGGATATCACCTCTGCAGAGCCGGGCGAGGTAGCCGGAGAGGTGCGTGTGTGTATTGAGACGGCTGCGGCGCTGGGCGTTGAGAATGTCCGCGTGCGTGTCGGAAGCGATACGGTGGCGGAAGCGGCCGATGCGGTCATTGCCCGCGCGATGCGTTGCCTCGATGTCATCGTTCCCATTGCCGAAAAGGCGGGGGTGACGCTGCTTCTGGAGACCATCGGTATCTTTGCGGACACCGGCCGTCTGCGTGAGGTGCTCGATCATTATGCCTCCGATGCGCTGGCCGCCCTCTGGGACATCCATCACTCCGTGCGCACCGGCGGAGAGAAGCCTGCCACCACCATCTTTAACCTCGGCGCGTATGTGCGCCATGTGCACATCAAGGATTCCGCCCCCGTGGGCGACGGCTTTGAATACCGTCTCGTCGGCGAGGGTGATCTGCCCATCCGCGAGTTTATGATGGCGCTGCGCTCCATCAACTACGACGGATATATTTCCCTGGAGCTCGACCCCGCCTGGGTGGAGGAGCTGGGCGACGCGGACATCGTGTTCCCCCATTTTGCCGCCGCCATGAGCCGGTATGAGAATCCCTCCCGTATGCAGTCTACCCTCTTTTCCAACCGTACCGGTACCGGAAAGATGGTCTGGAAGAAGGAGACCCTCATCGAAAAGACCTTCTCCCAGGTGCTGGATAAGATGGTGGAGGAGTTCCCCGACCAGTATTGCTTCAAATACACCACCCTGGATTATACCCGCACCTATGCGGAATTCCGCGACGATGTGGATACCTTTGCCCGGGCTCTGGTGGCTTTGGGCGTAGGCCCCGGCACCCATGTTTCCGTTTGGGCCACCAATATCCCGGAGTGGTACATCGCCTTCTGGGCAACCACCAAGATCGGCGCCGTTCTTGTGACGGTCAATACCGATTATAAGATCCACGAGGCGGAATATCTGCTGCGCCAGTCGGATACCCATACCCTCATTATGATCGACCGCTCGCTGGATTCCAACTATGCCGCCATCATGCAGGAGCTCTGCCCGGAGCTCAAGGACAATGCCCCCGGCGAG
>JAFQKV010000072.1 GCA_017414715.1 Clostridia bacterium
AGCACCGATCCTGCGGGATCGGTGCATTTTCTCTTTATTTCCGTTTGATAAAGGTGTCGCATTCCGTTTCCTCGGAGCATTCGGCACGGCAGCCGCCGATATCGATGCTGCCGGCATCGCATTTGCCGTCGGCGTTGTGCCGGCAGAACTCGGCGGCACATTCCACCCGGGCAAATTCCGAAGGGTGTGGCGCGACGCACCGGGGATCGGTGCAGAAATCGGCACAGCAGGTGCTTTCGGGCTTTTTTGCCAAATGGCCGGCAACATGTACGTCGGGCAGCCCGCAGGTGCTTTCGCGGTTGTAGGCACAGTTTTTGGCACCGCAGATAATATGGGGCATTTGACAGGATCTCCTTTCTTATTTGGTGCATACAAAGTATTTGCCGACGCTTTTGAAATCATACCTTGCCATTTTGGGCAGACTATGGTAAAATAAATAAATCTAAATGCGTTTAGTTGAACCGTGCTATCCGGGGAGTCAGCGGTGCCCTGTACCTGCAATCCGCTACAGCAGGGGAGAATGCCGACCCTCGGCCAAGGTTCGTGGTACGGACCCGGATCGGGCTCGTTGAAGGTGCGGTCTTGCACAACGGGATCCCGTGAACCATGTCAGGCGGGGAACCGAGCAGCATTAAGCGGTGCGTCCTGTGTGTTGCGAGTCCACCGCATCGGAGGGCTGCGATGCGGGAGACCGGCCATGACCCTTGTGTCAAAGGACGGCTGCACGGTTCAACTAAACGCATTTTTCAAATCCGGAAGAAGGGTGGAGAGAGAATTGCAGTATCTGACGCTGTACCGAAAATGGCGTCCCGCACGGTTTGCGGATGTCATCGGCCAGGAAAGCGTGACCCGTACGCTGAAAAACCAGCTTATTGCGGGGCGCGTTGGACATGCCTACCTCTTCTGCGGCTCCCGCGGAACGGGTAAGACCACCTGTGCCCGGATCCTGGCCAAGGCCGTCAACTGCGAGAATCTGCAGGACGGGGAGCCCTGCGGTGTCTGTGCCGCCTGCCGCGCTATTACCGACGGCTCTCTGCTGGACGTGGTGGAGATCGATGCTGCCACCTACACCGGCGTTGACAATATCCGTGAGCTGCGGGACGATGCCGTGTATGCCCCTGCCGCCGCAAAAAAGAAGGTCTATATCATCGACGAGGTGCATATGCTCTCCGCCGGTGCCTTCAACGCTTTTCTGAAAATTCTGGAGGAGCCGCCGGAGCACGTGGTCTTCGTTCTTGCCACCACGGAGCTGCAGAAGGTGCCCGCCACCGTTCTTTCCCGCTGCCAGCATTTTGATTTTCGCAGGATCCCCTCCGGGGCCATCGCCGATCGCCTGCTCTTTATCGCCGGGCGGGAGGGCATTGACCTGACGGAGGAGGGCGCGGCCCTGATCGCCGGTCTTGTGGACGGTGCCATGCGTAACGCGCTTTCCGTACTGGAGCAGGCTGCTGCCGACCGCTCGGTCACCCTTACCGGGGATGCGGTGCTCTCCGGTCTCGGCCTTGCGGCCTCCGGTCAGCTGCTTTCTATGTGCGAGGCTGTGGCTGCGGGGGATGCCCGGGAGCTGCTCTCCCGGCTCAACGCCATGTATGCCGCAGGTGCCGAGCCCGGCGGTATCATCGAGCAGCTGCAGAACCTGTTCCGGGATATTCTGATTTATAAAACCATCGGCGCTGAACTCGTGCTGAGTGGCGTCGGCTACACCATTGCCGATGTGGATCGGCTCGCCCCGCGTTTTTCCTCTGCCCGCCTTCTGCGGATGATGGAGACCGCGAGAGAGAGCATCCAGCGCCTGTCCCGCGCGGCCAACCGCCGCAGCGAGACGGAGATCTGCCTCATCCGTCTGGCGGATCCCGCTCTTTGCGGGGATATCACCGCCCTGGTCGCCCGGATCGAGGAGCTGGAGCGCAAGCTGGCCGCCGGCGTGTTTACCGCTGCCCCGGCACAGACCGAGCCTGCGGCGGAAAAGAAAAAGGAAAAGAAGCCCGCTGCGGAGAAGACTCCCGCCAAGGCAGAAGCCGCCCCGGCGGCGGAGGCTCCGAGCCGCGGCAAAGCGGTGGATTTCCTGCCGGAACTGCTGGAGGATCTTAAAAAGGCGCTGCCCATGGGTGCCTATTCGCACTTAAAGCGGGCAAAGCTGTCGGTTACGGAGCAGAATCTGCTCATTCATCCCTCGGACGTGATG
>JAFQKV010000073.1 GCA_017414715.1 Clostridia bacterium
TCTGTGCAGTCTACGTTATGTATGTAAATTGCTGGAGCTTTCCGGCGGATATCGATGCGGCGAATTTTCTTTCTGCGCAGAAAAACGGTGCGAAGATGCTGGGCTGCTTTGTCGGCCTGTGGCTTGCCTATTATCTGGACAGCCGCTGGGTGCATTTTGAGGAGAAGGCCCCTCTTCCCGGGCAGATCCTGAAGCTTGTGCTGGGCCTTGTGCCGGTGCTGCTCATCAAGGCTCTTCTCAAGGCACCGCTCACCGCCCTCTGCGGGGATGCGATGATGGCCGACGGCATCCGGTATTTCCTCATCGCCCTCTTTGCCGGCGGAATCTGGCCCATGACATTTCCCTTCTTTGCACGGATCGGGAAAAAATAAGACAAAAGTCGGAATGATTGACTTGTAAGGATTATCAAATGTCTGCTTTTATTATGGCAATATTGAGCCGCAGAAATCCATTGCCTGCTAAGCTGAGACAGATGCCAAGCATTTTTGAGCTTTAAACCTGCAGTTGAAAATGGTTGACAAATTATTCTTATATCGTTATAATGAACGAAATTACTGAAAGGCAGGTGGACAAGATGACAATGATGATTAGCACAGTGAATCGGAGAGCCGTTTTGTCCGTTTGCGATTGATATAACTTATATCTTTCTGTGAAATTCAGGCATCTCCGTTTTGGAGGTGCCTGAATTTTTTTGCAGAAAGAGGATATTAGATGTACGAAATTAAACCTTTGGAACAGGAAAATATCATATTTATCTACAGTCTTATGTCTGAACCTAACAACATTTCCGCATTACACACAGACATAATTTCTTTGGATGAATGGCGAAAATCATTTGCAGAAGCTGAAAACGATGCAGATGAAGAAAACTTTATCATTTATAACAAGGAGATTCCGTGTGGCTGGTTGAAACTGAACGGTCTGCAAAACGATGAGACTGCGTGGATTTCAATGCTTGTTGTTTCTGAAAAGTTTAAGCATCAAGGTATCGGAAAATTTGCTGTTGAATTTTCAATTAACCTCCTTAAACAAAGAGGTTTTAAAGAAATAAAACTATATACAACAGAAGATAATTATGTGGCGATAGAGCTTTATCAAAAATGTGGTTTTGTGATAATCGAATCAAAAGCAAACAGATTAACTATGATTAAAGAGGTATAAGATGAACTTGTTGCTTAAACTAAAACTCAAACAAGAACTTAAGAAACTTAATGTTTCAAACAGTAACATAACTATTATTCAAAGTAAAGACGGTGTTATTGTTGCGAGAGTTCAAGTTAACGCAACATCATACATAATCAAATATTTTCAAAAGGATGAACACAAGAGAGAAATTAAAAATTATAAGATTCTAAAATCTTTAAGCATTCCGACTATTAATTTGCTTAGAAGCACGGATTCATCCATTCTTATGGAAGATATTTCACAAAGTGATATATTCAGACTCGCTGCAAAAGAAGATTTAGATGATGTTGTTGTCGCTTCACAAATTGCAGAATGGTATAAACTGTTACATACAAGCAGCAAAAATTTTGACACAGAAATTTATGACGAAACCGATTTAATAACAAAAGAGAATACTGATAAGTTTTTTAAAATAAACCGCAAGCATTAGACCTTACAATGACACCCTGCATTTTCGCTATAGGAGAAAACAATGGAACACTTTCATAAAATGCTTTATGAGTTGCAAGGAAAACATAAAAGGAACTTAGCCAATATTTGTTTGCGCGAGTTTCCCTTTAAATACAAGACAATGCTATTTGGGTTTGCAAACATCAATTATCGTGCACCGGAAGAAATGATAATGAAGATAAAGATTTCGTCACCTTTTGAGCCGGTGGAGGAGAAATACGCTCAAGTCGTAGAAACGTATCTTTTGCAGAGAGTCTTCCCCGCAATTAAAGAACTGCATAAGAGTTTTTACAATATCAACAAGGAAGTGTTTGCAAAAGCTAGATTTACCTGTCAGGAGGCAGATGCAAGGGTTGTGCGGCGGAGCGGAATTGAATATATCCCGGACGAAAATGTCTTTATTTTGTACGTGACTATTGACTTCCCTCTTATAAACGGAGTTGCAGTTAGTCAAAAACCGAGCGAAAATGCGATAAAAGGTATTCTTTCAACAGTTAATGCTGTGTTAGAATCGATAGAGCAGGTGGAAATTGATGCTTGTATACATACCAACCGCATTCAAAAACAAATCAGAGATTTTCTTATCAAACATGAATTTTGTGCTTTTGTAGCAAATGGAAGTATTTTGCCGAGAGAGAAAGATACGGAAGCTCCATTACTGAATGCAATTCCCTTTTTAGCGCCGAAGTCGCTTGAGATTACAATCCACTTAGATGATGGCACGTTTGTAACCGGAATGGGAATCAAATGCGGAATTACTGTAATAACCGGGGGTGGGTATTCAGGAAAAACAACTCTGTTGAATGCTCTGCAAGAAGGTATATACGATAAACTGCCAGGGGATGGGCGCGAATATGTAATAACAGTGGGCAATGCATTACAGACTTTTGCTGAGGATGGAAGATATGTTTCGAATCTTGACCTGTCTCCATTTTTCAAAGAACTTCCTGGTGGCGATGTTGCTAAATTTTCTACTGACCATGCGAGTGGAAGCATATCACAGGCTGCAAATATTATAGAGGCAATTTGTGGAGGGTGTAAATTGCTGCTTGTTGATGAAGATAAGAGTGCCACAAATCTTATGATACGCGATGAAGTTATGCGACAACTTATTAAGCAGGAACCAATTATTCCGTTTACAGATCGTATAAATGAATTCTACCAGTTGCATGGAGTATCTTCGATTATTGTGATCGGTGGATGTAGTGAGTTTTTGTTTCGCGCAGATCGGGTTATTATGATGGAAAACTATACTGCGCTGGATGTTACGAATGATATAACAAATTATATTTCTCCATATAGACTAAGAGAAATGCCGCCGAAGAAAATGCAAAACTGCAGGAGGATTATACCCAGGGCGACGAACCATGAGTTTTTATACTTCAAAAACATTTCAACAACGGAACAAAGAAAGCTTGTATTAGACGATTATTCTGTTGATATAACTTCGTTATCAACCATTAAAAATTTGAACCAAATGAATACACTTTCGAGCATGCTGGGTTGGCTTCTTTGTGATCAACAGGCAAATAATGACGAATTGATTGAAAAAATATTTGATATTTTGAATCAGCTTTTTACAGGCGAGAAAGCATTTAATGTTTTCAATATTAATGAACGAAGATTTTATGAAGAAGTGCGCCCGATAGATGCGTATAGTTGTGTGAATCGTGTAAGGGGAGTAATGTTTACTGCTGATGAGGATTAATATATGAACATAAAAGCTGCAATAAACAAGATAATAGAGTATTGGATAGCAAATACATTTTGGTGCAAGCTTATGTTACAGAGTTCAATCCTCTCAAAATGCCAAAAGAACGTCTTGAGAAAATGATTGCAAACGGTGACGGCGTACAGTTCAGCCACACATTGGATGAACAAATCGGCGGTCAGCTCAAAGCAGGATTTACACTCAAAGCATTATATGAAGACCGTGACGGAGAAGGCGGAAACATAATCGGCGAATATTATCCGCAGTATGTTGCGACATTTGCGGTGAAATAAAGAATTCATCTCAACCAATGAGAGAACCTATGGAATTATGGGACGCATATTACAAAGACGCTACGTTGGAAACGTAGATTTAATACGGGGCGAAATCATGCCTGTTGGGCAATGTCATTCTGTTTGCTTTGTTATGCACTCGGAAGCAAAAAACGGCATAGCCAAAGCTATGCCGTTCGAATCATAATTATTTATCTTTCTGCAGGATCCGCCTTGGGGTAACTTCCTTATGAAAGCTACCCCGACATGGTCTCAGCTTTTGGTGCCGATTTTAGGAATTTCAGAAGCATTTTCCGCTTTTGCAGTCCTCGGCAGAGGTGCCGCGCCAACATAACTCGTTTTCACATTCACCGCGGGCGAAGAAATCCGAAATATTGCGTACGGTGGTCTCTGCAATGTTTTCCAACGCCTCCTCCGTCAGAAAGGCCTGATGGGAGGTGACGATGACATTGGGCATGGAGATAAGTCGGGCGAGGGTATCGTCCTCCAGAATGTGACCGGAGTTATCCTCAAAGAAGAGGTCGGATTCCTCTTCGTACACATCGAGGCAGGCGGCACCCACCTGCCGTGCCTTGATGGCGGAGAGCAGTGCCTCCGCATCCACCAGTGCGCCGCGGGAGGTATTGATGAGCACCACGCCCTTTTTGCAGGCGGCTAGGCTTTCTTCGTTAATGAGGTGATGGGTCTCGGGGGTGAGCGGGCAATGCAGGCTGATGACATCGCTTTTCCGGTAGAGCTCGGAAAGCTCCACGTAGCGGATCCGGTCGCCGTCCTCAAGTCCGGTGGCGGGGAATTTGTCATAGCACAGCACCCGCATGCCAAAGCCGCGGCAGATATCGATAAACACCCGTCCGATGCGGCCGGTGCCGATAACGCCCACGGTCTTTCCGTGCAGGTCAAAGCCGGTCAGGCCGGAAAGGCTGAAATTGAAGTCTCTTGAGCGGATATAGGCCTTGTGAATGCGGCGGATGGAGGTCAGCAGCAGGGCCATGGCATGCTCGGCAACGGCATAGGGGGAGTAAGCGGGCACCCGGAGCACGTGCAAACGTCCGTAGGCATGACGCATGTCAACGTTGTTAAAACCGGCGCACCGAAGGGCGAGAACACGGACACCCAGTTCCGCAAGCTTATCGATGACGGGGGGGCTGACCGTGTCGTTGACAAAGGCACACACGCCGTCATAGCCGCGGGCAAGCTCGGCGGTATCCTCATTGAGCTTTGCCTCAAAGAACTTGAAGCTGACTCCGTGAAGGGAACCGTATTTTTCAAAAGCGGGTCGATCGTAGGGCTTTGTATCAAAAAATGCAAATTTCATCTGCATCTACCTCCTTTTTTATATTATACCACAGAAGGAATGGAAAATCTGTTGCCGATACAACAAAAGGTTTATGAAAAAAGAAAGAAAAATTTTGCAAAAAGGTTTACGAACCGCCATCGGGCATTTATAATAGTAAAAGAAAATGGTTTGCCTGCTTGCACGGGCGAAAGAATAAAGGAGAAACATACGGTATGAAAAAACTGGATCGCGAGCTGCTTGCTCAAAAGCTTGAAGAGCGTATGGCTGCCGATTTTGCAGAGAGCAAGGTCGGAGGAGCATCGCTGTATGTAGCGCAGGACGGCGAATGCCTCTATCATAACCATTTCGGTTTGATGGACGTAACGGAAGGCGAACCCATTTCGGACAACACCATCTACCGTCTTGCTTCCATGACCAAACCGATCACTGCTGTTGCGGCGATGATCCTTGTGGAGCGCGGCCTTCTGCGGATGGAAGACTATGTGGACACCTATCTGCCGGATTTCACCGATATGGATATTGCAAGGCTTGAGAATGATGAGATCAGGATCGTCGGCAAGGCAAAGACCCGTCTGACCATTCTTCATTTGCTCACCCATACCTCCGGTATTGGCAGCGGTATGCTTGGGATTGCGCAGGACAAGCTTATGACCGCAGAAACCAAGCAGACCCTGGACAACTGTATTGATTTCTATGCAAAGAGCGCTCTGGCCTTCGAGCCCTTCACTGCCGAGGCCTACAGCGGCGTTGCCGCCTTCAGCGTCTTTGTCAAGATCGCAGAGATGGTCTCCGGCATGGATTACGAGACCTTCCTGAAGAAGAATATCTTCGAGCCCTGCGGCATGAAGGACACCGGCTTTATTCCCACCGAGGAGCAGTGGAGCCGCTTTGTGGGTATGCACGCCCGCGAGGAGGAGAAGAGCGTCCGAAAGGAAATGAAGGCCGGCTGTGTTTTCAGCGGTTATCCCTGCACCAACTTCCTCGGCGGTGCCGGTCTGTTCTCCACCCTGCCAGATTATGTCCGCTTTGCGGAAATGCTTCGGCGCGGCGGTGAGATCGACGGAAACCGCATCATCTCCGAGGCGTCTGTACGCTACATCGGTACACCCCGGATCCCCGAGAATCTCATGGGCCCCCGCATGCGCTGGGGACTTGCCGTGCGCGTCATCGTCGGTGAGCACGTAATGCCCTTGGGCTGCTTTGGCTGGAGCGGTGCCTATGGAACCCATTTCTGGGTGGATCCGGACAACCGCATCGTTGCCGTGTATATGAAAAACTGCACCTACGACGGCGGCGCCGGCTGCCGCACGGGCAATAATTTCGAGAAGGATATCTACGCCTGCCTGGAAGACACGGCGGAGTAAGCCGCACGGGCCTTGCAGCGGAAAGGGGAAACCGTGAAAAAGTACGATGTTGCCGCCTATATCTGGCCTGCCTATACGGGGGATGAGCCGCGTACGCGCATTTTCTGGCCCGAGGGCATCGGCGAGTGGCAGACGGTAAAAAATGCTGCTCCAAAAGGCAGTTATGCTTGGGATCGTAAGCCCGTCTGGGGCTATCAGAATGAGGCAGACCCTTACGTGATGGAGATGCAGATCATGGCTGCGCTGGATCACGGGGTCAACGTATTTATCTATGACTGGTATTGGTACGATGACCGCCCCTTCCTGGAAAACTGTCTGAATGACGGCTTCCTGAAGGCATCCAACTGTGAGGACATGCAGTTTTACATCATGTGGGCAAACCACGATGCCAACACCACCTGGGATCGGCGCAATGCCGGACGGGCGGATTCCACCATCTGGCGCGGAGACGTGACCCGCGAGCAGTTTGAAAAAATCGGCCGCCGCTGGATCTGGCAGTATTTTACACGCCCCAATTACTATAAGATCGACGGAAAGCCCGTGGTGAGCATCTATGAGCTTCGGAATTTCATTGTCGGTCTCGGCGGAACGGCTGCCGCAAAGGATGCCATCGCCTGGCTGCAGGCGGAGGCGAGAGCCGCCGGACTTCCGGGCGTGCATCTGCAGCACGTGCGCTGGAGCCGCTATGCGGAAAACCTGTCCGGCGTGGATGGCGGCGTTCTGCATGCGGATGCCGCGTATCTTGAAGATCTCGGCTTTGAATCGCTGACCCATTACCAGTTTGTTCACTTCACCAACATCGACCGGGATTATACGGAGATACTGCCGGATGTTGAGAAGGAGTGGGATACGCTGGATGAGCAGTTTAAGATCCCCTATTTTCCCCACGTTTCCATCGGCTGGGACAACAATCCGAGATTTTTGGATTTCCGACCGGGTGTGGTGAAGAACAATACGCCGGAAAACTTCAAAGCGGCACTGCTGCGCGCAAAGGAATATGCCGACCGGCATGACCGCTGCCTCGTTACCATCAACAGCTGGAACGAATGGACGGAGACCAGTTATCTGGAGCCCGATGATAAATACGGATACGGATATTTGGAGGCCGTGCGCGAGGTCTTCGGCGGAAGAGAAAAGAAATGAATGCACAGGAGAGCGGAATGACCTTCCGCTCTCCTGATTCTTATGTGAATTGGCATTTTGTGTGAGGCCGGTTTTTGTGCATTCTTGACAAAAATAAATTTTAGCCTTTACATTTCGACAGAAGTATGGTAAGATACAGAATGTGGTTAGCATAGACTAACAGGAAGGAAGTGAGCATCGTCATGGATCTGCGTTCTGCAGAGGAAGGTCGGGAGTATATCATTTCCGCGATCAAGACTGAGGACGAAGAAATGGATGCGTTTCTCTTTTCTCTTGGCTGCTACAGCGGTGAACCGATCACGGTCATCGCCCATCGCAGAGGTGGCTGCGTTGTCTCCGTCAAGGACGGTCGCTATAATATCGATGCGCAGTTGGCGGCGGCCATTATTGTCAGCGAATAAAAAAGCAATATCGGATTGCTTTTTTTAACGACTTTAAGTTAGCGGGCGCTAACTTACATTAAAACTATTTTATTGCAGAATGCAGGAGGAAAGAATCATGCGCATTGCCCTCGCAGGCAATCCAAACAGCGGTAAGACCACCATGTACAATGCCCTGACCGGCCGCAACGAGAAGGTTGGCAACTGGGCGGGTGTTACTGTTGAAAAAAAGGAAGCGCCCATCAAGCGCGCGTATACCGGGGGTCAGGAGCTGATTGCCGTTGATCTGCCCGGCGCATACTCGATGTCTCCTTTCACCAGTGAGGAATCCATCACCAGCGCCTACGTCCGTGAGGAGAACCCGGATGTCATTATCAATATCGTGGATGCCACCAACCTCAGCCGTTCTCTTTTCTTCACTACGCAGCTGCTGGAGCTGGAGATCCCCATGGTCGTTGCGCTGAACAAAGCGGATATCAACGAGAAAAAGCACAATACCATTGATACGGTGAAGCTTTCGGAAAAGCTGGGCTGTCCGGTTATCGACACCACTGCCACTGCGGGCGAGGGCCTTGGCGAAATCGTCAAGGCCGCAGCCGCTGCGGCCGGCAAGGGGCAGAAAGCACCGTATCTGCAGGAAAATGTGGATCTTTCGGATAAAAAAGCCGTTGAAGCAGCGGACCGAAAACGTTTTGCCTTTGTCAACGGCATCGTCAAGGCGGTCGAGACCCGCGAGGTTCTGACCAATAAAAAGAATTTTCAGGATAAGATCGACGATGTACTGACCAACAAGTGGCTGGGTATTCCCATTTTTGCCGTGGTCATGTTTGCCGTTTTCTGGATTTCTCAGGCCGGTCCCGGTGTATGGATTGCGGATCTTCTGGTTGCTTGGCTTGAAAAGGGACAAGAGTGGATCGGCGGAATGCTTGCGGGCGCAAATCCCCTGCTGTATGCACTGTTGGTGGACGGTGTTATCGGCGGTGTCATCGCCGTTATCGGGTTCCTTCCCCTCGTTATGGTCATGTATTTCCTGATTGCCCTGCTTGAGGATTGCGGCTATATGGCACGCGTTTCCGTGGTGCTTGACCCCATCTTCAAAAAAGTCGGGCTTTCCGGAAAATCCGTCATTCCCTTCGTGATTGGCACCGGCTGCGCCATTCCCGGCGTTATGGCCTGCCGTACCATCCGCAATGAGCGCGAGCGCCGAGCTACGGCGATGCTTGCCCCCTTCATGCCCTGTGGCGCAAAGCTTCCGGTCATCAGCTTGTTTGCGGGTGCCTTCTTCTCCGATGCATCCTGGGTCGGCCCGATGATGTATTTTGTCGGCATCGTGCTTATCTTCCTCTGCGCGCTGCTCATCAATCAGATCACGGGAAACAAAGCCCGCAAGTCCTACTTTATCATTGAGCTGCCTGAGTACAAGATACCCTCTCTGTGGCGTGCCGTTAAGGCCATGTGCAGCCGCGGATGGGCATATATTGTCAAGGCAGCCACAATTATCCTGCTGTGCAATACTGCGGTTCAGATCATGCAGACTTTCACCTGGAAGCTCCAGGCGGCAGAAAGCGCGGATGCATCCATTCTCGCATCCGTTGCCGGTCCCTTTGCTTATCTGCTGGTGCCCGTTGTTGGCGTTCTTTCTTGGCAGCTTGCCGCAGCAGCGATCACCGGTTTTATCGCAAAGGAAAATGTTGTCGGAACCCTTGCGGTATGCTTTGTCGGTCTTGAAAACCTCATCGATGTCGAAGAGCTCGTGGCGATGGAGGGTGCTGGTGCTGAGATCGCCGGTATCATGGCCATTACCAAGGCTGCAGCGCTGGCCTATCTGATGTTTAATCTTTACACGCCCCCCTGCTTTGCCGCCATCGGTGCCATGAATGCGGAAATGAAGAGCGCAAAGTGGCTCTGGTCGGGCATTGCACTGCAGCTTGCCGTTGGATTTACCATCGGTTTCCTGGTCTATCAGATCGGTACGCTCATCACTGCCGGAACGGTCGGTGCCGGTTTCCTGCCCGGTCTTGCTGCGGTCGCAGTCTTTGCGGCGGTTATCGTTTTCCTTTGTGTTCGCGCAAAGAAGACGGCAAAATAAATCGAATTGCAATTTCCGGAAAGGAGTGGTGTCGGGATGCTGATTGGATATAAAAATGCGGTCATTGTTGTTGTGATCGCAACCATTGTCGCCCTCGCAGCCATGTATATCTATAAGGCAAAAAAAGCCGGGAAGAAATGCATCGGATGTCCGGACAGCGGCTCCTGTACACATAACTGCGGAAGCTGCGGCGGCTGCAGAGAAAAAAAGGAATAAGAAATGAAAAGCACGCCCCGGCCGGTAAGGTCGGGGCGTGCTTGCATCAGCTGATACGGTATCCTTCCGAGGTGTGCAGCCGCACAACGGGGAGATCTTTCAGATATTCATCCAGCTGCAACAGGTGGGTCACCAGAATCCATCGGATACCGTGGTCGGAAAACCAGCGAAGCAGGTGAGACAGTCCTTCGGCACCCTCGGTATAGGCGGTGCTCTGGAAGGTTTCGTTGAGCAGGACCAGAGAGCCGGCGGGGAGAGAATCGACCATTGCCGCAAGCTCACGGACCTCCTGCTCAAAGCGACCGGCGGCGGTTGCTTCCAGAAAGCCCTTTTCCGATTCCGAAAACTGTGTGGCGAGGGCTGCAACGCAGGAAAGCTGTGCCCGTTCCGCCGGGACGGGAAGCCCTGCCTGACCCAGCAGCTGCATGGTGGAAACGGAGCGGAGAAAGACAGTTTTTCCGCTGCCGTTGTCGCCGTAAAGGAGTACCCCGCGGTTATCATTCAACTGCAGAGAGGAGGGAACAATATGCTCTGCGCCGGAAACGGTCATAAGCAGATACAGATCCCGCAGGTCGGTGAACTCCAGATGCGCGCCGTCTCCGAAGGTGGGATAGGAGCAGGCGGAGCCCTTTTGCGCAAGGGTCCGAATGTATTTGAGTGCCACCGCGTAGAAAGCCAGCTCATCGCCAAGATGAGCAAAGCGATCCAGCAGATCCCGGCAGGCAACGGATAGGATCTGTGTGATCTCCTTCAAGGCGGAGGCCTTCATGGAATCAAATTTTGGCGCATCGGCGGCGGTCATTTGCAACGGTATGCCTTCCGGAAGGGCAACTTTCCGACGGATGCGGTGAGGTCGCTTTTGCAAGACGGCTTCTTCTTCAAGCTCGACCACCTCAAAGGCAACGATACGACCGGCTTTGTCCAATCGGTAGCGGCATTTCAAATCAGCGGACTTGAAAAGCTCCAGCCGGCTGCAGAGGGGCAGCAGCGCAGAGGCGGCAGATGAATCGGTGATGGCCTGAATGTGCCTGTGCAGCGCAAGGAGACCTTCGGCGCGCAGGCGGCGGCTATTCAGATCGGCATCAAGGCTGCGCAGCAGGCGCAGGATATCCCCAAGATGCTTGGCCTGCATCTGCATAAGGTTCTGTGCGGAAAAAAGTGATGCCGCGCCGCCCGCGCGGAGCATGCTCACTTCCCGGCTTGCACGGTGAAAATCCCCGGATATATCCCGCAATACCTTTGCAAAGGAGGAAAGCCGCGCAAATATCTGCGGATCAGCCTGCAGATCCCGCAGGATGGCCTGGCGGTAGAGGACAGTTTCTCTGCCGCAGGGCTGCAGAAGGACATCGAAAAAGCGGCGGGTCAGCTTTTCATCGGAAGAGATGTAGGAAAAGGCGCGATCCAGAGACAGGTGGTAGAGGATCCGACGATCCATGGGGGCCGCAGGGGCGATCCCCTCGGGATATAAAAGACTACAGGACATTCCGGACACCTCGCTTCTTCAGGGATTCGGGATCCAGGCGGTATTTGCGCAGAATATCCGCCGCAAAGGAGGAATGTCCGCTGCCGCCGGAGGTGATGCGGTAGGTTCGGCGGTTTTCGTCCTGCGGATCGATCTCTGCCGTCAGTATGGGGAATCCGAGGTCTGTTACCTCATGAAAATGGGTTACCCATACGCCGAAATGACCGGTGGGTTTGATCATCTCTGCGGTGTCACAGAGATACCGAAAGCCACGGGCTGCATCGGTGCCGCTGAAGGTCTCGTTCAACAATAAAAGAGACGGGACGGCTGCAGAGGCAAGGATAGAATTCAACCGCAGATGCTCGTCCTGCAGTCTGCCGACACCGGAAAAGCGTTCGTCGGTGGGGAAATGTGCGGCGGCATAGGGGAAGGGGTATATTTCGGCAGAACGGGCAAAAATTGGGCAGCCCGCACGGAAAAGCAGGAAATTGATGCCGATGGTGCGAAGATATGTGGTTTTTCCGCCGCCGTTTGCGCCCACAAGGAAAGCAAACGGTGAGCCGGGTTCCAGTCGAATATCGTTGGGAACGATCTGAGCGTCTTCCTTTGCAAGCAGTGAAGGATCGGCAGCGGCCTCGGCACGGAAAAGGGGGTGGTCGCTGATTTGGGGGATGCAGACCGGCAATCCGGCAGCACGGCCGCGCAGGATCAGTGCGGAAATGTCCAGAATAAATTTGAGGTCATCGATCAGCTCAAGCGGTGTGGAGAGCAATTCCGGCGGATAGACGGAAAGAAGCCCTGTGATTTCGGCAATTTCCATGGGATACTGCTCGGTGATGGCATTGGATAGGGTGCGGTTGACCCGGATCCGCAGATCGGTACGGGCGGGGAGAGATATGCCGAGGGATGAAATTTGCCTGCAGAGCGTGTCGCAGAGGCTCTTGGCATCCCGGTTTTTCATGAGCGTTGCGGAGGAGGAAAAGGAAAGGATGCCTTGCCGCAGACCGGCAAACAGAGTGTCTGCGCGGTCGTATGCCGAGCGGACAGCCTCACAGAATGTAAGCTGCTCGGGCGTGGAAAGCGTCTGTGCAAGGCGGAGAAAGGGAGCGCCGAGGAAAGACAGGGATGTCAAATGCTCACAAAGACCGAGATATTGTCCCAACAGAAGATAATGCTGATAAAGCCGTTCAAATTCGCTTTCCGGAGCGGAGAGAAGATCCAGCGTTATTGACAGGGAGTGAAGATCGGACAGAAGCTCGCGAAGAAGCAGCGCATTGCGGTCATCCCACAGCAGAATAAAAAGCTCCTGCCGGTGCAGAAGTTCTTCTTTTGTGCAGGGGCGGAGCAGATACGCTATCGTTTTTTCCTGCAGGATATGCGGAAGCTGCATATCTGCAGGAAACTGTGCCGAAAGCGGATGACCGTCGGAAAAATGCAGAAGCCGGACTGCGCTGTACATAAGCATAACTCCCTTCAAAGAGGATCTGGATGCGAAGAAAACGGTTTAAAGTCCGCGGATGAGCTCCGGGATATCGGTGGGGCGGACGGCGAGGGCAGCGGAACCGGCGGCGGTCAGCTCGGCCTCGTCGCCATAGCCGTAGAGCACACCGATGGCGGGAATATCGCAGCTTTTTGCACCGAGTATATCGTGCTTCCGATCGCCGACCATGAGGGTATTCTCCGGTGTTGCGCCGAGGTGCGCCATACATTCGCGGATGACGTCCGCCTTGTTGATGCGGCGGCCGTCCAGCTCGCTGCCGAGGGTATAGTCAAAATACTTCATCAGGTCAAATCGCTCCAGAATGCGGTCGGAGAAAACGGTGGGCTTGGAGGTGGCGACGGCAAGGACGTGACCCGCCTCCCGCAGGGCGGAAAGGGTCTCCGGGATGCCTGGGTAGACCTCGTTTTCAAAAAGACCGGTGACGGAGAAGTATTCACGGTACTTATCGACGGCGGCTTTGGCATCGGTATCGGAAAAGCCGAAATACACCGAGAAGGATTCCGCAAGGGGCGGGCCGATGAAGCAGTTGAGCTGGCTTCTATCGGCAATCTCGATGCCGTAGGCGGAAAGGGCATAGGCCACGGATTTCGTAATGCCCTCGGCAGGATCGGTCAGCGTCCCGTCAAGATCAAAAAGAATGAATTTGCGCATGATTTCACTTTCCTTTCCGGGCGCGAAGCTCCCAGAATGCCACGGCACCCGCCGCGGCCACGTTGAGAGAATCCACCCCGTGCTGCATGGGGATGCGTACCGTGCGGTCGCAGCGCGCGACGGTGCCGGCGGCAAGACCGTCGCCCTCGGTGCCGAGAACGATGGCGAGCCGTGGCTCATTATGGAGGGCTTCGTCATCAATGGAGACGGAATCGTCGGAGAGTGCCATGGCAGCGGTGGAAAAGCCTGCGCTGCGTAGGATGGAGAGGCCTTCTTCCGGCCAGGGAAGATAGGTCCAGGGCACCTGAAAAACGGTGCCCATGCTGACGCGCACCGCGCGGCGGTTGTAGGCATCACAGCAGGTGGGGGAGAGCAGCACGCCGTCCATGCCGAGGGCGGCGGCAGAACGGAAGAGGGCACCGATGTTGGTGGAATCCACCACGCCCTCCAGCACCGCGATGCGGCGGGCATCCCGGAGCACCTCCTCCGGTGCGGGCAGCGGTGGCCGACGGAAGGCGCACAGCACGCTCCGTGTCAGGGAAAAGCCCGTGAGCTGCTGCAGAACTTCCCGCTCGGCGGTGTAGACGGGAATGTCGCCGCAGCGGGCGATAATGCCGGAGGCCTGTCCGGTGATATGCTTTTCCTCACAGAGAACGGAAAGGGGCTCGTAGCCGGAATCCAGCGCGGTGCCGATGACCTTGGTGCTTTCGGCAATGAAGATGCCCTTTTCCGGCTCCAGTACATTGCGCAGCTGGGCCTCGGTCAGTCGGGAAAAAACCTGCGCCTCCGGAGAGGAAAGGTCGGTAAGACGGATAACGTTTGGCATGGGAGTTATGCTTCCTTTGAAAACACGGCCCTGACGCAGAATTTGCGGACAGGGCCGTTTGATTTTTTAGAATTTCGGCAGGGTCATGGGCAAAAGCGAGGTGCGTAAGTATGCCGGGGACTTGGGGTTTTCCCGCCGGAAGGCTGTCGCGATCCGGTCCAGCACCTTGGCTCCGTTTTCTGCGGAGACGTTTGGAAGCATCACAAGATACTGGCTGATGCTGTAGCGGGTGTAAACGTCGCCGCTGCGCAGCGACGTACGGATGGTTTCAGAAAGCCTGTGCATGGCGCGGTTGAGGGTCTTCTGCGGAAGCTCATCGCCGCCAAAGGAAGAGAGGGAAAGCAGACACACATACATCGTGTTTCCGCTGCGGGAAGCATTGCGTGCCTCCAGTCGGTAAACGGATTTGAAGATCTCGTATTCGCAGTAGAAGCAACCGCTCCGGCGGTCGGTCTCGTCAAGAGAGGAGAGAATGACTGTAAGATCCTTCTCGGGTGTATTGATCCTCTGTGCGATCTTCTGATAAACGGCCTTCAGCTCGGGCGAGGGGTTGATGCCGAAGGCGGAGAGATAAAGGTCGGACACATAGCGGTAATGGTCCATAGCCTCACGACCGCGGTCCAGAGCAAGCAGGCCGGAAATGAGGGCGATGTGCAGGCTTTCCTCATAGGGATCCTGGGCGATGGCGTGACGGCAGCGGTCGCAAAGCTCGTCATAGCGCCCGAGGCGGTCCAAAACCGAAATGGCAGCAGCTGTAGCCTGCATGAAACGGGAACGGAAATAGGTGGCAAGGGGCAACGCCCAGGCCTCGCTCTCAAAGCCCGGCAGATAGGTGCCGCGGTAGAGATCCAGCACGTCGCTGAGCCCGTCACAGAGATCGTTGTCCGAGAGCTTTCTGCGGGAAAGATCGCCAAATAGCCGGTCAAATTCCTCGGCATCGATCACGCAGGGAATATCGTTATTCCAACCGCAGGTGCCGCCGGTGTTCCGGATGAGATTTACACCCTCCGGAAGACCAAGGTCATCCAGTATGGCGCGGGCTCTGTGCAGCAGGGTTTTGAGCGTGTTCGCGGGGTTTGCGGAATCCTCGTTTTCCCATAAAATGTCGATCAGATCCTGCTGTGTTACGGTGCGGTTTCGATTGGCGATCAGATAGGCGATGAGTGTCCATATCTTTTTGGAGCGGCTGCCGCTGCTTGCGCAGACGCGGTCACCGCAGGAGATGGAAATCTCACCGAGAAGCCTAATCTTCAGGACTGGCGCATGCATGAAAAACACCCCCGATCACAAAACCTTTCTAGAATAGAGTATACAACTAAACAAGGGCAAAGTCAACGAAAAATGTGCACACAGCCGCCGACTTGTAACCCAAATGAAACCGTCGCGGGGTATAATAAAGCCGAAAAGTGAAGAAGGAGGCCGAAGAGTTGTCCTTACAAACTCCTGCATTTATTCCAAGGGATATGCGAAGCTCCGTGCTTCGGGTGTATCTGTATAAGGATAAGAATCCGAAAGGATATGTTTTTTCTCCGTGGACCGGTGAACGACACCGCTTTTCCAGCACCATGGAGCTGCTGCTTTGTCTTGAAGGACTGATGGACGAGCGCAAATCTCCGCGTCCGACCACGGAGCTGCGGGGGAAGGGTGAGCCTTACCGCCCCGGAAGCGAGGAAGACCCGGACGGAACACCGGTGGCTTCTTTTAAGGTGGATGTGCTTTTTCGGTACAATTCCACGTGGCAGGGGAACCTCTTGTGGATTGAAGAAGGGCGGGAAGCCCAGTTCCGAAGCGTTCTGGAGCTGCTGGTTCTCATTGATAACGTATTGTGCGGCGCGGCATAGATCCGGTATTCGCGCCATAACGGGAGATGCCCGGGAGCCTGTGACATGGTGGTCGCAGACTCCCGGGCGCTGCTTTTTCACATGGTCAGCTCACCGCCGTCGGATCGCAGAAGCTGAAGTACCTGTGCCTCAGACCCTGTAGAGGCATCAATGTAGATGAGAAATTCCCGATCCCCCTGCTTTGTGTGAAATTCATAGCAAAGCCGCTCAAGCTCTCCGGAGGTTGGGATGACACACAGACGGGCTGAAAGGATATCAAAGCCGTCATAGAGGGATGCACGGGCATCTTCTTCCGTTACCGCCGGTATCAGAGCCCGTGCCTTGTGATTGGAAAGATAGCCCTTTGCTTCGGCGTAGCACAGACCGCCGTCAGAAAGGGAAATGCCGATCTGCACAAGGTCGGGATACAGGCGGATCTCTCCCTTTACGGCGGCAAAATTGACATAGAGAACGCCGCCCTCCTCATAACGGTAGGTGGGTTCAAGCCCGGAGAAGCCGAGTGCGGCGGCGGCACGCTCCGCGGCGGCGATCCCTTCCTCATGGGAAAGGGTCACATCCCCCTCTTCACGATCGCAAACCAGCAGAAGTACGCCGCCGCCGTGCTTGGCCATCTGCAGGCTGACCTCTCCGCGGGAGGTCTTGACGGAAAAACACCAGGCAGGCAGCGAACCGCTCGCCTCGCCGAGAGACGTGATCCGCTCTGCCGGAACCGAGAAGAGCTTTGCGACACGGCTGCGGGCGGCATCCTCGGTCATGGGTTCCGGATTTGCCTCCACACAGGCAGGGGTTGCAGAGAGGATGTGATCACTGAACGGCCCGTCGTAAAGCAGTACCGGACTTTCCGGAAAGTCGGCCTCCATGGACATGACGGCATCGGAAAGACCGGCAGTCTGCCCGGCGGCGGCGCGGAAGAAGGCGGGATCGAGATCGGCGGAGGCGGGATCCTGCAGCGCGGAGGTAACGTTTGCTGCGATGGAGGAAAGAGAGGTGATGGCGGTGCGGTCCTCGTTGCTCAACAGCTCTCCAGCAGAAGCACGCCGAAGGAGGGAATAGGCGTAGTCGCCCACACGGTTGATATAGGTTTCAAGTCCCTGAAAGTCGGAGCCCATCATGGGAAGAGCCTCCAGACACTGCTCGGCAGCAGAGGCGTGCATCCAGACATCTGCGGCGAGAACGCTCTGTGTCTCGGCGGCACCGCAGACGGCAAGCTTCTGTAGGGCGGAATCCATCTGGGAAAGGTCAGAGGAAAGCTGGGCGTACGCCCGGCGATAGCCGTTATCCAGCTCATCTTTGTGCTTCGACACACGGATCCAGCCGATGGCAGCAAAGGCGGCTGCCACGGCGGCTGCCGCAAGGGCAAAGGTAACGGCGCGTATGGCGCTTCTTTTGGTCATAACAAATCCCTTTCGTAAAAATAAGATCAGAAACGGGATTAGTATTTGCCGTTTGCGGCAGAATATGATGAAACGTTAAAAGTGCAGGTGGATTTTTTTGAAGGAAAACTGCCCGTGGGGGACCGTTCCGCTGGTGGCGGCGGAGGGACTTCTTTCCGTTATGGCGCTGGCGCTGCCGGAAAGCCTCATACTCTGCGACGCGGCTCGCTCCGTATGTGCCGCTGCTCTTGCCCGCAGCGCAGAGGGGAAAACCTTCGGCGGAGCCGGAATGTATGCCCTTTCGGCCTTGTGGCAGACGGTGTTTTGGGGCACGTGGCGCATCCCAATGATCTGTGCTGCCCTCGGAGAGGGTCTCATCCTTGCAGGAACGATCCTTTCCGGGCGCAGCACACGGAAAGCGGTTGTGCTGCAGACGGTGATTGCCTGGCTCGCCGGGCTTTCCGCGCTGTTTCTCGTGGGCGGCACGGGTATTCTTGTGCACCGTACCGTACGGGCGGCGATACACGTATCCTGCGCTGCTGCGACGGGATTGATGCTTATGCGCATAAAGCAACCCGACCTGAAAAAATAGCAGGTCGGGTTATCTCACAGAAGCCCGCAAAGCTTATACAGCTTTTGTATGCAGGGGGCTTTGTATTTCATGTACGCGTCGATATCCTCCGGGAAGAGGTGCGCGGCCTTTTCCTTTATTTCGCTATATTCCCGGACGGCTTCCGGGCTGCGCCGCAGATGATCACGGAAGGTGATGTGCCGGTGAAGCTCCTCGGAACCGGCTGGACAGACGTAAAGATGGTGTTTTTGCAGATGCGGCTTGTCGGAATAGGCAAAGGCCTCGCGGCCAGGGATGCCTAGGTCACCCTCGTGGATATATTCGATGCCGGCAAGCGCATCTTTTACGGCAGCGAACACGGAACCGTCCCGGATGACGACGTCAATGTCGATGCAGGGCTTCGCGGAGAGACCCTCCACCGCAGTGCTGCCGACGTGCTCGATGGCGATGGCAAGATCGCCGAGGGTGTGTGCGATCTCTGCGCGGATCTTTTCAAAGTCAGTCTTCCATTTCGGATCGTAGGGGACAACGGTTACCTTGGCGGTTTTCATAACAATGCTCCGTGAGAAATACCGGGCACAGCGGCTTTGCTGTGCCTGTGTCATAGATCAGTTCCCGTAATCGATAAAGCGGCAGGCGGCAAGGGCGGCAACGGCACCGTCGGCGGTGGCGGTGGTGATCTGCCGGATGGACTTTGCGCGGCAGTCGCCGGCAACGTAAATGCCGGGGGTGACGGTGGTGCAGGCCTCATCGGAGTCGAAATATCCCCAATCGTTGCAGGCGGCGAGGTCGGCAAAGGCGGCGTTGTTCGGAACCAGGCCGATGCAGACGAACACGCCGTCCACGGAAAGCTCGGAGATCTCTCCGTCGGTATTTTTTAACCGCAGGCCGGAAAGACCGTCGTTGCCGAGAAGCTCCTCCACCACGGTGCTGTAGATGAAGGTAACGTTGTCGCGGGCCTCAAGGATCTCGACAAGCTTTGCTTCACCGGTCAAATGATCAAGATTTTGAATGACGGTGACGTGGCTTGCGGTCTCGGAAAGAAGAACAGCTTCCTGCAGGGCGGAATTTCCGCCGCCGATGACGGCAACGCGCTTGCCGGCATAAAAAGCACCGTCGCAGACGGCGCAGTAGGAAACGCCGCTGCCTTCCAGTTCATCCTCGCGGGCAAGCCCGAGGGTGCGGTGCTTGACACCGGTGGCGAGAATAACAGCCTTGGCCTCAAACTCGCCGCCGTCGGTGTTTACGGTGAAACCGGCATCAGTTTTTTGAATACCTTCTGCGGCGACGAGCTCCACCTCGGCCCCCTGGGCGAGAACCTGCTCCACCATGGCATCGGCAAGCTCGGTGCCGCTGACGGTGGCAAAACCGGGAAAGTTTTCGATCTTGGGAGAATGGGTGATCTGCCCGCCGAAGGAATCCTTTTCGAGAATGAGCACGCTCTTGTTGGCGCGTCGGGCGTAGAGCGCGGCGGTCAGTCCGGCGGGGCCGGAGCCGATAACGATGATATCATGCATTTCCTTGTTCCTCTTTTCAAAGAAAAGAGACCCCGGAGGTTTACCGGGGCCTCTCTCGGTTTTTTAGTTCTTGCCGTTGAGATACTCGCGGATGGCGGCAACACCGGCGATCTTGGTGGCGTTCTCGCCCTGCATCAGCACAAGTGTCGGGGCCTGACGGAGAGCGAGGCTCTCGGCCAACTCGCGGTTTTCGTCAACGATGAGCTTTTCAAAGGCGACACCGGCCTTCTCAAGCATCGCTGCGGCAACCTTGCAGTTGGGGCAGGTCTTGGTGGCGAAGAGGATGACGCGGTCCTCGACGGCGGGGGCTGCGGAAACTGTGGCTGCGGGTGTGCAGCATCCGCCTTCCACCATCACGGGACGGCCGTGGGTCAGACGGGAATTGCCGATGTCGTAAACCTTGCGGTCGGCGTACTCCTGGCTCTTGCCGTCGTTCCAGTTCTGAACCGGGCGGTAGTAGCCGGTGATACGGCTGTAGACCTCGGTCTTTTCACCGCAGCGGGGGCAGGTGAAGTGCTCACCGGTGATGTAACCGTGCTCACGGCAGACGGAGTAGGTGGGAGAGAGGGTGTAGTAGGGCAGCTTGTAGTTCTCTGCAATGGTGCGCACGAGATTTGCCGCGGCTTTCCAGTCGGGAAGCTTCTCGCCGAGGAAAGCATGGAAGACGGTGCCGGAGGTATAGAGGGTCTGCAGCTCGTCCTGAATATCCAGCGCGGCGAAGACATCTTCGGTGTAGCCCACGGGCAGATGGGAGGAGTTGGTGTAGTAGGGGGTCTTGTCGCAGGAGTCGGCGGCGGTACGAATGTCGGGATAGCGCTCGACATCCTTCTTGGCAAGACGGTAGGTGGTGGACTCGGCGGGAGTTGCCTCAAGGTTATAGAGGTCGCCGTACTGCTCCTGATAGTCGGAGAGGCGCTCACGCATGTGGTTGAGCACGTCCTTGGTGAATTCCTGGGTGGCGGGATCGGTCATATCCTTGCCCAGCCATTTGGCATTGAGCCCCACCTCGTTCATGCCGAGCAGACCGATTGTGGAGAAGTGGTTATTGTAGGTGCCGAGATAGCGGCGGGTATAGGGATAGAGCCCCTCGTCAAGAAGCTTTGTGATGACGTTGCGCTTGATCTTCAGGGAACGGGCGGCAATGTCCATCATGCGGTCGAGGCGTGCATAGAACTCCTCGGGGGTCTTGGAGAGATAGGCGATTCGGGGCATGTTGATGGTGACGACACCGACGGAACCGGTGGATTCACCGCTGCCGAAGAAGCCGCCGGACTTCTTGCGAAGCTCACGCAGGTCGAGACGGAGACGGCAGCACATGGAACGAACGTCGGAGGGCTCCATGTCGGAGTTGATGTAGTTGGAGAAGTAGGGAGTACCGTACTTGGAGGTCATCTCGAAGAGCAGACGATTGTTCTCGGTATCCGACCAGTCAAAGTTGGAGGTGATGGAGTAGGTGGGGATGGGATACTGGAAGCCGCGGCCGTTGGCATCGCCCTCGATCATGATCTCGAGGAAGGCCTTGTTGACCATATCCATCTCGGCCTTGCAATCCTTATACTTGAAGGGCATCTCCTTGCCGCCCACGATGGCGTTGAGCTCCGCCAGGTCGTTGGGAACGGTCCAATCCAA